>CAZHQC010000133.1:0-5385 GCA_964534135.1 uncultured Elusimicrobiaceae bacterium | reverse complement strand
GGCATAGCCTTGTCAAGAACGGTTTAGAGATATTTCAATATTTTTTGAATTAATAAAAATAGGTTTTTGGAGTTTTCCCAGCATATCGCCGGTTTTGGATTTTCCCAATACGCCATGATTATTTAAATAGGCCTCTATATATAATTTTTTAGAAAGCAGGTCAGGCATTATCAGATCATTTACATTTAAATTGAAATCTAAGGGAAAGGAGGGATTTATTACTTTTTTTATGGCTACTGGGATATTCCCCTTATTTTTTAAAACTATGAATAGCATGGCATTTGGTTTCTTTTTGTGTTTTTTCGCAATGCTTATTGTTCCTGAAACATTGAATAGTTTTTTCAATACATGAGGATATAAAACAACAGAGGAAGCATAGGAAATAGCGACAAAAATTATTATAAATAGTATTTTTTTCATTATATGTGGCAAATTAAATTTTATAAAAAAAGCGCTTGAAATGCTAATGGCGAATAATGAGTTAACTTAAAGAATTGATAAATTTTATTCTCTCAAGCACTGGGGGATGGCTATAATGGATAAATATTTTTAAAGGGTGCGGCTTAAGATTTGAAAGATTTTCAACTGTTAGCTTCTTAAGGGCATTTATCATGGCGGAAGGTTTTTGATAGGTCTTAATGGCATATCTATCCGCTTCTTTTTCCTGCTTTCTGGATAGATAATTTGTGAAAATTCCCAGGATAAAGTTTATAGGTGAATAAATAAAACCAAAAAATATTATGCCGGCATAAACGGAGATATTGTCCATTTTAAAAGCTGCGAATAATTGGGTATTACTGATAAATAGAGAAAGAATAAAGAGCATTAGTCCAAGGCTGGCAAAAGATATGCCCATAAATATAAGCATGTGTTTCTTTTTATAATGACCCATTTCATGAGCAAGAACGGAAACAAGTTCTTCAGTGGTGTGTTTGGCTATTAAAGTGTCATAGAGCACTATTCTTCTGAATCTTCCAAAGCCTGTGAAAAAAGCATTTGTTTTTGAACTTCTTTTGGAACCGTCCATGATAAAGATGCCTTTCATTTTAAAATTATGGGTTTTTGCATAATCTTCAATTTCATCTTTCAATTCTCCTGGTTCAAGGGGAGTAAATTTATTAAAGAGAGGAAGAATTATAATAGGAGATAAAAAAGCCAAAATAAGCTGGGTAAGCACAATGAAGAGCCAGACATATAGCCATGCGTTTTTGTCCAATGAAATGAAAATATAGAATATGGCGGCCAAAATGGGAGCGCCTATGAGAATGGTTAGCAGCCAATCTTTCAGAAAATCTATAAAAAATGTCAGAGGTGTCATTTTATTAAAGCCGTATTTTTTTTCAACAATGAAAGTGTCATAAATATCAAAGGGCAAATCAATTATATCCATTAGGAATTTTAAAACCAGAGAAAAAATTATCCCCGTGATTATTTCCCCATAACCGAAATTTCTGGAAAACATATCCAAATAGTTAAACCCGCCGGTTAAAATGAATGTAATTGTGAAGGCCAGCATAAAAGAAGAGGATATAAATTCAAAACCGGTATTTTCTTTCAAGTAGGCTTGAGATTTTTGATATTTTAAGTCATTATAAAAACCTTTAAATTCGTTTGGAAGCAAAGGGCTTAGGTTTTTAATATTTAGATATTCCGTAAAAATACTAAAAGCATATTCTCCAAAAAGTAGGCCAATGATGAGGTATAGATAAAAATCAGCGTTCATAGCTATTAAAGTTTACAAAATTGTTACATAAATGAAATGCTTAAATTTTAGTGGCTTAGTTTGTCAAGACCAGTTTTAAATTGTTTTAAGGTGTAGTCACTTTTTATTTTTTTGCTTTTAAGCCCAAACTACATTTTCCATATTTACAATTTGCTCCGGTTTATTCTCTTTTATACATATACTTGCGGCTTTTTCTTCTTTCCTGTAAATTTCAGCCGGCACTTTATATCCCAGCGATTGATGTGGCTTTGTAGGCCGGATTCACATAAACATATTTAAATTTTTATATCATATAGGAATAAGAAAAAATAGGAGATACTATGAGAAAGAAAAAAGCCTTATCAAGCAAAGAATTTTTTAATTTACTTAGAACACGGACTTCGAAAAACGCCAAGAAGATGGATGAAGCTATTTGGGAAAGAAGTTCATGCGAAATGACCGTGGTTGTTTGTGATTCCTCAGGGTTTTCAAAAAAAACCCATAGATATGGCATTATCCATTTTTTGGATAATTTCACAAAGTGTCATGATGAGTTTGAGAAAACCATAAAGAAATATGGAGGCAGGACAATTTCAACAAAGGCGGATAATTTTATATCTATTTTTAAAAAAACAGAAGATGCCGTAAAATTTTCGGTAAAAATGATTGAATATCTTAATAAAAGGAATAAAAGGGTTTCGGATATTAAGCAATTTAATCTATGCGCGGGGATTCATTATGGAAAATTTCTTAAATTTACGGATGATATTTATGGCGCCGCGGTGAATGTGGCCTTTAAGCTTGGAGAGGATATTGCCGGTAAAAATGATATCTTTCTCACGCATGATGCCAATGACAGGGTTAAAGCGGAGATAAAAACAAAATATGTAAAAACCGTTAAAATAGGCGGAAAAAGTTTTAAATTATATAGACCTATATAAGCGTTTATAGCACCAATCAAGTTGATGGTATTGGGTGTTTAAAAAATAACTGTAAAAAAAAGCGGCTGATTTAATCAGCCGCTTTTTATTTTAATTCTAAAATGATATTAATTTGTTCTTTGGGGTGTGATGGAAGGGATTATTATTCCGCTGTCTGTTATTGTTTCTCCGAAAAATTCAGCCGCTGAATCAATTATTCCGGTTTGAGGAACGATTGATTCATTGCTTGGAATATATATCGAGTTTTGAGTTTCGGGTTGATTAGCTATGGTGTTTTCAAATTGTTCCGCGGGTGTAAGAGGCCAGCCCCAGCCGCTTTCAAGTTTATCGGGAGTGGGGTTTAAACCAACTGATTCATAAGCAGCTTCGCTTATGCCTACACAATCATAAGAATCGGGACCTTTTGGAGACAGGTGGCTTAGGTTATAATCACCGCCAACTTTTGACAAAGCCATAGCTACTATTTGTTCTCTTTGTTTTTTAGTGGGTTTTTGTTTGGTTGTTCTATTTCCATAATATGGATAGCTGAAATTATGGGTAAATCGTCTCATACTTGATTTTCTGATGCCACCATATTTAAAATAATTGGGAACGGAATCTACGATTCCCATAACAGTACGGCCATTTTTTTCTTCAAATCCTGTGAATATTGCGGTATGTCCCAGAGCAAGTTCATTTATCCAGCCGAGAGGCCAGCCAGTTTGTCCTCCGGTATAAATAATGTCACCTTTTTCTATGGCGGATGCGTTTTGAACATTGGCTATGAAAATAAAGCCTATAAGGAAACTTAAAGTTATAAGTAGTCTGTTTTTAAGTTTTTTATTATCCATTTTTATATTCTCCATTAGTCTTCAATTCCGTTCGCATAATCTATTATTTCCCACGCTGTGGCTCTTACTAAATCAGCCTCTTTTGTGGAATCAGCTATGTTCTGAAGTATTTTAATAGCTTTTTTGGTTTTGGTTTTACCTATACTTATGACGATATTTACTTTTAGCACTTCATCTGAGGTAGCATATAATTTGGCCAGTCTGTTTATTATTATGGGATTTCCAATTTCACCCAAGGACCAAATTGAATCTATGGCAGAAAGTTTGGCTTTAAGATTTTCTTCATAAGGGCCTTTATTTAGGCTATTTATTTTATAGCTTTCAATATTGGCAAAAAGAGCGTCTATAGTAGCTTCACTATTATTTTGTGAGGCTGATTTAGAAGCGCATAATCTGATAGAGTCATCTTTAGAGTTAATATGCTCAGCCATTTTTTCCGATATATTGGAATCTTCCGATGAGCTAAGAGCATCTATAAGAGAGCATCTGTAGTTTGATGATTTGTTATTGTTGAAAGAGTCAGCAAGCGCTGTATTAGCCGCTTTATTATTGGTTAAAACCAATTCTTTTATGGCTTGTTTTGTTTCTATTTGACTTTCTACGTTTTCAGAATTCTCAAGTTGTGTTAAAAGTGAATCAATATTATTTGCAGCTTGGCTGGCTTTTGGAAAAAGTGAAAGAACCGCTATAAGGGCTATGGCCACTTTAAAAGTTTTTTTCATTGAAGTCTCCGTTAATAAACTTTGTTTAGTTTTGCTTGCCCTGTGGCGATATAGCGCCATGGGGTTCATACCTATATTTTATCAGAGAGGCGGAAAATGATAAGGGGCCAAGGGGCCATTTTTGAAAGTTATATAGACCATTAAAATCATAGGCCCTTTGGGCCCTGTATATAGGTCTTTTTCTTATTTGGAATTTATTAGAGTAATAAGGGGGATTTCAGCGGGTGCCAAGAATCTCATTTTTGGGCCCCATGAACCAATACCGGAAGTTACATATAGGTAGGAATTATTAATTTTATAAAGGCCATAGAAGTGTTTATGAAATATTTTTGTAAGTATGGTGAATGGAAAAATTTGACCGCCATGTGTATGTCCGGCAAGAGCGAAAAAATCAGTATCTTCGGCCATAATATCAAAGAAACGGGGCTGATGAGAGAGTATGATGGAGAATTTGTTTTTATTGCGCTTAGAGATGATGTTCTTGATATTTTCTTTGGTCATTTTTGTTGTTCTTATGTCATTAAAGCCAATAATTTGGAAATCATCAAATTCAAAAATTTCATTCGTGAGTAATCTCACGCCTAATTTTTTATAACATTCAATCGATTTTTCATAACCATAATAATATTCGTGATTACCCAATACGGCAAAAATACCAAGTCTTGTTTTTATGCTTTTTACCGCTTTGGTAATTCTTCCATTGCAGGCCATTGGCGGATCTAAAAAATCACCGGTCATTAAAACCAAATCAGGTTCGCTGGCATTGATTTTTCTAACTACATTTTCAAATTGACCGATATTGTAAGGAAAATCTATATGCATATCCGATATTTGAACTATTTTAAGATTGCGCATTTTTTGTGGAAGGTTAGGCATGGCTACGGTTATTTTTTTTATATCTGGAATAGAGAAAGCGTTATAAATTGAAAAGATGATTGCTATGGCCGTTAGGATTAAACAAATTTTAGCAGGCGCGCCTGTCGCTATAAAAGAGGCTATTTTTGAGTTATCTGTAATAAATTTTTTAGCCAGGAAAATAATAATATCATGCATTGTGATGAAAGACACTAGTATTATTACAATGCCCATCCAGAGAGAGCCTAAAAAACAGATGTATTGGCATATTGATATATCACACTTTAGTGGATTAGCTTGTCAAACCAGTTTTAAGTTGTTTTAAGGTGTAGTCG
>CAZHQC010000132.1:0-5486 GCA_964534135.1 uncultured Elusimicrobiaceae bacterium | reverse complement strand
CGGGCCAGTCCAACACCACGGGGGCTGGTAACTCTTTCGTGGGCAGAAATGCGGGTCGTTACAACGAGACCGGCACGGGCAATGCCGTTGTGGGGTATAACGCGGGTGGTTATGGCGCGGGGGACGTGAATTCCTTCTCAAGTTCTACGCTTATGGGCTATCAAGCGGGTTATAGTTTAACCACCGGCAGTGATAATCTGCTTTTGGGTTTTCAAGCTGGAAACTCAATTACCACAGGACACGACAATATAATAATCGGCTATGACGAAGACGCTCCGACCGCGGATACAAATAATCACTTAAATATAGGAGGCATTATATACGGTGATTTATCAACCGGCAATGTCAGCATTCCGTCAGGTACTCTTACTGTTTCAGGCACAGGGAACAGTTCAATAGCAGGCAATGTCGGCATTGGGACGACGAGTCCGGACGTCAAATTGGAAGTGAACGGAGACATCAAGGTCGGCAACTCCGGCGCCGCCTGCAGCGGAACAACCGAAGGTTCAATCCGCTACAATTCGGCTAATCATGATCTGGAGTTTTGTAATGGTACAAATTGGGTTGTGGCCGGAAGCGAACCAGGTTCATTTACCTGCGGAGTTAGTACCGTAGATGACGCTGATGGCAATACTTACAGCACCGTTTTAATTAATGCCCAATGCTGGATGGCAACGAATCTCGAGTATGATGGGAGCACAGCGGGCAATGGCTGTAAAGATATAACTTGGGTAAACAGTAGTGATGAAGGTTGGTGTGGATATTATACCGGCGGACCGTTTACAAATGAGGGACTGCTTTATCAGTGGTCAGCAGCTATGAATGGTGATACTCAAGAAGGCGCCCGGGGCATTTGTCCCAGCGGTTGGCATATTCCCACAGATGCCGAGTGGCATACTTTGGAGGATTATTTTGATTCGGGAACTTGCGATGGCGGTAGAATTATTTGGGGTTGTACCCCTGCAGGAACAGCACTTAAATCCGGAGGAAGTAGTGGCTTTGATGGCTTGCTCGCTGGGTCCCGGTATACCGATGGTAATTACTACGATCGCGGGACGGCCACGTACCTCTGGTCTTCTACGCCTTCGGATACTACAATTGCGTGGAGGCGGGCCTTGAACTCGTCTGAGGCGAGGGTCTACCGGTTAACGCGCGATAAGGCGCTCGGCTTCAGCGTCCGCTGCCTCAAGGACTGATTCTACCACTTGCTTGCAAATCGGAGATTTGCCTTTGGCAAAATCAAGAAATTTTGAATGTTGAATTTAGAATTAAGAAAATTTCAGAAATTAGGAATTTAGGTTATTATTTCAGAGTTTCTTTTAAGGTTAACAAAGAAATTAAAACTTCAATACTGGATTCCGCCCCTTCGTTTTCATTTACTCCTATTTTAGCTATGCCGTCTTTAGACCCGCCATTTGTAAAATCGTAAATAGGTTTTCCGGTTATATTATTGCCGAGAAACCACTGGAAAGCTTGAATCATTTTCTCTTTATATTCTTTCCGGCCTGTAATAATATATGCTTGAGCGCAAGCTTCAACCATGGCGGCTGCGTCTATCGGTTGTTGGTCATAAACGGCCGGTTTTTTGCCTTTTGAGTACCAGCCATTATTGCCTATAACCCGCATCATTTTTCCGCCTTGAAAATTGGCTTCAATTAAAAAATCAAGAGTTTTTCCCGCGATGTCCAAGTATTTCTTATTTTTGGTATGTTCATATGCTAAAAAAAGCGCCAAAGGCATTTTTGCATTATCATAAGTCATGGTTTTTTCAAACCATTGCCAGTCTTCCGACGAGTTTTTTTTGTAAAGATTTATAAGAGAATCTGAAAGATAAATCAATCTTTTTTTTACATCTTTTATTGAGGGTTTGATTGATGAAGCGCTATTGTCGGATGAAGCATGCGCTTGGAGATAATAATGCAGTCCAAGTATTGTATAGGTTTTTGCTCTCGGCCATATCAAATCTTTTGAGCGGAAAAAAGTTTTTTTAAACATTTTTTTGGCAAGTTTTCCCATACTATCATTAATGGGATATGCCAACGCATAGCCTAAACCCCATATTGCGCGTCCATAAGCATCTTCTGTAACCCAGTCATGAGAATTTCTTTGAAAATCAAGTCTGTGGCGGAAATTGCCTTCTTTATCATCTAAAGCATACAGGAGATAACTCATATATGTTTTTGCTAATTTTACGGCCGTTTTATCTGAAGGGTATTTGCGATTAAACATTAAGGCCGCCACTAGCGCGCGGGCATTGTCTTCCGTGCAATAAGCGTGTTTTTTATCCGCTATATCATAAGAGGCAAATTCAAATATCCCAGTGTCATCGGTTAGTTCCTGAAGATGCTGAAGAGAGGGTTTTGGAATTGATAAGTTTTCCGGAATCGAAACAGATTCCGCAAAGCAGAGGTTGTTGGAAAATAGGAAAGTTAAAATGAATATAGATGATTTAAAAAATTTCATTAAACTGCATTTCCATTTTTATCAAATAAATGTAATTTATCAAGGGCAAAAACCAATTTTACTTTATCGCCGGTTTTTATGGGAAAGTCATGTCTTTGATTGGATTGAAATTTGAAACCTTTGGCATCGCAGTGAAGCGACACTTCATTGCCCATGGATTCTGCAAGTTCAATTTCACAATCAATAATTTCGCTAAAGGGCGTATCGCCGGATTTTCTCTCGTCTAAATAGATATGTTCGGGTCTTATGCCCAAGGTATAATCGGAAGTTTCATCTTTTAAGACGCCTGAAAAGTTCAAAGGAAGGGTGAGTTCCTCGTCCTTTATCTTAAAAAATAATTTGTCGTCTTTTTTTATAATGTCGCCTTTAAAGATATTCATTGGCGGGCTGCCGATAAAAGTGGCTACAAATATGTTTTTCGGAGAGGAATAAATTTCAGCCGGCGCGCCGCATTGCTGTATAATGCCGTTATTAAGTACAACCATTCTATCCGCCATGGTCATGGCTTCGCATTGGTCATGCGTTACATAAATTATCGTAGTCTTCAATTTTTTATGAAGCTTGGATATTTCAACTCTCATTTGTGTTCTCATTTTAGCGTCTAAGTTGGATAAGGGTTCGTCAAATAGAAAAACTTTAGGTCTTCTGACTATCGCTCTTCCAACGGCCACGCGCTGTCTTTGTCCGCCGCTTAAATTTTTAGGTTTTTTGCGCAGAAAATCCGTAATACCCAGAAGTTCGGCGGCAGCATTCACGCGAATGTCAATTTCCTTTTTGTCAGTTTTTCTTATCTTCAAACCAAAGCTGATATTTTCATAGACATCCAGATGCGGAAATAAGGCATAGTTTTGAAAAACCATTGAGATGCTTCTATCTTTAGGATGAAGATGAGTTATGTCTTTATCGTCAATAAACATTTTTCCGCTTGTCGTGCTTATTAAGCCGGCAACCATTCTTAATAGAGTTGATTTTCCACAACCGGACGGGCCTACAAACACCATAAATTCTCCGTCCTTTATTGAAAGGTCTAAATCCAGGACAGTGGGTTTATCATTGCCAGGATAATGTTTTACCACTTTTTCTAAAATAACGTTTGCCATAAAATTAACCTTTTATTCCTGAAGACGCGATGCCTTCTATAAAATATTTTTGAAAGAATATATACGCTATAACGAGCGGAATTACCAAGAACATTGAAGCCGCCATTTGAACGCCAAGTTCGCCTCCGGCTTGCCCTCCAACAGCAAACATGGTTATCATCTGCGGCATTGTCATCATATTGCTTTCTCTTATAATCATCATCGGCCAGAGAACCTCGTTCCATGTTCCCATGAAGGTTATTATTCCCACTGTTACCATAGCGGGTTTTGAAAGCGGCCAAAAAATCTTAGTTAGAATTGTCAGTTCTCCCGCCCCTTCTATTCTCGCCGCTTCCATTAAATCGCCGGGCACACTTACAAAAGTCTGGCGGAAAATGAGAATTCCCATGCCGCTTATCATCCAGGGAACTATAAGGCCGGGATAAGAATCCACCCAGCCGAATTTAACAATAAGGGTATATAAAGGAATTAAAGTCAATTGTCCGGGAATCATCATTGTAAATAAAACTATCATAAAAAGAGTTTCTCTTCCTGTAAACTTAAGTTTTGCCAGAGCATAGCCGACAAGAGAACTAAAGAAAATAACGGAGCCTGTGGTGACTCCCGCCACAATAAGGCTGTTTAAAAGAGCTCTGCCTATCGGAATTTTTTGAAATACCGCTATATAATTTGCAAGCGAGAAATTGGAGGATAAAAGATTCATGGAAGTGGCTTCCGCAATGGGTTTTAAAGAAGCCGATGTCATCCATAAAAATGGATAAATAAAACTCACGGCGGCAAAAAGTAAGATAAGATGAAGAACAAGTTTTTTCATTTGTTTAATACTCCGTCTCTTCGCCAAGATATTTTTTCTGCAAAAGAACAACCATAAGTATTACAATCGCCAGAGCAAAGCCTATGGTAGCGGCATAACCCATATGCTGGAACAAAAAGGCATGCTTATACATATACAGCACAACTGACATGGTTTTATTAAGAGGGCCGCCACCTGTCATTACATAAGGTTCGATAAAAAGACTGAAAGCTCCGAAAGTGGAAAGAACGACAACTAAAAGCATGGTCGGTCTTAAAAGCGGAAGTGTTATAAGACGGAAATCCTGCCATCTGGTTGCGCCTTCAATTTTGGATACTTCATAGAGATGCCCGGGAATGCTGAGTAAGCCTCCAAGAAAGAGGATTATATAAAAACCCATATTTTTCCAAGTTGCCATAATGGCTATTGAGGGCATGGCCATTTTTGTGCTGGTAAGCCATCCAATTGGCGAGAAGCCCATTAAACCCAAAAGATGATTGAAAATTCCGGTATCGGTAGCATAAAGTTTTTGCCATAAAATTGTTACAACCGCTCCCGATATTATTACCGGCAAGAAAAAGGCCGCGCGAAAAAATGTTCTCGCGAATATTTTTTCCGCGAGCACCATGGCTATCATTACCGAAAAAATTATTTGCAAAGGAATATGAATTAGGAGAAAAACAAGTGTGTTTAATAAAGCCTGCCAGAAATATGTATCATGCAAAAGGAAAAAGAAATTATCTAAACCTACAAAGGCGGGGGAAGTTAATAAATCCCATCTGTGAAATATTAGATAGAAGGAGAAGATTAAAGGATAGGCCGTAAACGCCAGTAAAAAAATCACATACGGCGATATAAAGGCATAGCCTATTTTTTCATTTTTTTCTTTACCAATATTCATATATATCTTTCACACTTTTAGACGCCTGTTTCATTGATTTTTCAGGGCTTATCACTCTATAAACCGCGGCGGCTTCAAATTGATTTGAAATTATATCCAGTATCTGCACAAGATGAGGTGAATCATCCATAGGCACTACATAATCCCCTTGCTTGGCCACCGTTCTTAGAAGAGGATTCTTTTTAAAAAAACTGTCAAAATAAGGGTCACTTGCTACATTGGCGCGCGT
>CAZHQC010000131.1:0-5497 GCA_964534135.1 uncultured Elusimicrobiaceae bacterium | reverse complement strand
AAACTATAAACATTGAATCGCCATAAGAATAAAATCTGTATTTCATAGCTACGGCTTTTTTATAAGCGGTTAGGAGAAAATCTTTTCCGGCAAATGCCGTCGTCATATAAAGCGGAGCGGAATCAGGGACATGAAAATTTGTGATAAAGGCATTGGCTATGCGAAATTTATAGCCAGGATAAATAAATAATTCAGCATTTTTTCTTCCGCTCAAAACAAGATTATCTTTATCGGCGAAAGTTTCAAGTGTTCTCATTGAAGATGTTCCAACTGCAATTATTCTTTTTCCACTTTTTTTTGCATCGTTTATAATTTGAGCAGTTTGAGCGTCGACAGAGCACTCCTCTGCCATCATAATATGTTCTTTAGGTTCTTCACTTCGCACAGGTTTAAAAGTGCCCCAACCGATATGTAAAGTCACATAAAGCACGGTTGTGCCTTGAGATTTTATTTTTTCTATTATTTCATCGGTAAAATGAAAGCCTGCGGTGGGCGCCGCTATTGAACCAAATTCCTCGGCATAAACCGTTTGATAATTAGCCGTATCTCCAAACGTCTCTTCTGGTGTTTTGGCGCTTTTCCTGGCATGAACTATATAGTTTGGAAGGGGAACTTCTCCATAGGTTTCAAGATAATCATCAGTAAGAGGTTCATTGAACTCCAAAGTATAACTGCCGTCTATTTCTCTTTTCTTGCAGACGGCTGTATTATCTCCATTAAGAGTTATTTGAGCGTTTTCGGGAATTTTTCTCGCCAAAACATTCCACACCTTAAGATCTTTATTAAGAGGTTTTACAAGCAAGACCTCGCATTTTCCGCCTGTGCTTTTTACTCCCTTAATTTTAGCTTTACGCACTTTGCTTTTATTTAAAACAATGCAATCGTCCGGGCCTATTAAGGAAGCGATATCATTAAAGTGCAAGTGTTGAATCGCTTTTTTTTCTTTATTTAAAAACATTAGTCTTGAGGAATCTCTGGGGCTAGCCGGACAGGAAGCTATCAAGTCTTTTATTTGCAATTCGTCGAACTTTGCCAAAGATACATCATCTGAAGAAGGGTGAATAATTTTCTCGGTATTTTTAGTCATAATTATTTTAAATTCGCCATGTTTGATAATTTGGCGTGAGGATAATAATGCCGCAATATTTTTTTATAGCTTCGGCCTCTGTGCGCCAGGCTTTTTGCGCCTTCTTGACACATGCCGACACCATGGCCCCAGCCTCTGCCATATATCTTGTAGCCATATTTTTTTTTGCTAATTTTAGTTATATAGGTGCTTCTTAACTCTGTAGCGCCAAAGTACTTTCTCATCTCATAAGCTTTGGCGATAAAAGACTTTCTATCCGTTGAAAATTTTATGGTAATAGCTCGCCTTGAACGAGATTTTTTAAATACACGCATGCCTCGTATTCTTAAGGCGGTAGAACCTTGTCTTTGCACAAAAGTTAATAAATCGGCTTTTGAAAGATAAAGACTCCATCTATAATGTTTTGAGTTTTTACAATAAGGATCTTTAACACCTTTAAGAGGTCTTAAGGCGGTTTCATTCCATGCAATATGGTTATTGGCCGTATGGCCTCCGCAGCAAGAATGAAAGTAGGTTTTAAAGGGCTGTCCTTTATAGGTTAATATTTCTCCGCGAGTATTATTAACGGCCTCTATTATTCTGGGGTTTACTTTTTGCTGACCTTTATATACTTGTCTTTCAACTCCGGATGTAATATCAAACAGTTTATCGGGGTGTAAATTTTTTATGGCAAATGTTCTTGAAGCTACCGCTTGCGCTTTTAAGGCTTCAATGGGCCATTTTGGACTCATCTCAAAGCTTAAAACTCCGCCTATATAATCCTCAAGCGGTATATTCTCTACTATGGTTAGATTTTCATTGACATCTGAATGAAGGATAATTTCACCACGATAAGTATGTCCGCCTATTTTTATTCTTTCTTCTCCATCGGGAGAAACAAGTTTTATGGGGGAATAAAGGTTTTGTCCGGCTACTCGAATAATATCTTTGGAGTTTGCCTTTATTTCATATTTTGAATTGGCAAGGAGCATATATCTTTGATTGGATTTTACATCATAAACATAGATTTTACTGGAGGTTTTTAAAGAAAGGCTATGAGCTTCAGTTATAATTGCAACCCGTATAAAAGGAGAGTGATGCTTTCCGTTATCCGCGGAAAACAGAGAGGTTGAAATTAAAAATATAAAAAAAAGAAGTTTAATCATTTCACTTGTTGAGGTTTAAAAAAGTTTATCCTGTGATGCTTTGGGTGTTTTGAAGCCAAGATGCTTATAGGCTTTTTTTGTAGCAACTCGACCGCTTCTAGTCCGGGCTAAAAAACCGGTTTGCATTAAGAAAGGTTCTATTGCATCGGTCAGGGTATCCGTTTCCTCACTAACCGCTACAGCTAAAGTTTCAATTCCGACAGGTCCGCCGTCAAATTTCTCTATAATGGCTAAAAGCAATTTTCTATCAAGGGCATCTAAGCCATATTTATCTATAGCCAAAGATTGCATTGCCTTCGCTGTTATTTTTGGATTGATTATGCCTTCACCTACAACTTGAGCAAAATCTCTGGTTCTTTTTAATAATCTATTCGCTATACGAGGAGTTCCTCTTGAACGCATGGCAAGCTCTTTTATTCCTTCTTCCGTAGCTTCTATATTCAGTATTGAAGCTGAACGTCTGATAATTTCCTCTATTTCCGAACAATTATAAAATCCTAAATTGAAAATTATTCCGAACCGGTCGCGCAAAGGCCCTGTCAAAAGACCGCTTCTTGTCGTCGCTCCAATTAAAGTGAATCTTGGCACTGAAAGTTTTAATGTGCTTGCTCCCGGGCCTGTGCCGGTATTTATGAAAAATAAAAAATCTTCCATAGCCGGATACAAAGCTTCTTCAACAGTGGCGTTTAATCTGTGGATTTCATCGATAAAAAGAACGTCTCCGTCTTCAAGTTCAGTGGTAAGCATGGCGGCCAAATCACCGGGCTTTGTTATAACGGGGCCTGAGGTTACTTTAATATTTACGCCCAATTCCCGAGCTACAATATGAGAGAGAGTGGTTTTTCCAAGGCCGGGAGGGGAATAAAATAAACAGTGATCCAAAGCTTCTTTTCTGGATTTGGCGGCTTCAATAAATACCTTTAAATTTTCTTTCAGCTTGCTTTGACCTATAAACTCATTAAGAGTGGGGGGCCGCAAGGTTTTATCCAAAGAGATAATATCTTCTTGGGATGCTTTTGGTGAAATGATGCTTTCGTCTTTTTTCATAAATTGTTCCAGCTTTTTTTCTAGCGGTTATTTGTGATATGCAAATTGTGACAATAGATCAGACTTTACTCTGTTTTCATCCTTTTGTCAGATGTTTTAAAGTTATCTTTAGAAGATCTTCCATAGTTTCTTTGTCAGTTAATTTTTCATTTTCAAGTGATGTTAAGGCGTTTTTTACTTGAATATTTTTAAATCCCAGAGAGACAAGAGCATTCTGCACCTGAATATATTTATCAGAGCTTATGCCATTGGTTTTAATTTTCAGAGCCCCGCTAATAGAGAGATGCTCCATTTTATTTTTTAGAGCATTAGCGAGTTTTTCGGCAGTTTTAGCGGTAAAACCGAATATTCCGGTTAATACTTTTAAATCTTTTTTAGCTATGGCGTTTTGAAAATCCGGAAGAGATTTTTTTGCTTTAGCCAAATAATCGAGAGCTTTTTTAGCTCCTGTTTTTGGAACAGCGCTTTTAAAAAGTTCGAATAATTCTTTTTCGTCTTCATTTATAAAACCATAAAAAACAGTTCCTGAATACATACTTAAAGATTCCACCACATATAAAGAAATTTCTTCGTTTAAAGCGGGGAGACTTTGCACGGAAATAGCGCACATATTTAATTCATAGCCAACGCCCGCAACATCCAATATAACGGACTCGTCTTTTTTTGAAATTAAATTTCCTCTTAAGAAAGCTATCATTTTAATGTCCTTGCTTTGCGAGACTTCGTCACGGGATTAATATCCTTCTTTTGATACTCTTGCATTTTTTTAACATCGTTCCATGTTTGGTAGGCAGTATTATTTTTTATTTTTTCATTAAGCGGGGCCGTACGCGCATGGCATAAGGCCGCGGCCATCGCATCCGCCACGTCATCAGGCTTAGGTATTTCCTTAAGCCTTAAAATCATTTTTACAATTTTTTGCATTTGTAATTTATCCGCGCTACCATTACCGCTCACATTCTTTTTTATGGTTTTAGGATTATAAGAATTTATCGAGAGCCCCGCTTTTTTGCAAGCTAATAAAATAACTCCGCGCGCATGAACGGTATTTGCCTGAGTATTTGTTTTTTTATTAAGAAACATTTCTTCAATTGCGGCAGATATCGGATTCCATTTAAGAACTATGGACTTTATATTATCGAATATAAATTCCAATCTTTCCGGCAATGGGGTTAAGCTTTTTGTGTGAATAAGACCCGAATCAAGTAGATTCAATGCGGAGCCTTCTTTTTCCAGAATGGCCCAACCGGTTCTGTCTAAACCGGGATCTATGCCTAATATAATCATTAATCCAGTTTGGTAAGAATTTCTTCGGGGATATCAAAATTTGAATAAACTTCTTTGACATCATCATGATCTTCAAAAGCATTCATCATGTTTATAACTTTTTGAGCTTTATCTTCACCTACTTTAACTTCGTTTTTGGGTATCATGGTGAGCTCTGAAGAGTTAATTTGATATTTTTTTTCCAATAATTTGGTTTTTATAGCGTCAAAATCTTCAGGCGCGGTTATTACTTCATAGGCGCTATCTGAAACCTGAAAATCTTGAGCTCCCGAATCTATGGCAAAAGTCATAGCATCATCTTCATTAATATCGTCTTTATTTATTTGAATAGAGCCCCTTTTTTCAAACATCCAGGCCACACACCCGGCTGTGCCAATATTGCCGCCGGTTTTCTCAAAAAGATTTCGTATTTCACTAAAAGTTCTGTTTTTGCTATCGGTGGTGGTTTCAACAAGCACTGCAATGCCACCGGGGCCATAACCTTCATAAGTTATTTCTTCATAGATTATACCGGGGAGTTGGCCGGTTCCCTTCATTACAGCTCTCTTTATATTTTCTATGGGCATATTGGCAGCTTTTCCATCTTCTATCGCTTTTCTTAAGCGGGGGTTTCCGGACACATCACCACCACCCATTCTGGCTGCAATGGATATTTCTTTCACAATTTTAGTGAAAGTCTTTCCTTTTTTAGAATCAGTAATCGCTTTTTTATGCTTTATACTGGCCCACTTAGAATGTCCGCTCATAAGAAGCTCCTTTTCCTTATAACACAAAGTTAATGAATATATGTGTAAATTTGCATGCTCAATTTTACTTTAGCACATTACTGTAGATTTTATAATATATGATGCGGTTTAGCCAATATAGATACTTATCATTGTTGCAAGTTTTTAGAAATGTCATAGTCTTAGTTTTTTAGAAATGTCATACT
>CAZHQC010000130.1:0-5497 GCA_964534135.1 uncultured Elusimicrobiaceae bacterium | reverse complement strand
GCGAGACAAAAATTTAAATATAATTCACCAGAATTCATACGGTCAAAGTACTAGAATGACAAAATTAATTTCTAAACTAAAAACTCTCGGCATTGTTATCGCTGTATTATTTCTTTCCTATAGCCTTGCAAACTTACTGGGCTTCATGGATACCGTGCGCCCTCTATATCAACTCTTCCAACTTGGCAGCTCCCAGAAAGTTCTGAGAGTCGATAAGCTATGTTCGAATCTTCTCAAAGGAGATTATATTGCGGCATCAAAACCTATAGCCCGCAAAACCGCAAAACGCAAATTCAGCTTGGCGAATACAATACTCTGGCTTGCAAAAAGGGAAAAATCGCCATTTATTCACATTCCAAAATCACCGCTTTTCACGGACCTGCCCTCAGACCAAGGAGCATTGCAATCTTGTAAAAGCTCTCGCAGCGTTTCCTTAGTCAGAAATAAATTATCCAAGGATATCTATCTCGGCTATCCAAAATCACGATTAACCGTTTCATTACAATATTCAACTGGATTCTTTTCTCCTACCCTGCAATTCATAAAGATAGGCAAAATAGAACAGTTAAGCCCTAATCTGTCCCCGCCCGGAGAAACCACCAGAAGAGTATCGGAATTTATCGAAAAATTGAATCAGATTGAAAACAAACCAAACTCAAAGCGCTAAAACCGCTTTAAGTTTGGCTTACCAACTTTCCTATTAATCAAAAAGTTTATTTATGAAATTATGAATCCACCCTGATAAAGACGGATTGGGCGCTTTTTTAAGCTCAATAGTTTCAACTAAACTATCAGTAAGCGGTTTAAATAGATTTATTCGATTTTGCACTTCGACTTTATTAAATCCCTTACTGGTAACATTAAACGCAATACTTATAAGTTTTTCGCCCCACGAAATATTGTAAGCTAGGAATTCCACATAATATAGTTCATTTTCTTTGTAAAAACCTTTCCCATATCTCACCCAGTAACCGATGTGGTTATTAAGCAATTGTGAATCAATAAGTTCTACGCCTTCGGGTAAAATTATCCTAATATACTTTGTGCGAAAGTCTTGAGCGTCTTGAGGGTTTCTAAGTTGCTCTAAGTCTACATGCTCTATAGCAATTCGCAGAAATTCCAAACCGTTGCCATATTCACTTTGCCATGTATAATCATTCTTAGCTTGCCATGACAAAGGCAGTGTAAAAGAAAGTTTTACTTCTGACGCTATAAAATCCCAATTTTTCCGGAAGCCTTGTGCGATTTCTTCGGAAGGATTATTTTCATAAGTTATTGCCAGCATACAAGCTAAATTTTCAGGAGGAGCCTCTTTGCTAATATTCTTGATTCTGTTTATAATTTCCTTAGCGTGCTCTTTTGTGAATTTCTCATGAGGCAAGCTCTCTCCACGTAATTCTTCAATACTAATTCCGTGAAGATTTAATTCCGGCTCAAGAATGGTTTCTATTTTTCTCAAGATATTTGGAAAATCGGTATTAAGTTGTGTTTTTGCATCATAAATTTCATTAGATAATTCCGGAAAATCAGTCTTTATCATTTCAAGAGTTTCATAGGATATATTCAGAAGTAGATAGGTGCTTCTTAATTCTTTTATGGAATCTACATTTTTAACATTTATAGCTTGTAAATAAGGCGTTGTTGTAAAAATAGCACAAATTAATATAGGAAATAAAAAAAAATTTGATTTTATGACATGTTTAAGTATTCTCATAAGATAGGATCTCCTTGCCAATAGTTTTCCAATAATGGTTCTAATTCATAAAAGCGTGACATATTCGAAAATTCTATCATTTTATTATCCTGTACTTTCAGAAGCGTCCATATACTCTAAGACTGATTTTTCATAAACACCTACGGCCAATTAGCCGGAAGAAAAGCAAACAAAGTAAAAACCCTGTCAAAAAAGATTAAGTACTTCTATCTAAGGACTGGGAAAAGGTTTCACGCTCAGTTGCTGTGGGTTTTCTAATTATGCGCCCTTCGGTTTTTCCGCCAGCTCCGGAACTCGGACAAAAGACATAGCTTTTATCCTCAAACATCCTCGCTGTTCCGGTGGAATTAGCTACAAATCCTCGGTCAAAACCCAATATCGTTCGCCGCAAAACCTTTCCCCAATCCTTTCTTCCACCTAATTTTATTTAGATATCCACACCCTATTTAAGATACTTCCGAATTACCCAACCCTAAATAAGGAAACTTTATAAATTAATTAGAACCGTACAGTTATCCCTATACCCAAATAGAGAAAATAGGCTACAATCTAAATAAATTATTAAGGAACTCCGGAGATTTTAATTATGCCCAGTAATCAGCCTGCGAAAACGCATTTTGAAAAAAAGATAAAGCTTACTCAGTTTAAACAAGGTTTTTCACAAAAAATTATAAAAACACTATTATTATTTTTTTCCATTGTTTTATTTTCAACACCTTTTTTAAACGCGGAATTAAACGAATACACCAAATTTATCAAAAATGCCAAAGTTCGCCAAAATGTGGAAAAACAACTTCAAGATAATCTTCACAGTCAATTGGAAAAGAAACTTGGTTCGGATATTGCGGTTGAAACCTATCTTAAAATACTTGATGATTATTCTCACGGAGACATTGAAAAAGCGAAAATCGCAATAGGCGAAGAAACAGCAAAAATCCTTTTGAAGTTTATAGCTGGTGCCTCAGGCGCTTCTCTAATAAGCGCGGGCTGGGATTTTGCCAAATGGAGTTATTCAAGCGTTCAAAAATGGGCTGAAGATTTAAATAATAAAAAGTTTATAGAAAAATTCCTAATGCCAAGGGTTAAAACCTGGCAAAGCGGAGTTACGGATTATACAAACACCGCCGACTTGCGCGGGCAATTTGATGATTGGTTTTCTTTGGAAGAAAACTTTTATTCCATCATTGCCACAAAACCCGCTCTTGAAAAAGACAAATACTTGGACAAATTCAAAGGAGAGATGTGGGCAAAAGTCTTGGAAGTGGCTACAAAATATAGGTCCTACTACCGGCAAAAAAAGAAAGTGGAAAAGAAAGCCCAAGAACGAAAAACTCAAATAAAAAAAATGGCTATGAAATTGTATCAAGAGCAAGCAAAAAAAGAGATAAACGCGATACTAGATATTCAAGTGCCCGATAAAAAACCGACCGCAAAGGAACCCAGCGAAATAGACGCCGATGACAATCAAAATAATTATACGCCATCCGTTCAAAATTCTAACACTGCCATCAAAGCGGCAACTTTAAGGTGTCAAACGAGATTGGAAGAAGGAGCGCTAAAGGATATTGATGACTATGAGAAAAAAATTCACGAATCTCAGGACAAAATAAAGAAAATGGCGGATTTGGACGATATCTGGGATTGGCAAATATATTCAAATATTAAAAATTCCGGCGGAATACGAGAAAGCAAAAAAGAAAATGAAATCAAATATCATCCCACGCCGTGCCATGACAAAATCATAAACAAAACTCTGCAAATTTATCCCACTGAAAAAATAAAAACTACATTGAAGAAAAAAAATCTCATATTAAAAACCGCCTATAATGAAACAAAAGCGATTTTTTCTCTCATGGACGAAAAACACGATAGATTTTTGCGGGAGGCCGAGAAGCTATCTAAGAAAATAAATACGACTATAGATATTCTGAAAAAAAATATAGCGCCGAAATTTATTTTGAGCGATATTCCGATAGAGTCTTCCATAGCCCAATATCCAATAAAAGATTATCAAAACACAAAAGGCTCAATATCCTACTTTAGCGATTGCGAAAATTACATGGGCAAAAGATATACTCCAAATAATCCCCAAACTCTAAACACAGCGGTCTCCGCGGCGAATACCGCTAAATATGAAACGGAAAAATTGCTTCACTATATGGAAAACAAACACGATCTTTTTGACTCCCTGATGGGTGGAAATATCCTGAGAGCTGAGATGGATTATGACGACGCAAGCGAATGGTATGAAAAAAATATGAGTAAATTCGGCCCTAGCGACATTAAAAACAAAAGGAAACTCAAAAATTCAATTGATAGCTTAAATTCTGAAATACAAAAATTAAAATTTCAATACAATGAATTTGAAGAAGCAAAGGACTATATTGAAACACAAATGCAGGGCTTATTGGATAAGACCAAAGCGGTGGAAAGTAAAATAAGCTGGCTATTTCTGGTTAACAAAAAATTTGAAGCCGCGATAAGCGAGGCAAAAGGATTAAATATAAGGCTTGATAAATCATGGCTTCTTTACGCGGACCTTAAACAGTTTAATTACTATTGGAACTTGGAATCAATCCCCATGAACTATACCCTAAAATCACCCAAACAGATTGTGGAAGCCATGGACAGCGGAAACTTGGTATTTCAGCCTGGATTTGTTTCAGCAATGCAAAAATTCGAAAATAAAGATTGGCGCTTACATTTAAAAAAAACATCTTCAAAGCAAGTAAAGGACCTTTTCTCCGATTTTTCCTTAGCTAAAGAATATATAAAAAAAGAATATACTGAAGGAATATTTCCCATAAATAGAAAAATTCAATACCTTTTTCCGGCGGTTAAAAATGAAACGAACAATATTTTATTGCCTTTCATAAAAAGATACGCCGATTATGCCTTGGATTATGGCTTATCTCACGTGGGCCCGCTTTATGCCTTACCTGAGGATATCTATGCCCAATTTTTAAAATTTGAAAACCATATGCCGAGACCCAATAAAAGTTTTTCAAATAAAATCCCCAAACCGCCAGTTAAATATAATATCCATCAAATGGCTTTGGATATTTATGCTAAATTTAAAAGAAATTATTCATATGGCAATATCAGCGGTGTTTTAGCTTGTATTGATGAAAATTGGATATCTTCAAGCGGACAGGATTATTTTGATCTTGAAGATCATTTAAGAAGTATATTCGGCACTTTCAAACGATTTACAGTAAATATAACAAATCTTAAAATTGAAATTTTTCCTTCCGGAAAATACGCGGCAAAAGTCAGCTATATGATGGATATATCGGCAAATCTAAGAAATCATCGAAACATAAAACACGAAGAAAAGGGTATTGTGACGGATTATCTTATTCTTAAGAATGGTAAGCTTTATATAGCCAAAACGGAAGGTTCAGATTTCTAATGATTCATTATAGTCCGATTTAAAACTATAATTCCACGAATTTTATTTACTGCTTAATGAAAAAGGGGATGGCCATTAGGATGGCGCCGATTACAATATTGGAAGCTATGCTTTGGCACACGAACCTTCTGGTTCATCAGATGTCGCAAACTATGTGAACGACCATAAAGTGTCTGCAACTTCGCCGCCTGATAGACATAGTCTCTGATACGGAACACGAACCTTTTGGTTTGGAACAGGGAACCTTCGGTTCATCAGATGCCGCAAGTCATACGAACGGCCATTAAGTGTCGTAAGTTTCGCCGTCTGGTAGGCATCACGGCTGTCCCAAGAAAAAGACAGAGAACCCTTCGTTAATGGTAAGATGTTTC
>CAZHQC010000129.1:0-5575 GCA_964534135.1 uncultured Elusimicrobiaceae bacterium | reverse complement strand
ATATATTGCAATAATCACCGGGAATTTGCTATCATTGATACCTATGACACAGAAAACAACTTTACCTAATTCAAAAGACATGGAAAAAAACCGAAAATGGCATTTTATAGATGCTGAAGATGCAATTCTCGGCAGATTATCCACAAAAGCTGCTTCCCTTCTAATAGGTAAGCATAAAAGAGTTTTCACCCCACACATTGACTGTGGCGATTTTGTTGTTGTGACCAATGCCGCTAAAGTAAGGGTTACCGGAAATAAAGCGGAAGATAAATTTTATTTTTCTCACTCCGGTTACGCTAGCGGAGCAAAAACAACACCATATAAAAGACAGTTGGCAAAAGATCCGACCAAGATTATTTATCTTGCGGTTAAAAGAATGCTTGCATCCAACCGTCTCAGAGACAGAAGATTAAAAAGACTTAGAATCTTCCCCGGAATACAGACTCAATTTCCGAATCCGGCTATCAATGGCGTTTCTGCTAAAGAAAACAAAGAGTAATAAAACAAGAGGATAACTATGGCCCAAATAAAATCAAGAAATTTCATATCAGCAACAGGAAGACGAAAAACTTCCGTTGCGCAAATAAGGCTTATTGAAGAAGGCTCAAACAAAATGACCGTAAACTCAAAAACTTTGGATTTGTATTTTGGAAATAATTCCAGACTTAAAAATACTATCAACTCTCCTTTTGAATATACGAAGGATAAAACCTTTGACTGTTATATTAAAGTTGAAGGTGGCGGCGTTGCAAGCCAAGCTGGAGCAATTCGTCACGGGATAGCCAGAGCTATTGCCACAATGGGAGACACATTTAAACTTTCCATGAAAAAAGCCGGTTTTTTAACAAGAGACCCCCGAATGGTCGAAAGAAAGAAACCCGGTCAGCCAAAAGCCAGAAAACGCTTTCAGTTTTCAAAAAGATAATATCGGTATTATTATCAAACATTTTAAAAACGGGAAGTTTTATCGCTTCCCGTTTTTTTATTGCTGTAAAATAAAGCCCCTACTATTAGTATATGGTTAAAATATTTCCCCATGACTATACTAAACCTCTTTAACTTTTTTGTAAAATCCGATAACAGACAGAAGCTTAAACACTTGCTTATTCTTCTATCTAAAATAACACAACGAATCCCCCGTCAAAACGCCACTACCATTAAAACGGAAATATTAATCCTCACTAAAGATATAGCTACTTTAAATCAAAAACTATCTTCCGAAAATCACACCTCTGATTATCTTAAAATAACAAAAGGACTTAGCGACATAAGCGCGCTTTTGGAAAATCTATCTTTTGAAATATCTTTTCACAAAATAGAGCTAAATATGCCAATAAAAACTCTTCTGCTTAATTTAGAGAAAGTCCTTATACTGCTTTCAAAACTAATCGCAATAAGCAAGCAACCGCATAAAACATCCGATTTAAATATTGAAATAAAACAAATTTTTTCCCAAGCCATCAAAGAAATACAACTGGTAAAAACAAGAATTTCCAACGAGCCGGATAATTTTATTGAAAACCTTAAATTTAGTAGTATATACAATAGGATGCAACCTTGTTTTATGGCAAGCGATGATATTAATGAAGCCATATTATCCTTAATGAATTAGGAGCTAATAATGAAAAAAAGTCTACTTATCGCTTTGATTGCAATAGTATTTTCAGCAATCACTTTAAAAGCGGAAATAATATCCGTCTATAATACGACCGATGTGCATGGCTGGTATTTTTCAAGAGCCGCCCGTTGGAACAAAGAAAATCCTACAAGGGAAATTGGTGGATTTTCGGCGCTTTCTTCTCTTCTTAAAAAAGAAAAAAACCCTTATATTCTGCTTGATTCGGGCGATATGTTTCAAGGAACTCCCGAAGGCAATTTCACAAAAGGAAATGCCAGCATCGCATTGATGAATTATTTGGGTTATTCAGCGGTTACCATAGGAAATCATGAATATGATTATTCTGAAGATAATGTAAAACACTTGGTTAAAAAAGCAAACTTCCCCTTTTTGGGAGCAAATGTTTATTATAAAAAAAATAAAAAAAACACTGAATATTTAAAACCTTATACTATCGTGGAAAAAGCAGGTAAAAAAATAGCTATTCTCGGATTGGCGGGAACGCATACCAAACAATCGACTCTTCCCACCTATGTTAAGCATTTGGATTTTAAAAATGAAGCGGAAGAAGCGAAGAAATGGGTTAAAAAAATAATAAAAAATGAGAAGCCCGATGTTATAATCGGTCTTGTTCACTTTGGCATGGCAGGCTTAACAAGACAAAGAATAGATATCTCAACTTGGACCCTACCAGCTAAATCTTATACTTATGGAACACTCGCTTTAACAAAAACAGCACCTGAAATGAATGTCATTTTTGGTGGTCATAACCACAAGGCATTGCCGAAAGGATATTATGACAAGGCATCTGACACCTTACTTTGTGAAAGTTATTGGAGCCTAACGGATGTCACAAAGGTAGATTTAAAATTTGATGATACAACAGGTAAATTTATAAAAGCGACTGCATCATTAATCCCCCTATGGATAGATGAAACCGGCAAAGATAAAAAAGCCGATAAAATTTTAAAAAAATTCACACAAAAAGTTGACAAAAAAATGGCTCAGGTTATAGGTAAATCAAATAGTTTTCTCGGAACCAGCAAAGAGGGTTTGGATTCTGATATCGGAAACTGGATGACAGATATAATGAGAAAACATTTTAAAACGGATTTGGCTTTTCAAAACACTCACGGCATAAGATCGACAATGCAAAAAGGTGTTCTTACCATGCGTGATATTTATCAGATTATGCCTTTTGACAACACCTTGGTAACACTTAAAATAACCGGAAAATTATTAGAAAAACTTATGCGAGATAATTTAAAAAATTCTTATAGTAAGATGCAAATATCCGGCATGCAAGTTAAGTTTAAAACGAATGAAAAAAATAATCCCACCGATATTGAAATATATATAAATTCAAAACCGGTAAAACCGGAAGATGAATTTACCGTCATAACCAATAATTATCTTACATCCGGCGGCTCGGGCGGAAAAGCTTTCACCTTAAGTAAAGATGTTCATGATACAATGATTCCCATAAGAAACATTCTCATTCAAAACATAAGAACCTCAGGTGCCATAGAAAGACCCGAAGGCAAGAGAATAATAAAAATTGATTAGTCCCCAGGGGAAACGGGTTTTAAATATGCGAAAAACTTTTCTCATTGCTTCGACTACGATATGTATTTTTGTGTTTTTATTTTCCGCTTGCTCGCGAAAAGAAAAAATCCTCATTATTTCCACCTCTGGCATATCAGACTGGCTATCAAATGACACTAATAATACCGGTAGTTTTGCTATTTTAAAAAAAGCCATTGAAAAAGAAAAAAGCTATTCAATTGTTTTGGATATGGGAAATTGGCTGACAACCATTCCCGAAGGAAGACTGACTAAAACAAATGCCTTAATAGACTGCATGAATTGCACAGGCTATTCTTTTGCAATGCTGGGAAACAAGGATCTTTCATTTTCTCCGAAAAACTTAAACAAACCTTTAACTAAATCCAAATTTCCCATTCTTACTTCAAATGTCTATCTTAAAACCGGCTCAAGAGCAAAATATGCAAAACCCCGGCATATAATCAAATTAAAAAAGACCTCAATAGGCCTATTCTCAATAAATACTTTTGAAGCTCAAAATTTAAATTCCGCAAAAACACTTCCTTTCTATCGGCTTGAAAAAGAAAACTATGAAATAGCCCGCAATGTTGCCGCCCTTAAAGAAAGTGGCGCTAAAATAATCATTATGCTTATCAATGTCCGCCCCGCAAAAAAAGATTTCCCCATAAAAGATTTCCCCATAAAAGATTTCTACAAAACGATCGCAAGAGGCAATAATGCTCCTGATATTGTCCTTATAAACGGCTTAAATTCAGGAAAACAATTAAAAATAAATCACACTTATTTTGTTAATCAGGTTAGAAACTCCTCCTTGGCCCTAAAAACAAAAATATCCATAAATACAAAAACGGGAAAATTATCCGGAATCGCTATAAAAACAATATCTCTAAATAAGAAAAAAATTGGTGAAGATGATAAAATTCTAAAATTGGAAACAGCTCATATAAAAAAAATAGCCGCCATATTTGATAAAAAAATAGGCTCATCTTATGAAACATTGGAAAGAACCGAAACGGGAATATCCACTCTGGCCAATTGGATTGCGCAATGCATGAAAAGATGGTCACGAGCTCAAGGAGCGGTAATCTCCTGTGACGTTTTAAAATCAAATCTCTCAAAAGGACCTATAACTAAACGAGATATCTATAAACTTTTAAACTACAATACTCATATAGTTTATGTGAAACTCCGAGGAAAAAGTTTAAAAAACTTTATCAATAATAATTTGGATAAAGGCCTTGGACTTGCCGGCATAACCTTATCGATAAAAAACAATGCCGCTTTTGAAATTAAAGTAAATAACAGGCGTTTAAGACCTGCTAAAATATATCAAATAACTGTTCCCGACTATATGTTGAATGAAGAGAAATACGCGCTTCTTCCCCATGCCGTTGAATTTGTAAATAAACCCAAATCCATTATTGAAATATTAAAATGGAACTTACGACGAAATCGCAAACCCATAAAATTGGAAAATATAAATATTAAGTGATAACACTTCTTTAAACCTAAAATTATTTAAAGCTTAATTATGCAAAAAAATACAGAAAACCCTATTATAAAACCCCTGCCTCTCCTTCAGCGTTGGATAAATAAACTAAGAAATCTAGCAATTTTAGCGGGAACATGGGCAGTTTTATTCTCAGTTATAACAATTATTGGTTTTAAAATCGGTTTTGAATATGATGACGGCTTGGTTTTTTCAACACCCGCTTTTAATCAAGCCTCTGGAGGATTGCCTATGGCAATGCCACTTGTCCCCTGTGCTCAGATTCCTTTGGAATCTACGGGGGATATCAAGGGAGAAAGTCCATCAAACGGCCAATTAGGACAAACCACTATTTCCCCTGATAAAAAAGACTATTGGAATTTTTTAAATCGTTCCTATAAACTTGAGCGTACGAAGCTAATTCCTCTTTTCACCGCCGGGATATTTAAAACATTTGGTTTTGATATATATGTCATTTGTATGAGAGAAGATATAGGCACAGATAGCATAAAACACTCATGGAAACCCTTTATAAATGAGTTTATCTTTGTGGAAAATAACCTTAAAAAGTATAAAGTTTTGGAAAAAGGGAATTTTGTCCTTTATTTTGCCAATTCTGATGCAGATATAATACAAGCTAGAAAAGCCAATACTACGGTAATTCGGCTAAAACGAAGCTCAAAATCAGTAAATAAAACTCTTTATACTCCGGGTAAATTTAATGAATTTATCCTCCCTTTATCGGAATTCTAACATAGCGCGGAAGTTCGAAAGAGCGACAGCGCGAAAGAAAATTTAAAAAAACCAAATAGCGCGATATACACTGCACTCATAACTGATTTTAGCTGTAACTTACGAACTTTCGCGCTTATAAACTTATGAGCTAAAAAAAGGCGTTAAAC
>CAZHQC010000128.1:0-5629 GCA_964534135.1 uncultured Elusimicrobiaceae bacterium | reverse complement strand
GTATGACATTTCTAAAAAACTAAGACTATGACATTTCTAAAAACTTGCAACAAATCCATTAAACACTTCTGCCGGTGTTTAAAATCCCAAGTATCTTTCAAACTACTTACAATCACACCACAAAACCCTTATTTTTAACGATTTATCAATAAAAATAAGTCAATTTTAGAACTATTAAAAACATAAAAAATCGCGGTATTGTTTCTCACAATACCGCGATATCTGTTTTAATGTTTAAGTTTTTTTACAAGCATTTCAGCCGCTTTAATAATAGGATAAGCGGTAGGAGGCGCGGTAAGCAAAGGATGCGTTCCAATTTGAGAAGTTAAAACGGAATTAACTGTCATTCTATTTTGAATGATAAAGCCGACAATATTTATCGCCTCTCCCGTACTTGGTCCACATACAACTTCTCCGCCAAGAATTACACCTGAATCCTTTGAAGCAATCAGCTTTACAATTTGCTTATGTGTTCCGGGCAATGTTCCGGGATGTTTATCAACACCTTCAAATGTCGAAGTAACAATATCAAACCCGTCTTTAATAGCTTGTTTTTCAATTAAACCCGCAGACGCGAAACCAGTCTCGCCAAAAGCAGTAGAAAAAACCGCGATAGTTCCACTAAAGGATTGTATTGAAGATAATTTATAAAGATTCATGCCCGCTATTCTCGCTTCCGCGCAAGCGGTGGAAGCAAGCATAACTCCGCTTACTTTTCCGGTAATAAAATCCCTTTTTGCCGCGCAATCACCAACAGCAAAAATATCATTATTGTCCTTTGTTCTCATATACTTATCTATTTTAATGAATCCTATCTCATTGGTCTTTATACCAGCTTCTTTGGCAAGAAGGGTATTAGTATAATAGCCCATAGACAAAATAACAGCATCGGCCTCAATTTTTTTCCCATCATTCAATAAAACACCGTTAACTTCTTTATCTCCCAACAATTCTTTAATGCCGGAACCATTTTCTACTTTCACGCCCCTAGATTTAATAATATCCTCGGCTTTAATAGCTATTTCTTTATCAAAAACCAAATCAAGTATATGAGGAAGAATTTCAACTAATGTAACATCTTTGCCGGCTTTATTTAATTCGTCGGAAACTTCAACTCCTATAAAACCTCCGCCGACAACCACTATTTTTTTCTTGTCTTTAAGTTTTTCCAGAGCTTTATCTAAATATTCTTTATCTTTTGGAATGGTAAAAACATTTTCAAGATCAATGCCTTTGAGCCATTTAGGAATCGCGGGAGTAGAACCAAGCGCCAAGATAAGTTTCTCAAATTCAATTTCTTGATTATCCGCAGTTTTACAAATTTTATTTTGAGTATCTATGGAAACAACTTCACCAATCTTTAAATCAACACCGGCATTTGTTACAGCACCATCCGGAATAATATCCTTATCGCTGCTTTCCAGTGAACTGAAAATATAAGGTATGCCGCAAGGCACAAGAACTTGTTTTTCCTTGCGAATAAGCATAAATTTTTTATCGGGATAAGAAGACTTCCCCGTTACCGCCGCAATAATACCGGCAGCGCTTCCGCCAATCACCAAAACATCTGTTTTTTCCATAGTTTTACTCTCCTTTTAACATTTTAAATCAGGACAACAAAATTTTCTCAACTTTATTATGAGATTTTTTTCTTTTCCCTGTTTAATACTGTAATAAATTTTATTACCTACTTTTCTACTTTTAACCAAACCTCTATCAAAAAGAATTCTTAAATGTTGCGATATATTTCCTTTGCTCGTGCCCAATTCATCTTGCAATTGCCCGACATACATTTCTTTTTCGCAAAGCAAGCACACAATAAGAAATCTTGTGGGATTTGAAACAGAGGAAAGAACATCTGAAAAAGATTTGGCTGCTTCAAAACATTTTTGTTTCATATTAGTAGTTTATCATATACTAAACTACTTTGTCTTTAGCGGATTAGCTTGTCAAGACCAGTTTTAAGCTTTTTTAAGGTGCAGTCATTTTTCATTTTTTTGCCTTTAAACCCAAACTGCATTTCCCCTATTTACAATTTGCTCCTGTTTATTCTCTCTTATACATATACTTGCGTCTTTTTCTTCTTTCCTATAAATTGTAGCCGGCGTTTTATAACCCAGCGATTGATGAGGCCTCTCTTCATTATAAAACTCAAAATACTCTTTTAATTCTTCTTGCGTCTCTTTTATGTTCACATAGCCTTTCAGATATATATCTTCGTATTTAACCGTTCGCCATAAGCGCTCTATGAAAATATTATCGTATGCCCTGCCTCTTCCATCCATACTGATTGAAACTTTTTTATCAACCAATTTGCTTACGAATTTTTCACTTGTAAATTGGCTTCCTTGATCCGTATTAAATATTTCGGGTTTTCCATATTTTGCAAATGCTTCTTCCAATGCTTCTACGCAAAAATCCGCTTCAAGTGTATTGCTTAAACGCCATGATAGCGCGCTCCGACTATGCCAATCCATTATTGCCAGAAGATAAGCAAAACCTTGACTCATACAGATATATGTTATGTCCGCGCTCCATACTTGATTCACTCGCTCTATCAACCCCTTTAAAAGATACGGGCATATCTTATGTTCCGGATTAGGCTTGGATAAATTGGGCTTTGGAACTTTTATTTAACAATTGAAACCATTATAAAATATCACAATAATTTCTAAAAATTATTCTCTAAATTTAAGTGGATATTTTAATATATGATGGAAGTTTTACTGGGCCCGGTAGGATTTGAACCTACGACCTGTCCGTTATGAGCGGAATGCTCTAACCAACTGAGCTACGGGCCCTAATAATACTACTGAAATCTATTTTACAAAATTTTTTACTTATTATCGCTATGATTCACTCTTAATGCTTATGTTCAACGGAACATTCCTCTCCAAAAAGAGGTTTCCCTTCAGCAAAAGGAGAGATAACTCTTAGCTTTTTAATTATCTCAGGCAATTCCTTAATAACAGCATCCACATCTTCTTCAGTATTATAAACACTAAAAGAAAACCTTATTGAACCGTGAGCGAATGTTAAAGGAACCCGCATAGCAAGAAGCACATGGGAAGGATCTAAAGAGCCTGAAGTGCAGGCCGACCCGGATGAAGCGCATATTCCCTTTTCACTTAGAAAAATTAATATTGATTCTCCCTCAACATATTCAAAACTTATATTTAAACTATTGGGCAGTCTTTCCGCTCCTCCGCCATTTACTCTGACATTTTCAATAGTCTTTATTATGCCTTTTTCAAGCTTATCTCTTAATTTTTTTACATATGAATTTTCTTTTTTTAAATTCTTCTCGGCAAGCTCGGCCGCCATACCTAAGCCCACAATATAAGGAACATTTTCCGTTCCCGCTCTGCGTCCCTTTTCCTGATGCCCCCCAAGAAGAAAAGGAGAGAACATTGTTCCCTTTTTAATATAAAGAGCGCCTATGCCCTTGGGCGCGTGAATTTTATGTCCAGAAATGGAAAGCATATCTATTTTGGAATTTTTTAAATCTATGGGTATTTTCCCTGTCGCCTGAACAGCATCGGTATGAAACAAAATATTTCTTGATGCGGCTATTTTTGCGGCTTCTTCAACAGGAAAAATAACACCCGTTTCATTATTGGCCCACATAATTGAAATTATGGCAGTATGTTCATTGATCGCGCCTTTAAGCTCATCAAGATTTATTCTTCCCTCTTTATCTACACTGAGATAAGTAATTTTATAACTTTTAGAAGATTCCAAATATTTGCAAACATTTAAAACACCGGGATGTTCAACAGAGGTGGTTATGATATGTTTTTTTTCAGGATTAGCTTTTATAGCGGATAAAATTGCCGTTGAATCACTTTCTGTGCCGCAACTTGTAAAAATAATTTCCTCAGGCTTAGCACCTAAAAGATTAGCTACTCTCAAGCGGGCAATATCCAAATATTCCTGAACCCTTCCTCCAAAATAATGCATGCTTGAAGGATTGCCATATAATTCGGTAAAAAAAGGCTGCATTTCACAAACAACCTCTTCAGCTACTTTAGTTGTGGCATTATTATCAAGATAAACAACTTTTTCTTTTTTCATAAAATCCTATCCTGTTTGAATATTGGTCGCCTGATACGCATAGCGCCTGTTACGACACTGGCATAGCCTTGAGATTTTTATTTATTCCGCTTGAATATTAAGATTCTTGTCCACTTTTTCTCTCAATTCTTTTTCCACCACATTTTTTAAAGTTTGGCCGGAAGATGGACAACCCGAACAAACTCCCATAAACCTAACTTTAACATTATTCCCATCTAAATCCACAAGCTCCACCCAACCACCATCTTTTTTAAGTTTGGGATTAACTTTTTCAGATAAAACATTTTCTATATATTTTATTTTTTCAACAACAGTCATTGAAGAAAACTTTTTTTGCTCTTTCTTTGCCCAATAACCGTTAATTATATTTTCAATTTCACCCTTACATTTACCGCAACCACCACCGGCCTTAGTGTAATTTGTAACCTCTTCAACAGTTTTAATATCATTACTCTCTATTGCTTTTAAAATTCTTGATTCGGAAACATTGAAACATTTGCAAACTATTTTCTCTTTAATTTCATTTGCGGGATTTTCCACTTTAATACCGCGATAATCTTTTTCCGCCGCCTGTAAAGCTTCCATGCCCATTACCGAACAATGCATTTTTTCAGGAGGCAACCCACCCAAGTATTCCGCTATTTCTTCATTGGTCGTTTTCACTGCTTCTTTAAGAGTTTTTCCTTTTATTAATTCCGTCAAAGCGGAAGAAGAGGCGATAGCGCTTACACAGCCAAAGGTTTTAAACTTAGCATCTAAAATTTTTTCGGTTTCTTTCTCTATTTTTAGCGTTAATCTTAAAGCATCTCCGCAAACAAGATTCCCAATTTCTCCAACAGCATCAGGGTTCTCTATTTCACCCACATTTTTCGGATTTTTAAAATGCTCATAAACTTTTTTCGTATAATCCCACATAAATAAACCTCCTTAATATATCTTAAATTCGCAAACTAGCTTAACACTCTATAATACAATGATATTAAATATAAATATCACTGTTCAATACGGACGATAATTTATAATATAATATAGACATAAGGCACGAAAGCATTCTACTCAGACTTTGGAGAATTTATGAATATTAAAATAGCTAGACAATATACCGCTTTCCTTCCCAATATCCCCGGCGCATTAAATAAATTTATAGAACTATTTACAAAAGAAAGCATCAATATTATTGGCATAGCTTCGGAAATAAAAGATGATTCCGGAATTGTAAAAATAGCCGTGGAAGTGGATAAAAAAATAAGCTATATCCTTACAAATGCGGGTTTTACAACAGTTGAAACACCTATGCTTGCCATAGATTTAACAGATAAGCCGGGAGAACTCCTTCAGCTTACAAAAGTATTGGCTGAACACAATATAAACATCACCACCGTTTATGGAAGCACCCTTGGAATGAATAAACCTTCCAGAATACTATTAAATGTCTCCGACGCTACAAAAGCATTGGATATTCTAAAAAAAGAAAATATTTAAATAAATAAAAACAAAAAAAGGTGTCAGATATATTTAATCTGACACCTTTTTTATTTGCGTTCAATTATTTAGG
>CAZHQC010000127.1:3969-5786 GCA_964534135.1 uncultured Elusimicrobiaceae bacterium | reverse complement strand
CAAATTTACAAAGCGTTTATTATAGAAATAAGGATACTTTTAATTGGCTTAAAAATATTAAACCTGTTTTTCGCGCTGGACATTCCATCTTTCTTTATGATTTAACAGGCAATAAAGACGGAATAAATAGACTGGTGAAGTTTTTAGAAGAAAGCTCAAAAGGATACAAAGTAAAGTGCCTGCTCAAAAGGTATAATAAGGGCAATTAGCGTTGAGTGCTAATCATTAATAAAGGAGATTCTTAACATGAAATACATCAAATATATCCTTGTGGGTTTTATTTTATTTTCAGGTGTTAATTTTTCTGTTGCGGCGGAGAAAAAAACAATAAATAAAAAAGCTGTAAAAGAAGTTTCTGCGGAGAAAAAAGAGCTGGATAAGCTAACTGTGGAAAATAATCTTTTTAAACAAAAAACTATTAAGAAATTGAATTTATTGGTTGAGGAAAAAGCTCTAAATAAGGCCAAATATGACCTTATGATAGAAAAGCAGAAAATAAAAATGGCTAAAATTGCGGCTGAACAAAAATTATTAGCTTTGGAAAATAAGCTCATGGCTGAAAAAGATCGAAAGGCTTTAGCGGAGTTAAGGCAAAAAAACACAAAAATGAAACTTGAGAATGAATCTCAATTGGAATTGGCAAAATTAAAAAATGCCAAGGAATTAGATACGATTAATCTCGAGAAAAAAAGAATGGATTTTGAAATGGCAAAATTAAGAATTGTAAAAGAAAAAATAGCTGCTGAAACGATTAAAATTAAAGTTGACTTGGAATTGCGCAATAAAAAGGAAGAATGGAAAAATGAAGTAAATAAAGAACCTAAGTATCTTTTAAAGCCTTTTAAAAACGGAGTTCTAACTATAAGCGACAGGCGTATTCCTTTAAATGGAGCTATTGGCCGGGGTATGGCTAATTTTATAACGGATAGAATTCATTACTTTAATAATAAATCTACCAATTTGCCTATTTTTATTGTGATAGATAACTCGCCGGGTGGTTCGGTTATGGAAGGCACTAGAATTTTAAAAGCGATAGAAAGTAGTCGTGCGCCGATTCATGTGGTGGTTAAATCTTTTGCAGGCAGTATGGCCGCCGCTATTACCACACTTGCGCCTCACTCATATGCTTATCCCAATGCTGTAATTCTTCATCATCAAATGGCTGGTCTGACTTGGGGTAATATGACTCAATTAGCGGAACAATTGGAAAACCGTCAAGAATGGGAGAGAAGAATTGCTACTCCGATTGCTAGAAAAATGGGAATATCGTTGAAGGTATTTACAAAGAAAATGTATGAGAATAATTCCGATGCTAATTGGGAAGAGTTTGCGGATAAAGCCAAGAAATATAAATGGGTAAATAATATAGTTCAGGAGATTCGTGAAACAGGTCTTATGAAAAACCCTGATATTTCAGAAAAAGTTAAATCTAAACTTCGTTTGATGGAGCAAGTAGATGATAACGGTCACCCCTATGTTAAGCTTCCCAGGCTTACTCCTTTTGATTTTTACTATATGTATAATCCCGATAATTATTATCGTTAAATTGTTTAAATTTAAAAATAAAAAATCCCGTTCCGCTTAAGCGGGACGGGATTTTTTTATTAAGGGTGAAGTTAATTAATTTTCAACTTCAAACTCTTCTTTTCCGGCTCCGCATACTGGACATACCCAGCCTTCAGGTATTTTTTCAAAAGGAGTTCCAGCGGGCACATTATTGTCCGGGTCTCCTACTGCGGGGTCATAGACCCATCCACATAGTTTGCATACATATTTTTTCATTTATTGGCCTCCGTTGTTTTATTAAAAGTTGTGGC
>CAZHQC010000127.1:0-3869 GCA_964534135.1 uncultured Elusimicrobiaceae bacterium | reverse complement strand
TTGCATACATATTTTTTCATTTATTGGCCTCCGTTGTTTTATTAAAAGTTGTGGCATTTTTATGAGTTTTACCTTTTTTGTTTTTTTGATAAAAATCATAAGTTAAAGGCTTGCCTTCTTTAATTACTTCTCCGTTTGTAACTTCTCCCATAAAAAGAGTATGAGAGTCCGAGTCCATTTTTGACATAACTTTAACATTTACATAAGACAAGGCATTTTCAGTTACAATAGGACAATCACCTTCCATTTTATGAGAAACCTTTTCAAACTTATCTGTATCTCTTCCGCTTTTAAAGCCGAAGAGGCCTATAAAAGGCAGAGAGGTTTCTTCATCTAAAACCGAAATAGAGAAAAAACCGCTTTTCTCAACTATTTCGTGAGTTAGGTTTTCTTTATTAAGACAAACCGCAATTCGGGGGGGATTTGGCGTAAGTTGAAAAACAGTATTCACTAACTGTCCGTTTTTCTTTCCTTCATGAGCTGAACTTACGATATAAAGTCCATAAGAAAATTTATTTAAAGATGAAAATATTTTATCTAAGTTTTCCATGTTTAAATTTTGAGTGTCGCGGTTTTCCAAAGTCCATGCAGATTGCAATATGCTCTTGCCGTAACTTCCGCAGCATCAATGCAAAATTCAGCTTCAGGAGCATCACCGGGATTTAAAAACTTCTTATAGCTTTTCTCGCCCACGGTAATTTCTATCCATTCAATATAATGTTTTCCTTCCATGGGATGAGCAATGCTTCCAAGTTTTACTTTAAACCCATTTTCGGTTTTTTCAATTACGGGCACATGTTTTTCCTTTGCCGCATCAACTGAATTTTCAGTAAAGAGGACCATGGGTTTTTCACAGCAAACCAGTTCTCCCTGTCCCGCATGCAGCATTTCAACTATATTTCCACACATCTCGCATTTGTATACCTGTTTTTTTTCTGCCATTTTTCCCCCGGTTTTAATTTAATTTTTTAATTTCACTTAATACTTCATCATAATTTGGTTCATTTGCAACTTCTTTTACTAATTGAGTATATTGAACCACTCCTTCTTTATCAATAATAAAGATAGCTCTAGCTAAAAGGCGCAAGTCCTTTATCAAAACGCCATAGGCTCTTCCGAAAGCGCCTTTTTGATGATCCGAATATGTTTTCACATTGGTTACTCCCGCGGCTCCGCACCATCTCTTCTGGGCAAATGGCAAGTCCATACTTATGACCAGAATATTTATGTCAGGAGATAAACTTTGAGCTTCTTTATTGAATCTTCTGGTCTCAAGGTCGCAAACTGGGGTGTCCAATGAAGGCACGCTTATAATAACCGACACCTTGCCCAGATTACTTCTTAAGAATTTCATAGGCATCATGTCATTATCTAAAGTCTTAAAGTCAGGAGCTTTATCTCCAACTTTTATTTCCGGGCCGGCAAGAGTCATCGGTCTTCCTTGCATAGTTACCGTTCTTTTAATTGTCGCTGTCGTTTCTTCTTGTTCTTGAATTTCGTTTTCTTCCATAGTCCCTCCAAAATATATTTATGCTTTTTAAAAATTACCAATTTTCGCCTAAAACTTCAAAATAAGCTTTGGGATGAATGCAAGCGGGACAAGTATCGAGAGCTTCGGTTCCGTCATGAACATAACCGCAGTTTAAACATCTCCATTTTATGGATTGGTCTTTTTTAAAGACTTTGCCATCTTCAATGTTTTTGGCCAAATCAAGATATCTTTTCTCATGTTGTTTTTCAGCTACAAGTATTGCTTCAAAAGTCTTTGCTACATCTTCAAAACCTTCTTCTCGGGCTGTCTTAGCGAAGGAGGGGTATAGACCATTCCATTCTTCATGTTCTCCAGCGGCTGAAGCTTTAAGATTTGTTTTTGTGTCAGCTATTGTTCCTGCGGGAAATGTTGCTTCAATTTTAACCTCTCCACCTTCAAGAAATTTAAAGAACCTTTTGGCATGTTCCTTCTCCTGATTTGCTGTTTCCTCAAATATTCTAGATATTTGCTCATAGCCTTCTTTTTTAGCTGCACTGGCAAAAAAGGTATAACGGTTTCTTGCTTGTGATTCTCCAGCGAAAGAGCCTAGTAGATTTTTTTCAGTTTTTGAGCCTTTAAGTTCCATGGTATTCTCCTTATGTTTGGTGTAGTTTATTGTACTAAAAAATCCTTATAAGTTATATTGCGTTTTTTGTTGATGGGAATTCTTGTTAAAGCAAAGTCATAGCGCACTGGGTCTTTAGGCGCAATATTTCTGAAAAAAGAGGTTATTTCTAAGGCTGTTTTCATTGAAGTGTCATTTCTTTCAGTTGCCTTTATCATTTTTCCAATTTTAAACATATGCGTATCCAAAGGGATAATAAGTTTATTGGGAGATATGCCTTTCCATATACCCGGATCAACAGTATCCTTTCTTATCATCCATCTGAGAAATAAATTAAATCTTTTAAAAGAGCTTTTTTTATCGGGTGAAGGTATAAGCGAGGGGGAATCAGAATTTAATTTTTCCGCAAATTTATAAATGGCTTTTTCAAGACTTATGTCATTCTCATTATAAAAGCTCAGGAAGCACTTATTTAAAGAACCATATTTTTTTAAAATTGATTTTATGTTTTTTAGTAAAGCGGAAATTTCTGCGCCTGTGGTAAATCTGTGTTTGAAGTTTTTGAAAACTTTTAAAAAATGAGCGGGAGAATTTGTTTTTATAAAAGAGTGGGGAGAGGAGCCCATAATTTCTAATATAATAGATGTGCTTTTGATGATTTGTTCTACTCTGCCATAGGCCAGTGAAGAAGCTATTAAACCTACTATTTCTTTATCTTTTATATTTTTATATTTACTCAAAAATTCAAGGGGATCAGGATGAATAAACTCCTTCCTGTTGTATCTTTTATAAATACTTTCGAAATTATTCTTATTCAAATTCATTGTTTTCTCGATAAGCCCCCCGCTTAAAGCGGGGGGCTATTATCTTATTTATTTTACTGCGGGGGATAGTATTGCTTTTAAGTCCTCTTCAGCCGTGGTTATAGGCATGATATTGAATTTTTCAACAAGGACATTGAGCACGGCGGGGCTTACAAAAGCCGGCAAGGTCGGTCCAAGTCTTATGTTCTTAATACCGAGATGCAAGAGAGTTAAGAGAACACACACCGCTTTTTGTTCATACCATGAAATTATCAGGGAGAGCGGAAGTTCATTAACTCCTATATTAAAGGCTTTGGATAAAGCCAGAGCTATTTGAATAGCTGAATAAGAGTCATTGCATTGTCCTATATCCAGTAATCTGGGGATTCCGCCAATATCGCCAAATTCAAGTTTATTGAAACGATATTTAGCGCAACCCAGTGTAAGTATTACGGAATCTTTAGGAGCTTTCTCTGCAAACTCCGTATAATAATTTCTACCGGGTTTTGCTCCGTCACAGCCGCCCATCAGGAAGAAGTGTTTTATGTCGCCCGATTTTACTGCGCCAACCACTTTATCCGCTATACTTAAAACGGTATTATGGCCAAAGCCCACGGTTATATATTTTTCTTCTCCGTCTTCTGTATAACCTTCCGCTTTAAGAGCGGCTTCTATGGGCGTAGAGAAATCTCCACCTGACACATGAGTTACATTGGGCCATTGCACAAGTCCGGTTGTAAATATTCTGTCTTTATAGGAATCTCTGGGTTTTTGTATACAGTTTGTGGTCATGATTATAGCGCCGGGAAATTCATCAAATTCCTTTTGCTGGTCTTGCCACGCTCCGCCTATATTTCCGATGAAATGTTTATATTTCTTAAGTTCGGGATAACCGTGTGTAGGAAGCATTTCGCCGTGAGTATAAACATTTATTCCTTTGCCTTCAGTTTGTTTAAGAATTCCTTCCATG
>CAZHQC010000126.1:0-5943 GCA_964534135.1 uncultured Elusimicrobiaceae bacterium | reverse complement strand
TTTATCTTCCCTTTAGGTAAAGTTTATAAATCCGCCGCCAATGGTGAATCTCTTACGGACTATTTTGAAAACTTACTTATGGAAAAAGAGCAACATACATAAAAAGACGCTCTGCGTATTTTTATAGTCGTAAGCGCATAAGCTCGTAAGCGCGAAAGTAAAAAAACAAAATTTTTAATTTTTTATTTTAACTGCGGAAGTCGGACCAGGGTGGACGATTTCAGAACACTGTATTTTACAATTAGACTTTCAATAACATAATCCATATTCATACCACCGAACGAAGAAATCAGAGGCTTGAGCTGACGGTTCAAGTCCGCTGGATTGCTTTGTTAGGAGTTTCAGTGGGAAATAAATTTCTAGCTACAATATACAACAACCCGATAAATTGTATGGGTATCTCTATGATTAAGGCGGTAATAGCTATTTGTGGTATGTTCCAACTATAAATTGAGTTAAGTACTACAATTGCGTATGATAGTAATGTAAATACTAATGTTAGAATGAGAAATACAATTCCAAAGTGCACTTTTAATTTACGATTAGTTTCATTTGTTAACAAAATATCAAATAATTCAGGATCAATGTCATTTGCAAGTAATTCTTTAATTAGTTCTGTTTTTTGCTCTTCGATTGATTTCTGTCTTTCTCTTTTTTTAAATCGCCATAATATAGGTAATTCTATTGAAAATTGGGGACCTTGTATCAATGATAATGTTTTAACCATTAATCTAGTGATTTCTGACGATGATTTTATCTTTCCTTTGTTCTCTTGTAATGGATTATTATCCATATTTCCTCCTAACATCGGAATTCACCTGCCTTTGGAACGGCTTTAGTCGCGGAAAAGATCAGGTGGATTGACTTGTTAGACTTTTTTTATTCTTTTGACTTTTTTTTGTTTTTTGACTATGCAATAACCCACATTCAGGGCATCGTTTTGGCATTGTTTCCACAATATGCCATAGCCAGAATATCAACCATGAAACCGAAGCTTGAAAATCACCAACTGTTCCATCTGGAAAGTGTGTGCGTTTTTCTGGTTTTACTACGTCATTAAGTCTTTTAATCTCACGAACTCGACTTCGTATGCTTGTAGAATCAAAAGAACAATTTGAAATATCGTGAGCGAAATCATTACGAATTTTTCTGATTAGATGAAGGCTTTGTGTAACACCTGCGTTAAGTAAACCCATTCGATTAGCGAAATCTATTTTTGAACTGAAACTCCCAAGTGGTGAATAAGCACCATCAAAAAGAGAATCATTGCCGGTTGAACAAGGCAACAAAGCGGTTTTTAATAAATGAGTCAGAGCTTCATCAAGTATTGATGATGAAAGAATAGCCATTGCACGAGGGGTCTCTACTTTAATTTCTTTTTCAAAGAAATCGCACCAATGATGAGATTCTGGAAATAGATTTTTTTTGATTTTTTCTTTCATAATTTTTTGTGTCCACTCATCACTCCACGCATTTTTTCTATTACATTGATTATCCTATTCATTATTAAATATCGTGTCAAGCATAGTACGCCTAATACTTTTTTAAAATACATATGTTCATAAGCGCGTAAAACCTTTGTGATTTTTTTATTTTAACTTCGGAAGTCGGCTAGAATGGCCTATTTTAGAACATCGTATTTTGCAATTAGACCTTCAATAACATAATCCATATTTATACCACTGAACACTTATATTCAGCGGTACCGTTTTTTGACATCCGCTGAAATGTTTTGTTCGGTCTTTTTATGTCCAAAATAATATACTTTTCTTATCTTGGAAACTTGGAGCTTTTAATTGTCATAATATTGCATTAACGTCTGTTATTTGCTCTACCGAAAAATTATTCATTTTGATTTTGTTTAAATAACCAATCAATTCAATTTTATTGTTAAATATTTTTGATACTACACCATCAAGCATAATATTATTACCATACTTATCTTGGCATCTTTCGTCAGTTTTAAAACCAATGCAAATTTTTTCTTTTTCAAATGCAATTCCCAATTCAATACACATTCCTTCGTCTAAAACGCGCCCATCTAAAAGACACAAAATGATATCTGAATTATGAATTGCTTTAATATCTTTATTAAAAATGTGTTTTCTTGCATCCATTATTGAATAACCTTCTTTTACATAATCATAAAACAGACCACCATCTCTTTGAGGCAGATAAACTTTCTGATTTTCTTTTTCAAGAAAATCTGTAAATCTTCGATTTTGCGATCTTTCCATCTCATTAAATAATGGAGCTGCTAAATAAATATTCATATTATCCCTCTTTTAGTTTATCAAGAACATTGTGCAGATCATCGGGTAAATAATCATCAAGATGAATAATACGGGCAACTATCTTTACAACTTCATGTTCCGACAAATCATTTGTATCTATTTCTTTCACGTTATTTAGAAAACTAAAAATTTCTGTAAAGTATTTATACATTTCTTCCACATCAGTAGAATTGTATTGTTTATCTGATTTCATTCTCATTCTAATCCTTCTAGCAATTGCTTCTTTATCACCCGTTAGAAGTATTATTGACCCTGATTCAATTCTATATTCAGGTACACCTTTAGTTATCTGCTTGTCTAACAATATTGCCTTATTTTTTCTGTCTTCTAATTTTGTAAAAGTTAAAGGATCAAGAGGAGTTCTATCTATTACATTTATCCCGAAATATTGATTGCGAATATTCTTGTTTTTTTTAAAAAACATCATTGCAAGCCATTCGTCCACTTCTTTTCTTTGATCTGAGGTTAATTCATACGAAGGAATTGCAAGAAGTGGATTTTTTGGATCTGGCCATTCTGAATGCGTACTTAAATCCCTGAAATATGAAAGAGTTGTCGTTTTACCGCATCCAACTACGCCAGTAATATAATATATGTACTTTAGTGGTATTTTATATATAGTACCAAGCTCTTCCAGGTCATTATCTTCCATTTGGATTAATTCACCAATAGTTTTAATTTCATCATCATTTAAGAATAGTGTTATAAGGTTATATAATTCAAAATTAGATTTAATTATTGCATTCTTTTGATCGGTAGTAATTTTGGAAGAATCTCTTGAGTATGCAATATAGTAATGATAGTGTCCAGGACTTATTTGTGAGCTTTGTCGAAGCAAATGTTTAAGTGTACTATCTTCTAATGATAATCCTACAAATAAACAAGTATTTTTTGATAGATGATGAAGCAGAGTAGAATAGTGTCCAGACATTGATGCAATAAGTTGATCAGCAAATGAGTCTTCAGAAAAAACTAAAAAATTACTTGAGCCTTCTATTTTTTGTGAAGGTAAAAATCCATTTGGGTGATAAATTATTCCTTTTGTTGATTGGAATTGCAGTCGAGCGTCCCATACTGTTTCAAATCCTTTTACACCCGCTTCTTTTTCAAATTCTGATCTTCTTCTAGAAATAATTTGTTGTATTGTATCATCAAAATTATAATTGATGGTAAGATTTGATTTTTTAACTATATCAATAAAGGAATCAAGATATGGATGCTTTCCTTCTTCAATAAGTTCCTCATTAAAATCTCTCCAAAGTTCTTCATGAATTATGTTTACCCATTTTGACTGGATAGTTTTTTCAAATTCTTTATTATATATTTTTGATTGAACTGATTCTTTATTAATTTTTTTGGCTTTATAGTGTTCAAAAAGCATTTGGGTTAAAGACGATTGGGGACTTGAGTCTTTTTTAAAATTCAATATTTCATTGCCCTCAATTTCTTTATTATTTGCGATTCGCTTTATCAACTCATTCCAATTAGGAATTTTAAACGGTTTACTAATGCCAGAGCCAAAAACAAGACCGAATTTATCTGCATTTAATTGCTGTCTTATATGTACAATAGCACTGGCATATTTTTTTAATAATTCAATTTTATCCATTATTAAACAACCTTAATTGCTGATTATTACTTTGTAAGTTATGCCACTCGACTGGTACTATTGACTTCTGTGATAAAGGAATATTGCCAATTGTCATATTCACGTAATATTCAAATATCTCTATGAATTTTGAATCATATTTTAGGTTAACATAATTTACATTCCAAAGAGAAGATTTTTTTATAAATAAATTGCTATTATAATTTCCTAACCATAAATGACTTGATTTATCCAGATTGAAATTATACGAAGACAATAATGCTATTAAGTTTTTTTCTAAATACGACCTGTCACTGAATTTAGTTGGTTCATCGGCAATATTTAACCAAAGAACACTCATATTTCCAATGAATTCGGATACCATCTTTTCCATGTAAATTTCTTTCTGTTTAATTTCTTTACTTGCATTTTGTCCAACTCCCCATGTTTTCAATTCAAGATTTCTTCTATTAATAATAGAGTTACCTACATGTAATCGAAAAACAGAGCCACGATGATTTCCTCCAAGATTGGCACCTCCCCGATGTGTTCTAAGCCTATTCCAAAGGGTTGAGGATGATCCTTTAGATACAGCATGAGTGCCAATTCTAGTTATTCTATTTATAAAAGGAGATGTTGTTCGATATTCTCCATCCTCGAAAAACAAATACAATCCTTTGGAGGGTAAAATTTTTGAACCATTGATGCTGTTTAATTTAGGAAAACATCCAAGTCCCTTTTTTAGTTTTTCAACTAAATCATATAGTCTGTTAAAATCATTTACTCTATCAATGTTTAAGTTATAGTTTTTATACCACTGTAATTGTTTACCAATAGAAAGCTTTTTTAAAGGAGTCTGAAAAAGTATATTTTGTTCTGATAAATATTTTCCTATAAACTCTCTATATTTTTCTCCTGCTAAAAATACTATCTTATCATTTACGCTAATTTCTTTTGATAGTTTATTAAAAACTTTACGTGACCAAAGAACACGTTCCTTTTTCGATTTATTATTCAGTGTTTCTTCATACGGCTCAATAATATCATCTGGTTTTAGTAACCCATACTTTGCAGAGAGAATGTAGTATTTATCAAGCCTCAATTCAGCATATTTTTTTGAATAAAGAAAAAGTGGCGAAGCGTATAAATCTTTTGCTTTAGTTGCATATTTTTTTTTAGCACTTACGCATGATATTAATCCAATTAATGACATTATCTAAAACTCAAATTTGTGAATTTATTATCTGAACATTGAATATCCGAATTAATTTCTTTCCAAGCATAATTATGCAAAACACAAGCATCACATTCATTACATGGTTGAATTCCTTTCTCTGAAATTTTAGGACTATAACAACTCCATGTTCCTCCTTTTCTTATTCCTAAACGATATGCTTCTTGAGCAATTTCAGGTTTGGTCATATTTATTAATGGCGTGATTATTTTAGGTCCATTTGGATAACCAAATTTAAGCATCTCTCGAAATGAATCAATAAATTCAGGACGACAATCTGGATATCCAGAGAAATCAAGTGAATTAACACCAATCCATACTTCGTTTGAATTTAAACCAGCAGATTCAGCACATGCTAAAGCTAAAAATACAATATTTCTCCCTTCTAAAAATGCTGGAGAAATATCCTTTCGTATTTCATTTACACTTCTTCTTTTTGGAATAACCTTAAAGGGTTTATCCCATTTAAGGTTAATAACTTTTCTCTCAATATTTAAAGACTTGCATTGCGCAAATGCATATTGATTCTCTATTTTGTGCTTTTGATTGTAATCAATTCCTAAACTTATAACTTGTTTTCCTTGCTCAAGTGCTTGTAATAAACATAGTGTTGAATCCAAACCTCCACTATGTAGAACAATGATTTTTGATTTATTTGGTGTCATTTTTTTATCTTCCTTTTATGAAGTATAAAATTTTTTAAATTTTTCCATATTCGCAATTTCAATTAGAATCTTCTATCCTTAAATTCACTTTATATTTTTGGCATTAACGGTAACGTTTGTGTATGTCTATTGTTTTTATACGGCTAATTTGGCAGTATTAAG
>CAZHQC010000125.1:0-5980 GCA_964534135.1 uncultured Elusimicrobiaceae bacterium | reverse complement strand
TTTATCTTCCCTTTAGGTAAAGTTTATAAATCCGCCGCCAATGGTGAATCTCTTATGGACTATTTTGAAACATTGCTCGCGGAAAAAGAACAACAGACATAATTCCGCCAAAGGCGGAAGTCACCAGCCACAAGTTGCAGGTCACCAGTAAAAACAAAGAACAGAAACAGAACAAGCGCATTTTTATAGAGCTACAGTACTACAGCGCGACAGGTACCAGTGAGGCAGTAAAAACAGAAACAGAACAAGCGCATTTTTATAGAGCTACAGTGCGAAAGAGCGACAGTAAAAAAACAAAATTTTTTATTTTTTATTTTAACTGCGGAAGTCGGACCAGGGTGGACGATTTCAGAACACTGTATTTTACAATTAGACTTTCAATAACATAATCCATATTCATACCACTGAATGTCCGAGCTCAACTGCGAAGTTCGCAGCAGAGTAATTAATTATGCCGCCTTAGCGCGCGTTCCAAGATACTGCGTGAAGCGCAAAAGATATCCATCTGGATCTTGAACAAGAAATTCTCGCTGTCCTTCGACACCTGCCGCAGACTGATACCATACATCGCGCGGTTCACGATAGAGCGAATACTTTGCCTTTGCCAACTTATCCAATATTAAGTTCACATCTGAAACCTCGATTTGAAAATTCACACCTCGTCCCAAGGGTGGAGAAAGTTCGGCGGTTTTCCAAGCGCCAGCATGACTTTCCTCGATCATAATTTGCGCCGACTCATACTCAAGATAGACGAAGCGTGGGCCGTCTCGCTCATAGGAAATACGAAACCCAAGGATTTCGATATAAAATTGGATTGCCTTCTCAAAATCGAGAACCGTCAATTCGGGAACCAGTTTATTCGGATTCATGAAACCTCTCTGTAGCATAGTTTGTTATTCTACACCTTTTTTCACCACATTGATTATTCTATTCACTATCAAATATTGTGTCAAGCATAATACACTTAATACCTTTTTAAAGTTCATAAGCTCATAAGTTCGTAAGAGAGAAACCCCTTTGCATTTTTTTACTGTCGCGCTTCCGCGCTGTCGCACTGTTGCGCTATGAAAAGGCTATAAAAGCCTGATCATATTGATTCCTATCAATAATTATTTGTAAAGTATTACCAATTACGACTCTGATAAATAATTACTTTCTCAAACCCTACAAAGAGGTCTTATGATAAAAAAACTTGCGATTTTAACAGCTTTAACCTTCCTTTCCGCAAATATTTACGCTTACGAAAAAATCATCCTCAATTCCCCAAATTTAAAAGAGATTATTAACATCTCTAAGAGCAACACAAATGTTGAAACAATTGCCGAAGAAACAAAAACATCTTCTACAGATTGGCTCATAATGGTTTACATGAATGGAAAAAGCAATATAGAGCCATTTGCGCTTAATGATATGAATAGATTTGAGTCCATAGGCTCCAATGATAAGGTAAAAATTGTCGTTGAACTAGGTCGTTCCAAGGGAATAGAAAACGATACCACAGCTGATGGAGATTGGTCAGGAGTAAGAAGATATCTCGTAGTTAAAGACGAGAATATGGAAAAAATAACTTCGCCCGTTTTAATGGATTTGGGCGATAAAGATATGGGAGATTGGCGCCAAGCGTCTAATTTTATTCAATGGGCCAGAGCAAATTATCCCGCAAAAAAAACCATGCTCATAATATGGGATCATGGCTGGGGCTGGCTTGATCCCGCAACACCGTCCGCCTCTCATGTAGATGAGCAAAAAGAACCTTCCGGAGATAAATCCATATCACACGATTTTACCACCGGCAATTATATAAGAACTAATGAGATGCATAAAATATTTGAAAAAACCGGTAAGGTCGATATGTATGCCAGTATGGCTTGTTTTATGCAAATGGCGGAAGTAAGCTATCAAATAAAAGATTATGCCGATATTATAGTGGGTGCTGAAGAAGTAATACAATTGCCCAGTTTCAATTTTGAGGACTTTTACCGCCTAATGCTTGCTAATTCTCAAGCCACGGCGGAGCAAGCGGGAATATTTTTAGTGGATACATTTAAGGAAATGTATTCAAGACCTGAATATGCCGATATGCTTGAAAAGACAAAATATGGCACTCAACTTTCAGCCATAAGAGGCTCGATGATGAAAGCCTTTGGGGAAAAAATCTCTGCTTGGGCCGACATTGCAATGAAAACAGATGACCGCCGAGCTATGAGCAAAGCAAAAAAAAAGGTGCTTAGATTTGAAGTGGGAGATGATATTACAGATCCCGAAAAAGAAATTTCTTTTTACGGAGATATTTATGACTTTGTAAAAATTGTAAATGAAAATTTGGATAAAAATATCAAAGGCTCTAAAGCCTTAAAATCCGCCGGTATTACCTTGCAAAACTTTATCGATAATAATTTAGTGATTAAAAATGTTTTCCTTGGAAAAGACAGGACCGGAAAAGATTATTCCAGAACCCATGGCATAGCCATTCATATTCCCGGTAAAACCGGAACATTGATAGAGTATGAAGATACCTATGGGAAACTTGAATTTGCGAAAACTACAAATTGGGAAAAATTCATAGAATACCTAAAAACCATAGATTAATGTCTTTACCCTCTCAAAAAAACTATGAAACCGGCTCAAACTTTAAGCCCGCTTTTTTCTTTTTAAATAAAACTCAGAGATTTGCTTTATCAAGCGTTTATGCCTATTGTAGGATTGTGGATGATATTGCCGATGATTTAAATACCCCTCAAAGCATAAAAGAAGCGGAATTAAATAAGTGGGGCAAAGAAATTGAAAACACCTTTAAAAACAAACCCTCCTTACCGGTAACGGAAAATCTATTAAAAGCCATAAAAAAATTTAATTTAAAAAAAGAACATTTTCTGCTTATACTTGACGGCATGAAAATGGATATGAGCAAAAATGAATATCAAAGTTTTGATGAACTTAAAGCCTATATGTATCGCGTCGCCTCCGCGGTAGCTTTTTTATGCCTGGATATATTCGGTTATGACAGCGAAAACTCGGAGAAATTTTCGGAGAACATAGGCTACGCGCTTCAGACCACCAATATAGTGAGAGATGTTTTTGAAGATATTAAATTAAACAGGATTTATCTTCCCGCCGAAGATATGAAAAAATTTGGCGTAAGCAAAAAAGATTTAAATAATTTAACTTACTCTGACAATTTTATAGAATTAATGAAGTTTGAAGCTTCGCGCGCTCGCGGTTATTATAAGAGTCTGGATAAATTTACAGATCCGGCAAAAAAGAAAAAACTGCTGCCGCTTTTAATTATGGCCGAATTATATAAAGCCATATTGGATAAAATAGAAAAAAGCAATTTCGAGTCCTTAAAATTTAAAACAAAACTAAATGGCTTTGAAAAACTGAAAGCCATTTACAAAGCTTGGAGGAAGTCATGTTAAAACCGGATAGTTGGATAAGAGAAATGTGCAAAAAACACAAAATGGTATCTCCTTTTGTGGATAAATTAGTCGCTAAAAATAAAATTTCCTATGGTCTGTCTTCTTATGGCTATGATATCAGGGTTGCCGATGAATATAAAGTTTTCACTAATGTTCATAATGTTCTTGTAGACCCGAAAGCTTTTGACGAGAAATCTTTCGTGGATATAAAAGCTCCTTATTGTATTGTTCCTCCCAATTCATTCGCCTTGGCCAGAACCATTGAATATTTTAAAATACCGAGAAATATTACAGGGCTTTGTATAGGAAAAAGCACTTATGCCCGTTGTGGCATAGTGGTAAACATAACACCGCTTGAAGCGGAATGGGAAGGCTATCTTACCATAGAAATTTCCAATACCACGCCCTTACCCGCTAAAATATATTCCAATGAAGGGATTGCTCAACTTCTCTTCCTGGGCTCGGATGAAGTCTGTGAAACTTCATATAAAGATAGAAAAGGAAAATATCAAAAACAAATAGGCGTGACATTACCCAGAATATTCAAAAAAAAGTAATGTCATCCGTTCTAAAAAAAATTGCTTTAGCGCTGCTATTGTTAAAACCTTTGCCGCTTTCAGCCGGAACAAAACCTCCGGTCGCGCCGGATTGCGCAAAAGAAGCGGCAAAAGCCGAGCAACTTTATTTAAACGGAAAGACTCAATTGGCGCTTTATTCTTTTGATAAATGTTTTAAAAATAATCATAAAGATAAAGAAGCTTTTCTTTTCTTTATTAAAATCCTGCCTGAAAATTCCCCCTCTCCTTATTATGAGGATTTATTAAAAACAGCCGATACGGCCCTGAAAGAAACTACCGATAATTATATCCCTTATCTCGCCTTATGCAAGTATTATAGAAACAAGAAACAAATTAATAAGGCTCTAGCAAATTGTAAAAAAGCCTTACTGCTTGAACCCATAGCTTACCCTATTTATAGAGAATTAGGCTTAACCTATGGGAAAACAAAAAACTCTAAAAAGACAATGGAGTATTTTAAACAAGAAGTGGAATTATCCTCAAATAATTATAAGGCGCGTTATCTTTTGGCTGAAGAATATTTAAAAGCCAATAAGAACAATCTGGCGCTTAAAAATTATCTTAAAGCTTTCCGGCTTCTTCCTCCGAGCGCAAAAAATACGCTATTTGCCTCCACTATTTTAAAGCGTATTAAAATAGCAAAAAACAAACTTGCTAAAAAAGACAAATTTAAACAAAAGAAAACAAAAACGGCAAAAAGAATGAAGGTTAAAAAATGCATTGGCAAAGCTAATACCTATTCCGCTTCAGACAGACTTGAAAAAGCCTATGCTCAAATTTCCACCTGCCTAAAGATGGATAACTTCAATTCAAAAGCAAGAATATTTTCAGCTGATATTCTCAGGCGGCTCGGCAAATATGAAAACTCCATAGATGCCTATAAAACAACTGCAAAAGCAAAACAAACTCCAAAAGAAATTCGCGCGTTTTGCCAAATAAAAATAGGCGATATTTACTCAAAAATGAAAAACAATAAACTCGCCATATTTCATTATCAAAAATCTCTTGAAATAAATAAAGTGGATACAAATGCCCTTTTAAAAATAGCCAAATGCCATGAAAAAAACTCAAATCATAAAAAAGCGCTTTACTATTATGAACGTATAATAAAAGTCGAGCCGGGCAATACTCCCATAAACCTAAAGATTAAAGAACTGAAAGTAAAAACGATGTCAAACAAAGATATCCTGGCAGAAATGAAATTACGCCTATGTATAGATAAAAAAACTGAAACTTTAAACAAAGATATAAAAGATTTATTCCATTTAATAAAGCAAGCTGAAAATAGATATGCCGTGGATTACTTGAAAGACAAGAATGTAATTCTAACGAGGAATATTATTAACACCAGAAACAAGGCAGGGGAATTCAAACTTCTTTTAAATGCCAGAGGATTTCAATCTTATCGATGGCTTATGACAAGAGAAGCTATAAGATTTTTTGAAAAAAAGGAAATAAATCTTAAAACCGTTTTTGTTTTAAGGGATAAAAAAGGCGCCATAATATTTGATAAAAAAGGCAATTTAACGAATGAAGGCTTAGTGGCTTATTGGGAGGCCCTTGAAAGCAAAAAAAGTTGGCTGATGCCTTATGAAAAACCGCCCGCCAATACCCGCCAAGAAAAGGAAAATGAAGAAATTGGAAAACTTCGAAAAGATGGGTACCGAGAAATAATAGGCGCGGAACTTACCTGGCTCTTAAAAGCCACAGATTGTCCCATTGAGGTTTTAATGCCTCCCGAAAAAGATTATTTAAGAATTGTTAAGACAGAAAAAGAAGCAAGATACTTTCTCTGTTATCAAACCCCCTCCATATGCTCTCAATCAGGACATGGCGCCATTCTGGCCACTTATATGGAAAAATACAGAGCCGGAGATAGCTATATTCCCACAGGAAAGACTTCAACGGCATTTTTTGGAACGGGAGCTGTTGAAAGAAAAAACTTCTGCCATGAAGGAAAAATTTGGGGCGGAAAGTAATATA
>CAZHQC010000124.1:0-6048 GCA_964534135.1 uncultured Elusimicrobiaceae bacterium | reverse complement strand
AAGAATCTTTTACATGTTTGGATTTGTTATTTTAAGTTATGTGAGCTTTTGGGAAAGCAGGTAGGTTAACAGAATATAGTTTAAATTTTGTAAAATTACAGTAGTGATGCCGCGGTGGCGGAATTGGTAGACGCGCCGGTCTCAAAAACCGGTTTGCCTCTGGCGAGTAAGGGTTCGACTCCCTTCTGCGGCATTTCTAAATTTCATACCTCTCCAAATTCTTGAGTCCTAATTTCCATGGAATAATTATCACTAAAGCATTTAAAATTATGAAGGCGGCAATACACACGCCCACTCCCGTAAAATTCCATGCATTAGTTTTACCAAAATTATAAGCAAAATGCATTTGAACCGGCCAAGCCTCAATAGCCACTATCAAAGCCAAATAACCCATACAGCAAGCCATATATATAAAACCGCCATAGGAAGATTCTATTTGATGAATATTCTCAACCTTAAAATCAGGAAACAAAGCTCCCAAACCAACGCCCATTATGGATATCGCAATTGAAATTATTATTATGGTGAAAATGGAAATAACCGAAACAAAAGCATCGGCTTCAAGAAATTTATTGGAAAATACGATAAGCACCACGCCAATTAAAATGGAAGGAATACCGGCTATCAATAATTTAGAAACCATTATACTTTTAATTGAAACCGGAAAAGATTTCATTAGCCACCAATTATTTCCCTCCAAGCTTATAGCCGGAAAAATAAATCTCAAGCCTATGGCGGAAACAACAAAACCGGCCACGCCTATATTTAAAAATGAAATAAGACTTTTTATGTCCGGCCCGTCGAGAGGAAGATTCTTTATACTAAAAAGATAAACTATTATAAGCGCGCCAATAAGTATTATCTGAGACCAATATCTGGCATCCCGCAAAAAAAGTTTTCTATCTTTCCAGCAAAGAAGAAGAATATTTTTAAAAGGAAAATCTAAATTAAATATTTTTTGCTCAAATGATATTTTGTCATTCCCTTTAAACTTAACTCCCTCTTGAGCGCCGCTAAAACCTTTCATATATAAAAACTTTGAAAAATACGTCATGGCCGCATAAACGAAAATACTTAAAGCTATGAGATAAATTGAATACTGAAAGAAAACAGACCAAGAGGAATTTGCATAACTCATAACAGCTTTAGTGAGCCACCAGGATGGAAAATATTGGGCCGTAGGAGCTTGAAGATAATTTATATATTGCGCGACCACTTCAAGGGCGTCCGGTCTTATAAGTTTCTCAGGTTTGGAAAATCTAAAAGCTACATAAACAAATGACAGAGATAAACTCCCCATTATCCAAACAATATCTCTTGTTCTCGACGATGGGAAAAGATACATCAAAACCATAGAAAAAATTATTCCTCCGGAACTTGCCACCATAACAAAAGGAATTATTAAAAAAATATAAGCCGCATAAAAACCAAAATCGAGACCTTTAACTTGTCCGAGAGCTATGATAAAAGGAAAAATAGCCAGCATAAGAGTCCATGAAGAATAGAACACGGTTTCCAAAGCTTTATCCAGAAAAAGAACACGCATATCCAATGGACAAGAAAAAAGAAACTTAAGGTCAAACGAATAATAAAGGGTGGTCATTGAAATTATAATGGATGAAACTATAATCATTGAGAAAGTTATCAAAAACAACATAGCTGTAAGTTTCCAGCTAAACATGCCGCCTATTAACTGTATACCTTCCAAATAGCTTAAAAGCTTGTAAAAGCCGATATAAAGCGCGCCAAGCATGCCAAGACCTACACTAAGGAACATAAGGTTCTTTACAAGTTTCCAACCTTTGATGGCAAGAATTTTATTTTTAAATGTAAGTATTTTTCTTTTAAAGAGAAGGATTAACATATTGTAGGGACAAACCCCTGTGGTTGCCTGTTTTTTACAATTACAATCCTATAGATATGATCCGATATAATAATAAATTCATCAATATTTTTTCGAAATTTTGTTTGCATATATGCATCCGTATTGTTTGCAACATTTACAATCGTTTGTTTCGGGCAGACACAGGGGCCTGCCCCTACAATTGCGACTACATTGGCGAATGGCAATTCGCCCGCTACATTGGCAAAGGGCGAACCGCCGTTCACCCCTATTTTGCAACCACTGCATCGGTTAATTTTAGGAAAATATTTTCAAGAGAGTGGTCCGCGCCCGCATCCATAGCGGCAACTTTTTTTAAATCGGCCATTGTGCCCTCAGCTATAAGACGGCCAAAATTTACAATGGCTATTTTTGTGCAAAGCTTTTGCGCCATTTCAAGTATATGCGTGCACATAAAAATCGTGGTTCCTTTCTTTGCCAAATCAGATAAAATATCTTTGAATTTTTTTATACTTTTAGGATCAAGACCGACTGTGGGTTCATCAAATAAGAGAACTTTGGGCCGGCGCAATAAAACTCCGGCAATAAGAAGTTTTTGTTTCATCCCATGAGAATAAGTTTCCAGAAGCTCATGAGTAAACTCAGTTAAATCAAATATTTTCATTAAATTTGGAATTTCTGATTTTTGATAAGAAAAAGGAACTTTATAAATATCACCAATAAATCTTAAAAACTCATAACCGGTAAGTTTAGGATAAACAAAAGGTTCATCGGGAATATAGGCCAAGGTTCTTTTAGCCTTGATGGTATCATTAAGGATATCATACCCTCCGATAAGAACCGTTCCGGAAGTTGGCCTTAAGATGCCTGAAATGATTTTTACGGCCGTGGTTTTTCCCGCGCCATTAGGCCCCAAAAAACCAAAAATCTCTCCCGGCTCAACGGTGATATTCAAATTATTCAGCGCTTTACAAGCACCGAAAGTTTTATTAAGTTTTTTGATTTCAATCACGATGGCGTTAATAGCATTGCGCGTCACTGGCGTTAGTAGCGTTAAAAAGAAACGCGACACACTCAATAAACACTAGAAACTCAATGAACGCTAAACTATCTTCCCTCTTCCCTTTCTTTAAGATAGTTTTTCACTTCAATTTGAGCGGTAAGACGCTGCAAATGATAATTTATGGTATTGAGGAATTTTTCCTGAACAAGTTTTTGTCCGTATTCCACTTTTTCTTTTTCAAAGTTTTTAAGACTGCCTTTATCTGAGGCAAGATAAGAACTTTTCAATTCTTCGGGAGTGACTTTTATACCGGAATAAACAAATTCTTTAAACTTGGAGGCAAGTCTGGCTTTTTTTCTCCACGCCTCATATTCCGATGGCGTCATATGTAATCTATCCCACACAGTTTGATAATAAAGCCGCTGATTAAATATGCCATTGCTTTTAAAATAGGGAGTATTCTGAATTTCCATAGATATTTCAAAATCTGAAATCTCCATACCGTTTTTCACAGCCTCGGCAGATAAAATTTCTTCAACAATCATATCTCTAAAGACTTCCTGTTTAACGCCGTTACGAATAATTTCATTTACAGGCGTTCCGCTTTCAGAAATATTATCTAAAACCATATTAACCCTCGTAGTGAAATCTTTATACATTATTTGCGTACCACCAACATCGGCAACTACCCCGGTGGTGGCGCCGGCAAGGAAATTTCCGGCCATAAACACAATACTGGCAAGAAAAATAGTCACTGTGCCTATAAGTATAGGTCTGCTATGTTTGTTGAGAAAAGATATCATATTAGTTTTTTACTTTCTCCTCTTTCTTTAAAGTGGAAGTGTCTTTTATCAACATGGTACAATGACCATTGAAATAAGAGCCTTCTTCCAAAGTTATTTTGGGAGCTTTTAAATCACCTTCCACCCGGCTTCCGGCCATAACCTCAATATTTTCCGAAGCGATGATATTGCCCTTTATTTCTCCAAGAACAATTGCTTGCTCACATGAAACATCGCCTTTTATCTTTCCCGTTTTACCGACAGTAACTATTTTTCCGTCGACAATCGAACCGTCAAGGCGACCATCAACTTTCAATGAACCCTTTATGGTAAAAGTCCCTTGAAAATAAGCGTCATAGCCTATAACTGTTTCTGTATTATGTGAATCAAAAGCCATTTTTGAACCTTTAAAAAGCCCCATACTTCCTCCTGTTAGGCCATCCCTTTTCTTAATTTCGCTTCTCTGCGGAAAAAATCTTTTCGAAAATACTCATATTTTTACTAAGCCTGCTACTGGTCTTGATATATGGCATAGGATTTGTATCCACGGAATGCTGCCAAACTTCATAGTGAACATGAGGACCCGTTGAAGTACCCGTGGAACCCATACTGGCTATTCTCTCACCTCTTTTTACTTTCTGCTTTTCCTCAACCATAATTTCGCTAAGGTGAGCGTATAAAGTTGAATAACCAAAACCATGATCAACTAAAACCGTAAGGCCATAACCAGTGGCCCAGCCCGTATGGCGCACAACACCATCGGCGGTGGAAACTATTGGAGTACCGGGAGAATTCGCTATGTCCACCCCATGATGAAATTCTCTGCGCCGGCTTATCGGAGACAATCTATAGCCATAGGCGGAGGCGACTCTGCCTTCCGCGGGCCAAAAGGAAGGAATGGCTTTTGAAAAATTATGTCTATTGGTCATATACCAAGTAATTTCAGCAAAACTCGAAAGTTTTTTCTTACTTAGGGTTTTCATCTCAGTAAGGGATTCATCTAAGGTTGACGTATTTTCTCTTGAAATTTTCTCTGATAATACTTTCTTAAAATCGGACAATTCGGATAAATTGGCTCCACCCAAGGACATCTTGTTTACATAAGCGGATTTTCCCATTCCCAATATTTTTCTCATCTGACCATCTGTTTTTTTGGCCATTTCAAGATAAGCAAGACCACTTTCAACTTTGAAAGAAAAATATTCTATTTTTGTTCTGAGAAGTTTATTATCCATCTTGGTAACATTATAATCGAAATGCCTACCGGCAATATAACCGGACCACAAAGTAAAGCCGGACCATACAGCTATAAGCAAAAGAAATGTAAAAATGGAAAAGCTAAACCTAAAAGATGGAAAACTATTATGAGGAATAATGACAATACTTACGGGTTTAGCAAGTTTTTTGATGGTTTTTTTCACTCTTTTCATAACAATGCGCTCATTCAGTATATAATATTATATGGATAGATAAAAGGCAAAAGATACGGATTAAAGCACGGAAAAGAACAATAACGAATTTAGGAAACTCTCACTATCCGCCTATTTTTCACCTGCGGGATTATTTTTCATTTCAGTTTCAATGCTTTTTACATCGGAAGGAGACAAGCTTGGCATGCCTCCGGGCATCATTTTAAACAAAGGCTTCATTTCAGGATCTTGCATAACATCCAACATTAACTTCATAAAATCGGGACGCATGACATATTTCCCCATAATTTTTTTCATGTTTTTAATTTTATGAATACTCTCCATAGCCGCCAGAGGATTATGTTCACCGCTTGCTTTAAACGCTTTTTGAAATTCGGGTTCCTTTTTTAAATCACTTAAGAATTCTTTAACAATGGGACGGTCAGAATATTTATTAATAGCCTTCATTATCTTTTTCTGATCAAGCTTTTGAGCTTTTTCAATAAGAGCTTTACTCTCATCAACATTCATTGAAAACATCGGCATACCGCTATTATTGCCAGGACTAACTTTTCCCCCGCTACCAAACAATCTCGAAGTTCTTGGGCCCAATTTTCCTGAAGATACCCTCTTTCGCTTTGGAACGGGCAAATCAGCGGGAACCGCATAATTTGCCATTTCTTCAACATAGTTAAAAACTTCCTTCATCTGTTTCATTTTTTTATACATCTGAAAACCTATATAGCCGGCTAAAATCAAAACAAGGGAAAGAAGCCCCAATGAAATTTTTATTGCAATACTTTTTTTGCTCTTTTTTGGTGCTTCAGATAAAGGAGGAGGCGTCCCTTGACTTTGTCCAGCCTCAGAAATATGAGGTGGAGACGGCGGAGCATTGAAATTATCATTATTTTTAACAGGCTCGTTTGAATTTGAATCCATCTATTCTCCCCTCAGGCATACAACAGAGCAGTTTGACATACTGCTCTGTAATTGATAAATTATCTTTCAATC
>CAZHQC010000123.1:0-6074 GCA_964534135.1 uncultured Elusimicrobiaceae bacterium | reverse complement strand
AACGCCTTTTTTTCATTGATTATTAACTCAAAAAACGATAAACTATATTTTATTATGGCTAAATGTCTCTTTTGTGAAATAGCGGAAAAAACGAAACAAGCGAAAATTATACATGAAACCAATGATGTAATCGCCTTTCATGATTTGAATCCTCAAGCTCCGGTCCATATTTTAATCGTGCCTAAAAAACATATTTCAAAACTTACCGCAATAGAAAAGGAAGATACGAAACTTTTGGGAAAATTACAATATGCAGCAATGGAAATAGCCAAAGAACTTAATTTATCAGATTTCAGGCTCGTAATGAATAATGGCAAAAAAGCGGGTCAAACCGTCGACCATTTACACTATCATCTTTTGAGCGGCAGAAGACTTCTCTGGCCTCCGGGATGATAATAAAAATTTAGATATAAAAATTTCCGTACAGAAAGGTGGTGATATTGTGGTATTTATAAGACTTCGTGATGAAGAATCCATTGAAGAAGCTTTAAGACGCTTTAAACATGAATGTGAAAGAAGCGGCATTCTTAAAGACATCAAACGCAGAGAGTTCTATGAAGCGCCAAGCGTAACAAAGAAACTCAAAGCCCAAGAGATACGCCGTAAACTTCGCAAAAATAAAAAGTAATTAAAAACAAAAGTGTATCTTTTTTAACCCCCACACAGATATATCTCGCCAACGAGAATATGAAGCGTGGGGGTTATATCACTATTAAATAGAATGGTTCTAACCATTAAACCATAAGGCAATCTTCCTTTATGCGCTCAGAGAATATAATTGAGACAATTCGAGAAAGACTGGATATAGTTGAAGTTATAAGAGACTATATCCCCTCAATTCAAAAAGCCGGGAAAAATTTCAAGGCTCTTTGTCCTTTTCACAATGAAAAGACACCCTCTTTTACCATAAATCCCGATACTCAAAGATTTTATTGTTTTGGCTGCCAAGAACACGGCGATGTTTTTTCATTTATAGAAAAAATAGACGGTCTGACTTTTATGGAAGCCGCGATGAAACTTGCGGCTAAAGCCGGCGTTCAGTGGGAAGGTTTTTCAATGAAAGCCATGACTGAAAATGACCGCGTGAGAATTGAATTAAAAAAAGTTATGGAATTAGCCTCTATTTTTTATTCCAGATTTTTAACATCTTCCAATGCCGTAAAAGCGGCTGAATATCTAAAAAATAGAAATGTAAGTAAGGACTCCATAAAAAAATTTAGAATCGGTTTCTCACCCCTTGCCGAAAACATGTTTGTAAACGAAGCGACTAAAAGAGGTTTTTCGAAAGAATTGTTAATTAAGGCGGGCTTGGCTTATGTAAAAGAAAATGGCCAAATAACGGATTATTTTAGGGGAAGAATAATGTTCCCCATAAAAAACAGTATCGGAGAAGTAATTGCTTTTGGCGCGAGAGTGCTTGGTGATTTTCAGCCGAAATATCTTAACTCTCCCGAAACGCCGCTTTTTTCAAAAAGAAAAACTCTCTACGGCCTATTTGAAGCCTTAAGAGATATAAGAAAAGAAAAAAAGATTCTTCTGCTTGAAGGCTATATGGATGTAATAAGCGCTCATCAAAATGGCATTAGCTTTGCGTTAGCGCCCTTAGGCACGGCCTTTAGCCATGAGCATGCTTCTCTAGCCAAAAGATATTCAAAAGATATAGTGGTAATGTTTGACGGTGATACGGCGGGACAAAACGCGGCAATAAAAGCCGGTGAGATCTTCATGGAATCAGGCCTTTATGTTAAGATTGCGGCCTTACCTAATGGCCTTGACCCCGACGATTTCTTAATAAAATACGGAGCGGATGATTTTAAAAAACAATTGGACGATGCGGGTGATATAATTAACTTTAAATTAAATCTCTACACTAACGATTCCCCACGAAATCTTCCGGCGCAAGAAAAATCAAAAATAACAAAAATTATTCTTGAAACGGTTGCCAAACAAAATGATGAAATTGTAAAAAATGAATGGACAAAAACCATAGCGGAAAAGCTTGATATTTCGCAAGAAACGGTTTTAGCCGAATTAAAAAAAATTAATTATGGAAACAAAGAAAAATATTCCGCCCCTAAAGAAGAGGTTTCTTTTGAAGAAATACCTGCATTGGAACTGGGCCTCATCCACATGTTTTTAAAAGAGCCTACGCTTATTTCCTATGCTGAAAAGCTTAATGAAGAAAATCTGCAAAGTGATTTCGCAAAAAAAATAGTAACCATTCTAAGAAGTATGGCGGGAGAAAACCATCGCGCAATAATAAATAAATTAATAGCTGAACTTCCGGACTATGCCGCTAAAATTTCAAAATTATCCCATGAAGAAATAAATGACGATATCAGCACAGCACAAGTTATGCGCACAAGCGTTACAATGCTCGAGCGCGTTTCAAAAAAAAGAAGAAGAACACAATTGCGTAAAAAAGGATTTTCAAAACTAACACCGGAAGAATCTTCGGAATTAAAGAAACTGGATACTGAACTGAATTAAAAAACACGGCCCAATTACCTTAAACCGCTGTTTATAAAGGAGAAAAAATGCCACAACCACGAAAAGCTTTAAAAGACCTAGTTGAACTCGGAAAAGAGTATGGTTATGTAACTCTCGAAGAAATGAACCGCTCTCTAACCAATGCTTCAATGAGCAGTGAAGAAATAGACAATCTCATGACTACCCTTGAAGACCTGGGAATCGACGTCGTTGACAGAAAAAAATACAAACTTGTAGCGGCGGCTGAGAAGGAAGCTTATACGGATGAATGGAATGCTGTTCCGGACGTGTCAAATTCAATTAGAATGTATCTTTCTGAAATGGGAAGAGTTCCTCTTTTAACTCGTGATGAAGAAGTCACCTTGGCAAGAAACATCCGCGAAAGAGAAAAAGAACTTCGCATGATCGTTCTTGAATCCCCCATAACCTTAAGAGAAATAAGAAACTGGGAAACTTTAATTTCGCAAGATGAAATGACGACAAAAGAACTTATGCCTCGTGGCCGCAAATCTGACTATGAACTTGCCACCATGAAGAAAAAAATTAAAAACGTGGTTAAACTTATCAATAAGACAGAAAAAGAAATAAATAAACTTGATGATAAAATAAAAAAAGTTAAATCCAATGAAGTAAAAAGGAAACTAAAAGACCAGCTCTCTCAAAAAAAGCTCTTGATAGTTAAAAATATCATTGACCTTAACCTAAATCAAGAAAAAATAAAGAGACTCACAAACAAAATAAAAAATCTCGCCCATAAATTACGAGATTTCAGAAACGAACTTGAAAGATATCAAAACCACTATGGCGACTTGGATTTAATAATGGCGGATTTCGCTTTAGCTCAGAAAAAAAAGATGCGCCCTTCAACCTTTAAATCGAAATGGGGCTTCAATCCAACTGAAGTGGAAGCTGCAATTATTAACATAACCATAATAAGAACAAAGGAAAGCAATCTTTTAAGAACGCTTCCCGTCGATCCCGATAATTTCTTATCTCTAAATGACAAAATTACATTTTTGGAAGATCAAATTCTCATCGACAAGCTGAAACTTATAAAAGCAAACCTTAGACTTGTTGTTTCAATAGCAAAAAAACATGTAAATTCTAACCTTGAACTTTCCGACCTGATTCAGGAAGGCGGTTTAGGCTTAATGAAAGCTGTTGAAAAATTTGAATATAAAAGAGGTTTTAAATTTTCAACATATGCCACCTGGTGGATAAGACAATCTATCAACAGAGCTATCGCCGACCAAGCAAGAACCATAAGAATTCCGGTGCATATGAAAGAGCTTGTCTCTAAATTGATGAAGGTTACAAGAAAATACCGTCAAGAATTTGGAAGAGATCCATCAATTGAAGAATATTCAAAACATCTCCATATCTCTATGGATAAAGTAAAAAATTCTCTAAAAATAATGCAGGATCCCATTTCTCTTTCCACCCCCATCGGAGAGGATGAAGATTCTCACTTAGAGGATTTCATAGAAGACAAAAGCGCGCTTCCCCCTTCTCATTCAGCTGTAACTCTTTTGAGAAGAAGAGAAGTCTCAAAAATACTTTCCACCCTTACAGAGAGAGAAGCCAAAATAATAAAACTTCGTTTCGGAATAGATTCCGGCTATCCCAGAACACTAGAGGAAGTTGGAAAGATATTTAAAGTGACTCGCGAACGCGTAAGACAAATAGAAGCGAAAGCCATAAGAAAACTTCGCCATCCTTCAAGAAGTAATTTATTGCGTGATTATGCGGAATAAAAACTTCAAAATATTAAAGTTGGGCATTAGAACTTAGTCGAAGATAAAAACCAAATAAAAAACTCCCGTAAAATAAATTTACGGGAGTTTTTTTATTTGAAAAATTGAAAAATTTATTTCTTTTCTTTATTCTCTTTATTATCTGAAGTAAACATACCGCTTACTATTTCATGCGCCACATCCTTAGCGCCAAGGCCCATGGCCAAAGCAAAAGCAAGACCGATAGAACCTAATAAAATATTCAAACTGGAGCGAATTATCTTCATCTCAATACCCAATTGATCAAGAGCTATTATAGCCGTAAATACCAGAACAACAAAATGCACTATCTTAGATAGAGACCTTCCGCCCTTTAAATTATTAGCTATTGAAGAATTTAAAACAATGTCACTCATGAACTTCGCCAGCATTAAGCCGCCGAAAGCCACCATCGTAGCGACAATTATTTTGGGAACAAATTGCACAACCACAGTTTGAAGAATCTGAGATATAACAGTCAGATTCATGACATTGAGCGCTGAGACAAAAAATACAAGGAGAATAGCCCAGTAAACCGCAAAAGCGATAGCATAAGATGGAGACTTTCCCAAACCAAATCTAGCCAATATTTCATTAATACCTATTCTACTGGTATATCTGTCCATTTTGATTCTTCCAAAAAATTGTTCGAGAATAGACCTGCAGACTCTCGCAAGAAAAAGACCTGCAAGGATGAATAAGAGCGCGGCCACAACATTAGGCACATAGCTCAAAAAAATCTCCCAAATATCCATTACAGGCTGAATAAACAACTTACTCATTTCTTCATACATATAGTTTCCTCCGCGTTTCAGGTAATATAGTTAATATATGACGTGTTTCACAACATCGTATACACATAGTATACTATTTCAAAAAGGATATAGGATAAAAAAATGAAAAAAAAGTGAAATCATCAATGCTGAAATCAATCTTCGAATCTTCAAATCAAATACTTATCTTATGAATTGTTTTCTTTTGTTTCTGTGGATGTGGTGGCTTTGGTAGCAACCGTTGATTTTTTGCCGATAAATTACTCTGTATTTTATACCACATATTTAGCCCAACGGTAAGGTTATATAAGAAAATCTTTATCAAGACTCGCAAAATAGAACAGCTTTTTTATTAGTGTGCGCTCTGACGGACACCGGCAAACCTTGGCGGTCATCTAAGGATAGCGTTGCGGAATTTATGGAGCAAGTCTATCAAGCGCGCCTTGCAGGATATAAGCCTATGCAATAAGGCTGAACATAGGTAAAAAAAAGTTGTGAAGATGAAGCAAAATCAATATGGTTCATTTGGCGGCAATTACATTTAAAGGATTTTTACAAGTATACATAACCTGACCACCCGCACACACGGCAACCCACGTCTATTAATAAATTTATCCGTCTCCAACGGATGTGCGGATAGTGGAGTAAATTGAGTTACTCATATTTTTTTATGTCCGCCTTCGGCGGGATCTCAAACAACAACAAGATTACAGATTTTCTGATTTCAGATTTCAATGACGCCTACCGCAGCGAAACCCGATGGCACCGCTCGTGGACAAGGGCGCACTAATCGCGCAGAACGTAAACACGCCGCCATTGGAGTTGTCACCCCAGCCACCACCCCGGCGTACCGCCCGGGCGGCGCCGACACCGCTATAGGCCCAGTAGTGATCGTTACCATAAACATTAGAGGTGCCAACAGAAGTGGGGATGCCCGTAGCAAAATCATATCCTGTAATATCATTGGACGCTAGTCCATTTGTAGGGTCAGCGGTCATCACAAAGTCTACCCACTCCCAGACATTGCCAATCATATCAA
>CAZHQC010000122.1:0-6288 GCA_964534135.1 uncultured Elusimicrobiaceae bacterium | reverse complement strand
ACCGCACCAAACCTATTGTTAATAAGGCCGTAAAAAACTTTGGCAGAGCGATCCTGCAGACTTACAGGATTCCTATCTCTGTGACTTAATCCTTGCAACTTACTGACAGGCCCGCTGTTAAAATGGATAGCCGACTGATATGATGGCATTTGTTCCCTCGGAGCCGAAAGCTATATCCATAGTTCCCACCACTTGGGGTCTCATTAGCAGCCTAAGCGCTATTCCCGGACCGTACTTCATATTTGAAAAGGTAAAAAGTGAGGGTTTGTCAAACACGGTTCCAATATCTATGAACGGAGCTATTTCAAGTTCGCTGACAAATTTTAAGACCGGAACTTTTGAAAGGGTTATTCTTTCCTCTATATTAAGCATGAATTTGCCTCTGCTCACAAATCTTCCATCTCCCGCCATTCTAAGTCCTGTGCTTTCGCCGAGAGTACTTTGCGCATAGAAAGGAAGTTGATCGCCTCTTTGAAATTCATAAAAATATCTTATAGCTGTCACAAATTTTCCCTCGTCTTTGTGATTATAATAATGTTTAACTTCCGCAGAATAAGTTCTGTAGTCATAATCACTGCCAAGAAATTCAGTTGAATATAAAACTGATATTTTGGCATTAGTTCCTATTTTGGGCAGAAAAGGGTGGTCGGTGTCATCGTATAAAATGGAAAATTTATTAGTATGAAAGCCTTTCCTTTTGGAAAGGTCGCTGTATGGAATATTTGTGGAAATATCTTGAATTCTAAGCAATGTTTCAACAGGGCCATTGGATACTTTCTTAGAATACCACATATGCATAAAGTCAAAATAGAGGTTCTTATATAAAGGAACGGTTACGGTGAATTCCTCTCCCGTCATATGCAAGGCATAATTCGCTTTATTGTTTTTTAAGCTATGTGGACCATAACCGTAAAAAGAAGCCTTTCCATTAATCCAATGCCTGAACTCCCAGTTAAGACGGCCTTTTGTGCCTAAAAATTCCGGGGTATAATAATTAAGGTAGATTTCTTTTTGTACATTTTGAGAATATTGCGCGCGAAAGACAAATAATTTTGTTTCGTCAGGGAATAGATAATGGCGATAAATAAAAGTTGTTCCCAAAAAATTATTATAGTTGAAAGAAGGAGCTATTACCGAAGATATTATTCCTTTTTCTTTATCTCTTATCGCCCATATGGGCATAATTCCATAATTTAAACCTAGATCTTTGCTTGAGTCGACTATCGGTAAGGGAATTATAGGTCCGGCGTCAAGTGGTATGACCATATGGTTTATGATTTTTCCAAATAAACTTTCTTTAAGTGTTTCCGTAGATGAGATAAGAGATTTTGTGATTTCTTCTTTTGGGTTGAATGTTTCTTTTGGAGATTTTTTCAAAAATTTTATTTCTTTTGAATAAGAAATGGAAACAATAAAGTTAAAACATAAAAACAATGGCAAGGCGCATGCGATGGTTTTTAATTTATGAAAAGTCATTATTTTGTTTTAAGCGAAAAGGACATATCTTTTACTATCGGCATGTTTCTACAGCAACCGAGAGATTTTTTACTCAGTTTAAAACTCAGAGGAAATTGTTTTCTCTTGAATTCATTAGCTTCAATTTTCTTAACGATGGAGAAAACCGTTTTTTTATCGCTAATGCCCGCATTAACAATGTTTTGAGGAGAGACTTCATCCTCGATATAAGCGCTTATTATTTTATCCAATACTTCATAGGATGGTAAATCATCTTGGTCTTTTTGATTGGGTTTAAGTTCAGCCGAGGGAGCTTTGTCAATAATTATTTGAGGGATAAGAATATTATTCTTATTTAAGTGGTTGGCAATTTTATAGACATTGGTTTTAAAAATGTCGCCTATGGGGGCAAGAGCTCCCACTGTATCGCCGTAAAGTGTGCAATATCCGACGGCGGCTTCCGATTTGTTTCCGGTTGCAAGCACAAGCCAATTATTTTTATTGGCAAGGGCCATAAGAATATTTCCTCTTATTCTCGCTTGAATATTTTGCTGTGTCGTATCTGTGGTTTCTTTTTTTTCTTTAAAAATATTTTCGCTATAAACTTTATGAATGGCGCTGATGCCAATAACTTGAGAAGTTATCTGTAAATTTTTACATAATTCTTTTGCATCGTTTGTGCTTTGTTTGGAAGTATATTTTGAGGGCATCATTACAGCGTGAACATTTTCTTTTCCGAGGGCTTTAACGGCAAGCGCTCCCACAAGGGCGGAATCTATTCCTCCGCTCATGCCGAGAACGGCTTTTTTAAATCCCTGTTTATAAAAAAAATCTTTAATGCCTAGAGTGAGAGCTTGAACAATTTCCTCTTCTTTGCACATTTGCTCCGGAATTTTAGTTTCTTCAGTTTTTTTTATATCTACCAATATAAGATCTTCTTTAAAAGCTGCTGCTTTGGATATGATTTCCCCTTTTGGGTTAAGGACCAGGCTGTTGCCGTCAAAAATTAATTCATCATTCCCGCCAACTGAATTGCAGTAGATTATATGAGAGCCTGTTTTTTTTGCGAGTTTAGTTAAGAGTTTAATTCTTTTGATGTTTTTTTCATCACAATAAGATGATGCCGAGATATTTATAATAATATCGGGGCGGGTTTTTGTTAAATTGCTGATAGGATTGTTTTTATAACTTTGGTTTCTTGGCACAGGGCCGTCTTGGAGGATGTCTTCACAAATCGTGATACTTATCTTTTTATTTTTGAATTCCAAAGGAATATTTTTTGCAAAAGGTTCAAAATATTTTGCTTCATCAAAAATATCATGGGCCGGCAGAATAGATTTATGTCTTTTGGCCAAGATTTTGCCTTTGTGTATAAGCGCGGCCGAATTAAAAAGGGCTTTCCCTTTAGCTGACGGATTAAAATCCATATACCCTATTACGCAGGCTGTTTTTTCCGCTGCATGAGCTATTTTTTCAAGTTCATTCAAATTTGCCGTTACGAAATCTTTATTACTTAAGAGGTCTTTAGGCGGATAGCCTGTTAGGCTAAGTTCAGGGAAAATTACAAGATCGGCATTAAGTTTTGCCGCTTTTTCTATAATTTTTTTTATTTTTGAGGCATTTCCTTGAAGGTCGCCCACTTTACTATTGATTTGAGCTATTGCGATTTTCATATGTTTTATTATAGGAAATGTGCGGGAAAAAATGAAATTGGGTTAATAGGCTAATATTTTTAAGCGTTCTGATTATTTGAGGCGATTTTTATCCTCGATTGTGGCACTCACTTATGGTAAAATCAATATAGGGCCAATTTACAGTTTTCCCTATTGAAGAGTACAGTTTATTTATGCTATTATAATAAAGAACGAATTTCTTACTTGCTTGTGAGTACAAAATTGCGGAGGTTAAATGTTGAACATATCGATGAAAACAATGCTTGAAGCCGGTGTCCATTTTGGTCATCAGACTTATAGATGGAATCCTAAAATGTCCCGTTATATATTCGGGGAAAGAAATGGAATTCATATTTTGGATTTACAGAAAACTGTTAGGGAATTAAAGAAAGCTTATGCTTTCGTTAAGAATGCATCCAAACAAGGCAAAAGTTTTATATTTGTTGGAACTAAAAAACAAGCCAAAGACTTAATACGGGAAGAGGCGCAAAAAGCGAACATCCCCTATGTGCATGAGAAATGGCTTGGTGGTATGCTTACCAATTTTGAAACTCTTAAAAGCTCTATAAAAAGACTTGGAGAACTTGAAAAGCTTGAAGCTGACGGTCTTTTTAAAGTTATGTCTAAAAAGGAAGTTTCCCGTTTGACAAAAGAAAGAAGCAGACTTTTAAAATTGCTTTCCGGCATCAGAAATATGCCTGAGTTACCTGAAATAATGTTTGTCATAGATCCTGTCGAAGAAGTTGGCGCTATGAAAGAGGCCAAAAAACTTGGAATTACCATTGTCAGTGTTTGTGATACTAATTGCGATCCTGATGCGATCGATGTTCCCATTCCCGGAAATGACGATGCTTCAAGATCCATAAGACTTTTTTGCGCCACTATGGCGGATGCCATTATCGATGGCAGAAAAGAAAAAGAAGATGAAGCCATGGCTGTTAAACAGGCTGCAGAAGAAGCTGTGCGGACTGAGGAAGCGGTTGCTCAACAGGCGGAAATGGAAGCGGCTAATGCCGTAGAAGAAAATGTTTCTGAAACTGAGGAAATTAAACCTGAAGATGACTCTCCCAAAACTGAGGTAGCAGAAACACCTGCGCCGAAAATTAAAGAGCCCTCTGAACCAAAAGCGGACATTGAGACTAAATCCGAGGCTGTGAAAACCGAGGAATAATGTTTAATTTGAATTTTACAACACTGTAAGGAGAATTTTTTATGGCGGAAATAACAAGCAAACAAGTCATGTCAGTGAGAGGAAAGAGCGGAGCGGGTATTATGGCCTGTAAAAACGCTCTTAAAGAAACCTCCGGAGATGAAACCAAAGCAGTAGAACTTTTGAGAAAAAAGGGTCTTAGCGGTCTTGCTAAAAGAGCCGGAAGAGAAATGAAAGAAGGTATAGTTACCGTAAAAACTTCTGATGATAAAAAGACATTGGCGATATTGGAAGTAAACTGCGAAACTGATTTTGTAGCCAGAAACCCCGAATTTAAAGCTGTTTCAGATGAAATCATTAATCTTATGTTGACTGATGAGACAATGACTAATCCTTCTGAAAATGAAGTCGCTACCGGAAAACTTAAAGAATTTGCGATTAAAGTCGGCGAAAATATGCAGGTAAGACGCGGTTCCGTTTATAAGATGGATAGCAATAATATTGTTAATTATTATGTCCATAATGATTTAAAGAAAGGCGCTGTGGTTCTTTTTAATGTTGAAGGTGAAGGCGCTTCAGATGAAAGTCTTCCCGCTTTAGCAAAAGACCTTGCCATGCAATCTGTTGCTATGAATCCTCGTTGGCTTAAAAAAGAAGAGGTTTCCTCAGAAATCATTGAGAAAGAAAAAGAGATTTATAAAGCCAGCCCCAAAGCCGAAGGAAAATCCGGCATAGCATTGGAAAAAATGCTTGAAGGCAGAGTTAATAAATTCTATCAAGAGAATTGTCTTTTAGAACAGCCTTCTATTCGAGATACCAAAGTTTCCATCTCAAAATTAATAGCTGCTGCCGCAGAGAAAGTAAATGCGAAAGTCGAAGTGGCTAAATTCGATTGCTATATTGTAGGTATGGAATAATAGTGTATAAAAGAGTTCTTCTTAAGCTATCCGGAGAAGCTCTCCTTGAGATATCAGCGGGGCGTTCTATAAGTCCCACAGCGCTGGTTTATATATCCAAAGAAATAAAAAAAGCGTATAAGTGCGGCCTTCAGCTTGCGATTGTAATAGGCGCCGGTAATATTTGGCGTGGCGCTAAAGATGGCGGTGGCATGATTGATAGGGTAATATCCGACAATATGGGTATGCTGGCCACTATGATAAACGCTATGGCTTTGCAGTCCGCTTTAGAAAATGAAGGAATATCCACCCGTGTTCAAACCTCTATTCCAATAGCAAGTATTGCTGAACCTTTTATAAGAAGAAAAGCTATAAGGCATTTGGAAAAGGGCAGAGTGGTTATTTTTGCGGGAGGCACTGGCAATCCTTATTTTACGACGGATACGGCAGCCGCTTTACGCGCCGCTGAAATAGACGCTAATGTCATATTTAAAGCGACTCAGGTTGACTCTGTTTATACCGGCGATCCAAGAACCGATAAAAACGCTAAGAAAATAAAAAATATAACTTATATGAAAGCCATTAAAGAACAGCTTCGGTTTATGGACACAAGCGCTTTAACGCTTTGTATGGAAAATAATTTACCTATACTTCTATTTAATCTGCATAAAGCCGGGAATATTAAAAAGGCTATTAATGGAGATAAAATAGGAACCCTCATTAAGTAAATAATATGAAAGATAAAATAATTGCGAGCATAAACAGTCATTTTGATTTGTCAGATGATATGATATCTAAGGCTGGTTTAATTGAAGAGGCGGCGGACAAGATAATTGCTTCTCTTAAGAACGGCGGTACGCTTTATATTTGTGGTAACGGCGGCAGCGCTGCCGATAGTCAGCATTTTGCGGCTGAACTTATAGGTCGTTTTCTTATTGAGCGTGAGCCCATTAAAGCTTTGGCCTTAACAGCCAATACTTCCATTTTAACCGCTATTGGCAATGATTATGGTTATGACAAAGTTTTTGAAAGACAGGTTGATGCTTTTCTCGGTCCAAAAGATATTTTATTTGGCATTTCAACTTCCGGCAATAGCGCCAATATCATTAATGCG
>CAZHQC010000121.1:3789-6304 GCA_964534135.1 uncultured Elusimicrobiaceae bacterium | reverse complement strand
TTTTCAGAAAAGTCCAAAAGCGCAAGGAAAATTGGTTAAGTGTTTAAGTGGAAAGATTTTTGATGTCGCTGTCGATATAAGAAAAAAATCATCAACATTTTTAAAATGGGTGGGTGTTGAATTATCTCAAGATAATGGCGCAATGCTTTATATCCCCAAAGGTTTTGCCCATGGCTTTCTTGTTTTAAGCAATTCCGCGGATGTGGTTTATAAATGCACGGCTGAGTATTCTCCCAAGCATGAAAGCGGCATTATATGGAATGACCCTCAGATTAATATAAATTGGCCCAGGTTAAGGCCCTTGCTCTCAGATAAAGATAAGGAATTACTTTTAGCAAAGGATATTAAACTATGAAAAACTCAAATATTTTAATTACCGGTGGTAGTGGTTTTATTGGTTCAAATTTTATTCATTATTTATTTGAAGAAACAAAGTTCAAAGGGAAAGTAATAAATTGCGATAAACTTACCTATGCGGCAAGTCCTTTGAATTTGGCCGATATCAAAAAGAAATATGGTGGTAAAAAGTATTTTTTTGAAAAAACGGATATTTGCGATTATTCAAAGATTGAAAAGGTTTTTAAAAAGTTTAAAATAGACACAGTTATTCATTTTGCAGCTGAAAGTCATGTTGACCGCTCCATTCATGGCCCGAAAGATTTTATTGAAACAAATATCGTGGGCACTTTTAATTTATTGGATGTGGCAAGAAAATATTGGGGAAAACGCAAAGATGTTAAATTTCATCACATAAGCACCGATGAGGTTTTTGGTTCTCTGGGAAAAACAGGAGCTTTTAAAGAAACCACTCCTTATGACCCCAGAAGTCCTTATTCAGCTTCCAAAGCCTCTTCCGATCATTTGGTTCGCGCTTATTTCCATACTTATGGCCTGCCTATTACAATTTCAAATTGTTCAAATAATTACGGGCCTTATCAATTCCCCGAAAAACTCCTTCCTTTGATTATTTTAAACGCTTTAGAAGGAAAATCATTGCCTATATACGGCGATGGAAAAAATGTCCGGGATTGGTTATATGTTGAGGATCATTGTTCGGCTATATGGCGGATAGTTGAAAAAGGCAAAATCGGTGACACCTATAATGTTGGTGGAAACTCTGAAAAGAAAAATATCGATATAGTAAAAAAAATCTGCGGAATATTAGATAAAAAATCACCTGTTAAATTAAATTCTTCTTTAGGCGACAAAATTAAAAAGTATTCAGATTTGATAATTTTTGTTAAAGACCGTCTTGGCCATGATAGGCGCTATGCTATTAATTCATCCAAAATTCAAAAAGAATTGGGCTGGAAGCCAAAACACTCTTTTGAAAAAGGTTTGGAAAGCACCATTGATTGGTATATAGAAAATACATCTTGGGTTAAAAAAATAAAGACTGCCTCTTATGCCGGTTGGATTAAAAAGAATTATAAAAAGAGAAAATAATGAATAAAGACGTGATTTTAATTGTCGGCGGGGCGGGTTATATCGGCTCTCATGCCAATAAGGCGCTTAATGAAAAAGGATATAAAACGGTTGTTTTTGATAATTTGTCCAAAGGCCATAGAGGGTGTGTAAAATGGGGAAAGTTTTTTAAAGGGGATTTAGCTGATAAAAACCGACTGGAAGCGTGTTTTAAGAAATATCCTATTAAAGCGGTTATGCATTTTAGCGCTTTTGCTTATGTTGGAGAATCTGTTGAGGATCCCGCTAAATATTACATCAATAATGTTTCAAACACCTTAAATCTTCTGGAAGTTATGCGAAAGCATAATGTTAATCATTTTATATTTTCTTCAACTTGCGCCATTTATGGCGAACCTCTAAAAATACCGATAAATGAAAAGCATTCTCAATTTCCCATTAATCCTTATGGCAGAACCAAGAAAATGATAGAAGATATCCTTAAGGATTATTCCAATGCTTATGGTTTGAAGTATATTGCTTTGAGATATTTTAATGCGGCGGGCTGTGATTCTGACGGAGAAATAGGGGAATTGCATGATCCCGAGACCCATCTTATTCCGCTTGTATTGGACGCTGCGATAGGAAAAAGAAAAAATATCAAGATTTTTGGAACAGATTATAAAACACTTGATGGCACTTGCGTGCGGGATTATATTCATGTAGCGGATTTGGCTGATGCCCACATTAAAGCGCTTGAATATCTTTTTAAAAATGGTAGAAGCGATTGCTTTAATTTAGGAAATGGCAAAGGTTTTTCAGTTAAAGAAGTTATTGAAATGGCAAGAAAAATTACCGGCAGAAAAATTCGCGTCATTAAAACTAAAAGAAGAACCGGAGACCCCGCTGTTTTAATTGGAACTTCAGCCAAGGCTAAAAAAATACTTGATTGGAAGCCTAAGTTTAATCGTTTGTTCACTATAATAGAAACCGCATGGAATTGGCATAAGAGTGTTAATAGAGTCTTGGAGTCAACTGCAAAACAAAGCAATAATAAACTTTGATTCTGAGAGTCCAAGCAACGAGACCCTCCTGCGCTAAAGCTACTTCT
>CAZHQC010000121.1:0-3689 GCA_964534135.1 uncultured Elusimicrobiaceae bacterium | reverse complement strand
TCACTAAAAAGTTACGAAGCACACGTACTTCTTCACTAAAAAGTTACGAAGCACACGTACTTCTTCACTAAAAAGTTACGAAGCACAAGTACGGAAGGGCATGTAGCTTCGATCTATGCCGCTTAACGGCGTAAACAAAACAGAAAAAGCTTAATTGATTTCTTCATTTATCTCTCCTATTAATAATTATAATTTGGTAAAATATTTCCCATGAGAGATGAAATTTACGGAGTTATACTTGCAGGGGGTTCCGGCACAAGACTATGGCCTTTAAGCCGGAATTTATTACCTAAACAATTTCTTAAAGTGGGAAAGAAGGGTTCTTTTTTTGAGCAGACAGTTAAAAGAATTTCTCCCATTGTGGGCAAAAAAAATATTTTGGCTGTTACCAATAAGCTTCATGCTTTTGGAGCTGGCTATAATCAGTTTAAGGATTTAAGAATTCTCATTGAGCCTGAAGCTAAAAATACCGCTCCCGCCATCGGCCTTAGCGCCATCTATTTAAAAAAATTAGCCAAAACAGATCCCATTATCATTGTGCTTCCGTCAGACCATATGATAAAGCGTGGCGCTGATTTTCAAAAAGTTATAAAGAAAGCCATAAATGAAGCTAAAAAAGGGAAGATAGTGACATTGGGAATTGTTCCTGAGTCGCCTGAAACAGGCTATGGCTATATAGAGGTAAATAAGAAGCCTTCTTCATTTAACACAGTCGCTTTACCTGTTAAGCGGTTTATGGAAAAACCGGATTTAAAAACGGCAACCAAATTTGTAAAAACGGAAAGATTCTTTTGGAATTCGGGCATGTTTGTATTTAAAGCCTCCATTATTCTTGAAGAATTTAAAAAATATAGCCCCTTATTACATGATAAATTATGGGCTATATACAATGATGCTTTTGCCTCAAATAAAATTGATTATGATAAATTGAATAAATATTTTTCTTTAATGCCCAATATTTCAATCGATTATGCGATAATGGAAAAATCTAATTTGGTTTATACTATTCCTTCTCGTATAGGTTGGAGTGATGTGGGAAGCTGGCATTATTTTCATAAGGTTTTATCCAAAGACAAAAATAAAAATGTTAAATTCGGTGATGTTATAAATATTGACTCCACTAATAATCTTATATATTCGGATAAGCGTTTGGTGGCTACCATAGGCGTAAACAATCTTTCCATTATTGAAACAGCGGATGCTGTTTTGGTGTCGGATATAAATCGTTCTCAGGAAGTTAAAAAAATTGTCCAAAAATTAAAGAAAAGAAAAAGAAATGAGTGCAATGAGCATTTAACAGTTGAAAGGCCATGGGGCTACTATACGGTTCTTGTTGATTTGCCCGGTTATAGAGTGAAAAAAATTAAATTTTTGCCTTATCAAAAAATAAATTTTCGTTATCACAAAAGCAGTTTAAGGCATTGGTTTGTAGTTAAGGGTAAAGCCGAAGTTGTTCTTGGTAAGAAAAAAATCATAGTTAAAGAAAATTGTCATATAGATATACCAAAAAATATGGAATATAAAATTCGCAATCTTGGTAAGAAGGATTTGGAGCTTATTGAAATTCAAACGGGCAAGGATTTTGCTTCGGGAGATATTGTAAATCTTGATGAGAAACATTGCAAGATTAAAATTTAAATTAAAGGGAAAAATATTATGGCTAAAAAAAAGAAAGCATTGATAACCGGAATTACGGGACAGGATGGAGCTTATCTGGCAAGTTTATTGATTGATAAGGGATATAAGGTATATGGCACTGTTAGGCGTTCATCTACTGTTAGTACTGAAAGAATCGCCCATTTATTTGAGGGTAAAAATAAGCCGGAATTGGTTTATGGCGATTTAACGGATTCGGAATCTATGATACGAGTTTTAAAGGAAGTTCAACCTGATGAAGTTTATAATTTGGGAGCACAAAGCCATGTGGGGATTAGTTTTAAAGAGCCTGAATATACCGCCAATACCGACGCTTTGGGTTCTCTTAGATTGCTTGAAGGCATTAGAATGCTGGGCTTAGCAAAGAAAACCAAGTTTTATCAGGCTTCAACATCTGAATTATACGGGAAGGTTCAGGAGGTGCCACAAACGGAAACAACACCTTTTTATCCACGGTCGCCTTATGGTGTTAGTAAACTTTTTGCCTATTGGATGGTTGTAAATTATAGAGAGTCCTATGGTATGTTCGCGACAAATGGCATATTATTTAATCATGAATCTCCTTTAAGAGGGGAAGAATTTGTAACAAGAAAAATTACCAGGGCTTTGGCTAAGATAAGCTTGGGAACTCAGAAATGCTTACATCTTGGCAATATGAATTCCAAGAGAGATTGGGGGCATGCCAGAGATTATGTTGAGGCCATGTGGCGTATACTTCAGCAGAAAAAACCCGATAATTTTGTTATAGCTACAGGTGAACAACACTCGGTGAGAGAGTTTGTGGAAATAGCGGCTTTTGAGCTTGGCATAATAATTAAATGGCAGGGAAAAGGTTTATCTGAAAAAGGCATAGTTCACAAAATTGTTGAGCCTAAGGTTAAATTTGGAATTGAAAAACTGAAAGTTAAAATAGGCGATGTCATAATTAAAATTAATCCTGATTTTTATAGACCTGCCGAGGTTGAAACATTATTGGGTGACCCTACAAAATCTAAAAAAGTGTTAGGTTGGAAACTTAAAACATCCTTTAAACAGCTTGTCGGAGAGATGTCTCAATCTGATTTTAAATTGGCCTTAAAAGAAGCTTATTTAAAGAAAAGCGGGTTTTAAAATATTGCGCAAAAAGATTTTAAAATAATGAAAGGAGATTTGTTTATGAAAATATTTATTACAGGTGGTTCGGGAATGGTGGGAAAAAATTTTCTTGAACATCCTGATATTTCAAAATTTGATGTATTTGCGCCTACTCATACTGAGTTGGATCTTTTTAATTATCAAGCGGTCAAAGAATATATCACAAAGATTAAGCCGGATATTATAATTCATGCGGCGGGCCGCGTGGGTGGAATACAAGCCAATATGAAATATCCGGTTCAGTTTTTAGTTGAGAATCTTGATATGGGGCGCAATATTATATATGCGGCGCGAGAATGTGGTGTGAAAAAACTTATAAATCTTGGCAGTTCTTGTATGTATCCCAGAAACGCTCAAAATCCTATAAAAGAAGAGATGGTATTGAAAGGGGAATTGGAGCCTACAAATGAAGGTTATGCTTTGGCTAAAACTCTTGCAGCAAGATTATGCGCTTATATTTCGGCGGAAAATTCAGATTGCCAATATAAAACATTAATACCATGTAATCTTTATGGGAGATGGGATAAGTTTTCTCCACACAATTCTCATATGATACCGGCAGTTATAAGAAAGATTTATTTAGCCAATACAAAAAATGAGAAAGAAGTTGAAATATGGGGAGACGGGACTGTGAGACGGGAATTTCTTTATGCCGGAGATCTTGCCGATTGTTTGATTCATGCTGTTACTGAATTTGACTCTATGCCGAGTGTTATGAATATTGGTTTGGGTTATGATTTGTCAATAAATGAATTTTATAAAACCGTAGCGGAAGTGACCGGATATAAAGGAGAGTTTACTCACGATTTAACAAAACCCGCCGGTATGGCAAAAAAACTGGTTGATATCGAAAGACTTAATAAATGGGGCTGGAAGCCTCAAACAGAACTTAAAGAAGG
>CAZHQC010000120.1:0-6403 GCA_964534135.1 uncultured Elusimicrobiaceae bacterium | reverse complement strand
GGCGCAGGCTCAAGAAAAATGCGTGGTAGACTATTAAAAAAAATTGATAATTCGATTATAAACACGCTAATTGTAGCTATTAAAGAAACTGATGGTCGGGTTTATATTCCCGGAGTTAAGCTGGCTCAAAAATATGGTTCAACGCTTAAGGCCATCCCAAAACCAAAAGAAATGAGGGAAGATTTTGATAAGCGAGGCCTTTACACAATCGCCAGGATTGTAGTTTTTAAGGATGCTTTCCTGCCCGAACTTTTCCCCGAACTTGCGGTAAAAAATCCTGAGGGAGATTTATGGAAGGACAGAAAAGGCGGAACATGGACGGACCCTTATAATAGAAAAATATGGAAATACAATATTGAAATTGCAAAAGAAGCCGCAAGATTGGGCTTTGACGAAATACAATTTGATTATATTAGATATCCGTCTGAAGGCAAAATATCCAACTGCCGCTACTCAAAACCTCATAGCAGTAAAACTGCGACAAAAAATATAGCTAATTTCTTGAAATATGCGAATAAACAACTTAAAAATTATAATGTCAAAATATCCGCCGCTGTGTTTGGTCTGACAACTACGGCAAAAACAGATATGGGCATAGGCCAGGACATTAAACTTATAGCGGCTAATACTGATTTTGTCTATCCGATGATGTATCCATCCCACTATTATGCGGGGCAATACGGCTTAAAAGACCCCAATAGCGAACCTTATAAAGTGATAAATGCAGGCCTAAGAGATGCGGCCAAAAGATTGGGAAAAGACTATTATAAGTTAAGGCCTTATTTACAGGATTTTTCAATCGGATACAAATATGGTCCGCATGAAGTGCGGGCGCAGATATTAGCCGCGAAATTTAATTCTCTTAAAAGTTGGATACTCTGGAATCCCTCCAATCGTTATAATTGGAAAGCCTTAACCCCGCAGTCTTATCACTCATTTATAAATCCCTATTACTTGGATAATAAGCAGAAAGCGCTAAGCGATGAGAAAAAATAAAGAAATCTCTATTTCCTAAAATTATTTTTTTAAGGTTTTTTCAGCTGAAGTAGTTATTCCCGGTAAATTCAAATATTCTTTTTCACAACCCAGAAGTTGCGCCGCTATATGACCAACTTCCATCAAGCCTTTAACAACTCCCGTTTTAATGCCGCCAAGATTACAATCAAAGCCTCTTCTTTCCACTATTAAAGGTAAAGGCTCATTGGAATGATAACCATAATCATCTTTATGCTCCATACCATGGTCGGCGGTAATAATAAGAATATCTCCTTCTCCCAAATGATTCTCTATGAGAGGAAGAGTTCTATCTACCTCTTCTATGGATTTTATCGCCCCCTCAATATCTCTGGTATGGCCATAAAGACTATCGGTATCCACAAGATTAGCGAAAATAAAAGTGCCATGAGGTCTATAAACATTCTTTGAAGATGAGATGGCATTGATTATGCCCTGCACTGAAAAAAGATTTGTATCTTTTCTCTTGGGATGAACAAATCTAAGATCCAAGGAAGGGTCAATAAAATCTTCCTCTTTCAATTTTATCTTTTCATGATAATGCGTATTTACCAAATCGCTGGTTTTGCCGACGGCAATAGTCCAAATATTCTTTTTGTTCATAATATCGACTAAAGTTTCTCCGCCAATGGGCAAAACCGAATCATGACGATTTGAAGTGCGCACAATTTCACCCTCAGAATTTTTTATATAGCTTCTGGCAATGGCGCGGGTAATGGGAATTTTCATTTCCATAGCCAAATTAAAGGCAATATCGGCTATTTTATGCTGCTCTTCAACAGGAATAATATCTTCATTCATAGCTATTTGCACAAGAGGATCGCACTTGCTCGCATAAACAATAAGATTTCCCGTTTTTTCATGTTCTTGGGCGTTTAATTCTATGGCCTCAACTCCGCCCGCCATTTTATTAAAAAAAGTTTTATGCCCGGTTCTTTTCTCAAGTTCCGTTAAATACTCTTGGCTGAAACCATCATAAAATAAATCATAAGTTCTATCATCAAGAATACCCATCATTTCACGATGGCCGACAAGACTGTCGGCAGTGGCCGAGACCTGATTAATTCTTGCGGCATAATTCATACTTATATTTTCAAAACTTCCATCACTACTTAAAGCGGCTCCGGATAAACCAAATCTTTTTTCAAACTCTGGAGCTATAATTTTTCCAAGGCCAAGCCTGGATAAATTGGGCATTTTTATTTCTTTATCATAATTTTTTAGCAAATATTCAATTGTGGAAAGTCCTACGGCATCAAGGACCATAACTAAAGCGATGGGTGTTTTATTTTTCATAAATTCTCCGTTTAACCATAAGTAAGGTTTAATTACGATACCTTAAAATTATATTATATTTTTATAATGTAAGTTTAACGGAGAATTTATGAAAAAAATTATTTTATTTATTATCACAGCAATAATCTCTTCAAATCTCGGAGCACAAATAATTCATCATGACTTAAAAATGGAATTAAAACCAAATTCAAATTTTCTAAAAGTTGAAGATACGATAAATTTGCAAAAACCCCTAAAAGAAATTTCATTCACACTCCATAAAAATTTAAACCCGGTTTCACTTACAAAAGGCATTAAAATAGAAAAAGTTCCTAAGGACTCTTCTTTAAAAACCAATCTCTTTGAAACTTTCAAATTGGTCGCCTCACATAAAATAAAAAAATTCAGCCTAAGTTATAAGGGTAAAATTTATCATCCCTTAAAAGAAGAAGCTCAAGAATATTCCAGAAGCTTCTCTCAAACTCCGGGAATAATTTCAAAAGAAGGCTGCTATCTATCAGGCTCAAGCTATTGGTATCCCAGAATAAAAAATGAACTTGTAACCTTTACGCTTTCAGCAAAACTTCCAAAAAACTTTTCTTTGGTCACCGGCGGCGAAAGATTAAAAAAATCTCCGGCAAAAACGATTTGGCAATCAAAGGCACCTTTGGACGACATAATTTTAGCAAGCGGAAAATTTACGGAATATTCTCTCAATGACGGTAAAATAAACTTTTACGCCTTCTTGCGAACTCAGGATAAATTATTGGCGGAAAAATATCTGACCACCGCCAAAGCCTATACCAATATGTATAGTGAATTATTAGGCAAATATCCTTATAAAAAATTTGCCATGGTGGAAAATTTCTGGGAAACCGGCTATGGCATGCCCTCTTTCACTCTCCTTGGCTCAACTGTAATAAGACTGCCCTTAATTCTTAATTCTTCCTATCCTCATGAAATACTCCATAATTGGTGGGGCAATAGCGTTTTTGTGGATTATGAAAAAGGTAATTGGTGTGAAGGTATAACCGTCTATTTAGCCGATTATCTTATTAAAGAACAGCAAGGCAAAGATAAAGAATACAGAATGGCCGCTCTCCAAAAATATACAGATTATGTAAAAAAAGCCAAAGATTTCCCTTTAACGGAGTTTAAATCCAGGTATTCTTCAGCCTCGGAAGCTGTGGGTTATGGAAAATCCATGATGTTTTTCCATATGCTGCGCTTAAAATTAGGCGATAAATTATTTATTGACGGACTTCGCCATTTTTATAAAAAAAATAAATTTAAATATGCCTCTTTCAAGGACATACAAAATTCTTTTGAAAAGATAGCGGATAGAAAACTGGAAAAGTTTTTCACGCAATGGACTCAAAAACCGGGAGCTCCTAGGATAAAGTGTGGTAAGATCTCACTTCGACAACTAAATTATAAATTTCAACTACTATTCGCCCTAAGCCAAAGAGGAAAAATATCCTATGACTTGGATATTCCGGTAGTCGCGCGTTTTAAAAACTCCGTAGAACCCTTTAGAACCATTTTAAAACTGGATAGAAGAACCAAATTTTTTAAATTGGAAATACCCGAAAAACCCATATCTTTTGAAATTGATCCTGAATTTGATGTTTTTAGAAAAATAAGTCCACAAGAAACACCTTCAACTTTATCGCGGATTTTAGGTTCAAAAAAACCTCTTATAATTCTGCCTTCACAAGCCGACAAAACCGCTTTAAAAAAATATAAAGAATTCACATTGGCCTGGATGAAAGATAAAAATAATCTACTTGAAATTGCATTGGATTCTGAAATTTCAGCTCTTCCAAGTGATAGAGCTTTCTGGCTTCTGGGAAAAGAAAATATTTTTTTTGAAAAGTATTCTCAAGATTTAAAAAAAATGAACGCAAAATTAAATAAGACAGAATATATTTATAAAAATGCCGAGTTTAAATTAAAAAATAAAACCATGGTATTATGCATAATGAATCCCTTGAATAATAATTTCTCCTCCGGGCTTATAATCAGTGATTCCCCCAATAAACTTAAAGCTCTCGCGAGAAAACTTCCTCATTACGGAAAATACAGTTATTTGATTTTTGATAAAGATATGAATAATATTAAGACCGGACTCTGGGCTATAATTAACTCTCCTTTACTAACCTTATTTAAAGGCGATGATAATAAAAAGTTTTATGCCCAAAGCAAGTTAAAAAAAAGAAAGGCGCTTATTTATCCAACTTCCTATTTTTCTAAAAAAAATCTTTCTAAAACCCTGAAGTTTTTATCAAAGAAACTTCAAGGCAGAGGCCCCAACTCCCCTGAAAAAGAAAAAGCCGCAATTTTCATAGCAAAAGAATTCAAGAAACTTTCCCTGAAACCTCTTAATAATAAATATTACGCGCAAGAGTGGGCTGAGACTATAAACGATGAAAGAATAAAACTTAAAAATATAATCGGCAAAATTGAAGGCTCTGATAAAAAACTTAAAAATGAATATGTAATAATAGGCGCTCATTATGATACTTTAAAAACTAAAAATGGTAAATTTCATCCGGGCGCCGATGACAATGCTTCCGGCATAGCCCTTATGCTGGAACTTGCAAGATTTTATTCAGAGCATAAAACCGCAAGGACTTTAATTTTTATCGCTTTTGACGGAGAAGAAGCCGGAAAACTCGGCTCAAAATATTTCCTTCAATCACTTAAAGAAAACGAGCTTAAAGAAATTAACGCTATGGTAAATATGGATTGCGTTGGGAGGCTTAACAATAAAAAAGTCCTTATTTTAAACGGCGCGTCTTCGTCTTACTGGAAACATATTTTTAGAGGCGCCGGTTTTACAACCGGAACCGGAATTGAAATCATAAATAAAGAAATTGACTGTTCGGACCAAATAAGTTTTTCTGAGAAAGGAATTCCCTCAGTACAAATTTTTAGCGGTGTCCACAAAGATATTGATAAACCCTCGGATACTTTTGACAAAATCGATTTTCAAGGAATGATAAAAGAAGCTGAACTCCTAAGGGAAGTAATAAATTATTTAACCTCAGACACAGATTTTCTCCCCAGAGCCGGCACACCTCATGCTTCCGGCGCGTCTACAAAACCCATGAGAAAAAGAAAAGTCTCAAGCGGCCTTGTACCTTCTTTCTCTTGGCAAGGCCAAGGAATTAAAATAGATTCCATTATTCCCAATTCTTCCATATCAAAAACGGATATAAAAGCCGGTGATATCCTAATAAAACTAAACGGGAGAAAAATAAGCGGGTTAAGAGATTATGCGCAAGAACTTGCTAAATACAAGCCGCAAGATAAAGTCACCATAAATTATATCTCTGACAATGAAGAAAAAATAACGGAAATAGTTTTACAGGAGAGATAATTCGTAGCTGCCGCATTACCCTACCACCCGCTTACACACCGCAAGGGGTGTTTAACAACACCCAAGCAGGTGGTAGGGTAATCCCGCAGCTACATTATTGTTTAAGCCTATCTAAGATATCTACAAATTCTTTAGGTGGGTCTTTCCTAAATTTCATTTTTTTACCGTCGGGCATTTCAAATTCAATCAGGGTGGAACTCACAATTTTTCAAGTCTTTCAAATAATCAAATTTTTCCGGCTCCAATTCCGCCACCAGTTGTATTTTTCCCGCCACGGGCTTTTCCGAACCGTAACTGGAACCAAGAAAAAGTTTTTTCAAAAATGCCATGGATTTTTTCCGTCTTTCACGGGTTTCGCGCTCTATTAGCAGAATGCCTAAAATAATGAATCCCACTATTACTATGCTTACAGCGGCAATTATCAATTGTTTTTTTATTCTATGTCGGCGAGCTATTCCGGCGTCAATTCGGCCTGTGTTGCTTATGGCTTTTATTGGCGCCACCGCGAGCGATTGAGGACCTGAAAATTGAAACCAACTTATTAAAAAAAACTAAACAATATAAATAAAAAAAAACTTTATTTCGCGTTTATTTTTCATTTTCAATCCTCAAGGTTTATCAACCTTCCCGCCCGATAAATCGGGCAACTACAAAGCGGGATGAGCCATAGTTTTGTTGCTCCGCACTTTTCATTCTCGCATTGTTCCGCATTTGTAGCCGCGGCCCTTGACG
>CAZHQC010000119.1:0-6530 GCA_964534135.1 uncultured Elusimicrobiaceae bacterium | reverse complement strand
CATACTTAAGTCCTGTTGGGCGAGATTGACACCTTCAAAGACAACCACTTTCCCTTCAAAAGCGGAAACTTTCAAGTTGGACCCTATGAATTTGTTTTCATTGAATTGTTCAACCGAATTATCAACAACACGGCTTTTGTTTACGCTAGGTATAACTATTTCGTCTGTTAGCAAAGGCTGAGCAAAATTCTTTAGTAAATCTAAAGCGGATTCTTCACAATAAGAGACGCCGGTCCCTAGCAACAGTACTATTGCGACATATATTACTTTTTTCATTTTGTTCTCCTTAATGTTTTTTACTTTAATTTTTTTAGCGCAAACTTCATCCTTCCTTTGTATCATATAGGAAAAGCAGCTTCCTTCAAAGGGTCATTAGTCCCTGTTTTTTAGGTCTTTTGACCTATGTCTATACTGGATTAGGAAAACTGAACCATTTTTAAGGCTGACTTAAGGTGTAAAAAAATAAGTATCATAAACTTAAGGAGGCTTAAAATGAGGAAAAAATTCGAAGCAAAGTTTAAAGCGAAAGTGACATTGGAAGCTATAAAAAGCTAAAAAACCTTGGCGCAAATAAGTTTTTTATACGGAACGCATGTAAATCTGATAAATCATTGGAAGAAGGACTTGCTTGGTAATTGTGCGGAAATATTCAGCAAACGTAAAGATAAGGAAAAAGCCCAAGAAAAAAAGAAAGTTTCCGAATTATATAAAAGCATAGGCGAGTTAAAATATGAGAATAACTGGCTTAAAAAAAATGAAAAATGACAAAATGAAGTCCATCACCTTCTTTGCCTCTTTCCAACTCACCAAAATGGGTAATTCGGATTTATCTTAATTAGGGTTGGGTGGGACTATCTAAACCGAAACAAATTGAAACAAAGATTTTGCGGCGAATAGTCCAATGGGGCTATTGGGAATTTCATTATATTGGGTTGGGTAAATCGGATGTATCCTAAATAGGGTGTGGATATTCTTCAAAAAAATTAACAAGATAAGAAATGGCGGTAATGTTTGACAAGCAGAACCGTTCGGAAGCCGACTTATAACATTCAGGAGGCTGGGTGGACTGGGCTTTCAAAGGTTTGCTACGGACAGAAGGCTATGCCACTGCCGTATCAAGCGCTATGCGTATCAAACGGCCAAGTTCTCGAGTTTCTATCCTGCAGTGAGACGGAAGAGCGCAGTACTAAGCGACTCTGGTTCTGCTGTTAAATATTACTGCCATAAAACTACCCACGTTACTATACCTGCCCGCCGAATTGTATTGGCGTAGATACTCATAACATAACCCCGCGGGTTTCTACCCAATTCGTTCCCGCATAAGAATTTTTACTTCGTAAAAATTTCCGATGCGGGAAAGTGTTTTGTTTACCCAACCCATATTTAAAAAACAGTAATGTCCTTATGGGACTCTTTCTTATCTCGCGGATTGCATCCAGCAATCCACGGGGTAAATATTTAATCTGATTATCCGTCTATGGCGGGATAAAAAAATGCCCTGCTTTTTAAAAACAGGGCATTTAAGTTTATATTATCCGTTAACGCTTATTCGCAAGTAATGCAAGTAACGGGACAGTTGTCACAAGCTGATTTGCAAGATTCTTCTTTATCCGCAGGAACCGCATCGCCTTTTACAATGGCTTTATTATCGGCATTCATTTCAAACACTTCAGGACATTCTCCCGCGCATACTCCGCATCCAATACATGCTGCTTCATCAACAGTCGCTTTCATTTCTTTCCTCCAAACTTTATTTTAACCTCCGCAAACATATGAAGATTATAAAATAATTATACCAATTTTAGGCATTAATACGTTTCTCATCTTTAGCGTCAAATATATGCATATTCTTATAATTGAAATAAAGAGAAATTTTACTACCGGGACTTTTATTTGCGAAAGTATTCACGGAGGCAAGTATCTTATTGTCACCAATCTTGAAATATAAATTTTCACGATGGCCAAGCAATTCGCTCACTTCTAAAACAGCATCTATTTTTTCCGTATAATGCTCGGCGTCTTCAGTTTCCAAAACAATATCATCAGGTCTAATTCCTATAACTATATCTTTCCCTTCACTATCAGAAGACTCAATCATCAATGATGAAGGAATATAAAATTTCATCTGATCATTTTTAAAGAATAATCTTCCATCAATAATTTCAATCTTCCCTTTTATAAAATTCATTGTCGGACTTCCGATAAATCCAGCTACAAACATATTTACAGGCTTATGATAAACTTCTATCGGAGCGCCTATCTGCTGAACATTACCATGGTTCATTACAACTATCCTATTAGCTAAAGTCATAGCTTCAATTTGATCATGAGTAACATAAACTATTGTGGCATTTAAATTTTGATGAAGTTTAGCTATTTCAACGCGCATATCCTCACGAAGCTTAGCATCAAGATTACTTAAAGGCTCATCAAATAAAAACACCTTGGGTTTTCTTACAATAGCTCTGCCTATCGCAACTCTCTGACGCTGCCCACCGGATAAAGCCTTGGGCGTGCGCTTAAGAAATTTATTTAATTTAAGAATATTTGCAGCTTCTTGAACTCTATTGGTTATTTCCGTTTTATCCGTTTTTTTAAGGCGCAAAGCAAAACTCATATTTTCTTCTACTGTCATATGAGGATACAAAGCATAATCCTGGAAAACCATGGCTATCTCTCTTTCACTTGGAGAAAGATGATTTACAAGCGAGGAACCTATTATCATCTCTCCGTCTGTAATTTCCTCAAGCCCAGCCAGCATTCTTAAAAGTGTTGATTTCCCGCAACCTGAAGGACCAACTATAACTACAAATTCATGATCTTTTATTTCCAAATTCACGCCTTTCAAAACAGTAACATCGCCATATTTTTTTTCTATATCTTTAAATTGAACAGAAGCCATATATTTTCCTCTTTAAGTTGTTTTAAAGTTAATTATTATCCCTTAACACCGCCGAGTGTAAGTCCCGACATAAGCCATTTTGACGAATACAAGAAAACAATAAGTACCGGGATTGTAACAAGCATGGAACCGGCCGCAAACATGCCCCATTGCGTAATAAACTGACCTTGTAATTCGAAAATACCTAAAGTCCATGTATACTGCTTGGAGCTAAATAATACCACTCTGGCAATAAGATATTCATTCCATGCCATTGTGAAATTAAAAAGAAAAGCTATGCTTAAAGCGGGAGTGGAAAGGGGCAGTACAATATGCCAAAAGGCCCCAACATAACTCGTTCCGTCAACTAAAGCCGCTTCCTCAAGAGAGCGGGGTATAGTGTCATAATAACCTTTTAAAATCCAAATACTGAAAGGTAAAGCGGATACTGAATAAGCGATAATCATGCCAAGATAACTATTCATCAAGCCCAGCTTCATAATCATAAGAAACAGAGGCAGAATAAGCATGCCGGCTGGAATCATTTGCGATGAAAGCAGCAAAACTAAACCCATTTTTTTACCAGGAAATTTAAATCTGGAAAAAGCATAGGCGGCGGTGGATGCAAGCGAGACACCGATAAATGAGGTGGAAACGGTTATTACAAGAGAATTCCAGAGCCATATAAGAAAATTGGTATTTTTTAATAATTTCACATAAGAAATAAAAGTGGCGCCCGAAGGCCATAAAGATAAATCTGTGGATATAACCCTGTCACCCGGCCTTATTGAAATGGAAAAAATTCTTAAGAGAGGATAAACGCAAATAAAAGCGAATATAATGATACCGAAATGAATCAATATATATTTTAATTGTTCTTTTCTATAACGAGCTAATTGCTCTTTTGTTTTTATTTTTTTATCTTTCATGATCTGATTTTGCTGCGTCACAAAGTCCGTCTTCCTAACAGATATATTGTGACTTCTCGCTGGGAAGTCGGACTTCCAAATATTTTAAATTTAACTACTACCATCCTTCGTTTCTTATCTCTCATTGTCTGATTTTGCAGCGTCAAAAGTTTTAAGCCAAAATACTGAAATTAAAAATAGGAAAACAAAGACTATAATGGCAAAAGCCGCGCTATAACTATATCTATTATATGTGAAGGCGGCCTTATAGAGAGCCGAGACAAGAATATCCGCCTGCTCAGTACCGCCGGCCTGCCCGGTTACAAGATAAATGACATTGATATTATTGAAAGTCCATACCGCGCCAAGTGTCATAGCCGGCAATAAAACAGGTTTTACAAGCGGTACGGTAATATAAAAAAGTTTTTGAAAATAAGAGGCGCCATCTATGGAAGCGGCGTCATAATATGATTTTGAAATGGATTGTAAACCTCCCAATATAACAATCATCATAAAGGGTATGCCAAGCCAAATATTTATAATAGTACAAGTGGCAAGAGGATGATTGCTGAGCCATTGCAAGGGCGCCAGACCTATATAACTGAGAAAGGGAGCTACCTCAAGGACTTTATTGATTAATATGTTTACAAAGCCATATTGGGAATGAAATTCACCGCGCATAGCGAGCACAGCCACAACTTGCGGCATAGCCCAAGGCACGATTAAAAATGTGCGATAGATACCTTTAAACCGTATATGATTATTTAACAAGAGAGCTAATGCAAACCCGCCCAAGACATGAAAAAAAACATTTATAAAAGTCCACCAGATGGTTCTTAAAAATAATTGCCAAAAAGTAACTTCAGATAATGGAGAAGAAATAAAAACATCTATATAATGCCTAAAACCCACAAAAGGAAGATGACCTGTGTTTTTCCATACCATTATGGTGGTAAGCTTCAAATCAAAAAAAGAAAGGTAAACCTCAAAAAGGAAAGGATACAAAAGCAATAAGCCGAGTCCTATGAAAGCGGGCGCTAAAAAAAGATAAGGCAATCTAAAACGGCCTTTTACGACATACTTGAAAACCAGAGAAATAATAGTTTGCGCCGCAAAAAAACTCAATAAAAAAGCAAAACTATGTTTCAAACTAAGCGGCATAAAAATGGCAAGTATAATAAGAGCCAAAATGGGGAAACCTGCGATTGTTGATGAAAGAAACCATTTTTTATCAAAAAACTTAAATTGAATATATAAATATCCCTCAATAATTCCAATCCCGATAAGGATAAGAAAAACAAACCAGATTACATCTTTTAAGCTATATAATAAGTCCATAGAGTTCTATTGCTCGCTACCTATTCATTTCTTCAATTTTATTAAGAGTGTTCTTATGCATTTTTTTTACAGCTTCATCAACGCTCATTTTTTTTGTCATGGCAAGGCCCATATAATTTCTGGCTGAATCCCAAATGGCGCGCATTTCAGTTGCCATGGGCATGGGCCGACCTTTTAAAATTTGTTTCATAGATATTTTTGAAACCGGATCTCTTTTTATTGTTTCAGATTGAGCCGCTTCTTTCAATGCCGGCAAACGTTTTAAAACTTCAAATTGACGGATTTGATTTTCTTTATTAGTATAAAAATCAATAAATCTAGCCAATAATTTCATTTTCTTCTTAGAAGCTTCTGAACTTATCATAAAATATTTTCCACTCACCATAGGCGTAGGCCATCTATCGGTTTGTGAAAGTTTTGGAAGCAAAGCGATGCCGAAATCCTTTTTAAAATGATTCATATAACTTGAAATAGCCCAGTCTCCATTTATGATAAAAGCAACTTTAGACTCCTTAAAAAGTGAATCCATACAATTATAATCGCATTCCATGGGCATTATTTTTTTCTCATACTTTAAATCAAGGTAAAAATTGAGAGCCTCGCGCATATACTTTGTATCTAAAGTCGGAGTTTTATTATCTATTGGCCAACCGCCAAACGCTCCAAGCCAAGGCATAAGCCAGAAAGGTTCGCCCATATCAAAAGCAATACAGTATTCAAGTTTTTTATTAGCGATATTTTTTTTGCAAAATTTGAAAAGTTCATCTGTACTGCGCGGAGCAGTCTTAGTCAGCTTTTTATTATAAAAAAGCATAAGATGATTCCCGTTTGATATCGGAATACCCCAGGTTTTGCCATCAAGTGAAATTGATTCAATAGCCGCCTTATTATATTTATTCAAATCAAAATATTCATCAATGGGTCGGATAAAGCCAGATATGGCGTAAACTCCGGCAGTATCACTTGGAGATATAAGAATATCGGGAGGAACTCCGGCAAGAGAGGCGGCCTGAAACTGTTGTCTTAAATCTTCCGTTTGGTAATGCGTTCTAACAATTTCTATCCCGGCATTCTCGGGGAAAGCTTTGAAATCTTTTAAAATCTTCTCTATATACGGAGCTACTTGCGCGTCTTCCTGTTCCCAAAGAACTATGGTTTTATCAGTGTTTTTGGGTTCAGGCCTTGAGCAAGCGGAGAAACAAATAAAAGAGCAAAAAAGCCCTATTAAAATAAGTGATATATTTTCTTTTCGCATCTGATTATGCCCCAAAATAAACAGCCAGATTGAATACTTTGCCAATACAAATTCTAACATATTATAAGTTATAATCGTAATATACTAAGAAACAATGTAGTAATTTTTTTAAAATGTCATATATGCGTTAAATAGAAATGTCATAGTC
>CAZHQC010000118.1:0-6646 GCA_964534135.1 uncultured Elusimicrobiaceae bacterium | reverse complement strand
TTTACACTATTTATTTACAGAGAGAAGAAGAGCCTCAAATAAATGTGCCAATGTTTGATGTTTTTGTTCCCTTTCATGGAGCAAGTCCGAAAGAAATTGAAAAACAAGTTTTAAATACGGGAGAAAGAAAACTTTGGGAGATACCCAATGTGGAATATATCTACTCTATGGCTATGCCCAATTACGCTTTTTTTACCATAAGATTTAAAGTCGGCACAAACCCTGAAGAAGCTTCAACCTTAATCTATTCCAAAACTTTTGCCTATCAAAGCCTTTTGCCTGAAAGTACGGGTAAACCCATAATTCACCAAAGAAGCATTAATGATGTTCCAATTTTAGCTCTAACTTTATGGGGCCCTGACAAAAATGATTATGACCTAAGGCGCATTGCGGCCAAACTTAGAAATGAAATTAATTCTGTTACCGATGTTTCTGAAACAAAAATTATCGGCGGCCACAAAAGAACTTTTCTGGTTCATTTCGATGTAGAGAAACTGGCAAAGCACAGATTAACTCCCATGCAACTTGCGGGACTTATCAAAGTCTCAAATTCAAAATTGCCGGCCGGCCATTTTAATAGAGGAGATAAAGCCTATCTTGTAGAAACGGATTCTTTCATAACCTCGCCGCAAGATCTTGAAAACATTATAGTCGGCGTTTCAAATGGCAGACCCGTTAAACTTTCCGCCGTGGCGAAAGTAACCGACGGGCCCGACGAAAAAGAATCCAGCGTCTACTTTAAAAGCCGCGCTTTGGATTTAGGCGCCAAGCATCAGGCCGTAACTCTCTCGATAGCCAAAAGACAAGGTTCTAATGCCACAAAAATATCAAAAGAAATTTTATCTAAAGTAGAAAGTCTTAAGGGAAATATTATCCCTAAAGATGTAAATATTACCGTTACAAGAGATTATGGAAAAACAGCAAAAGAAAAATCCGATGAACTCTTATTTCATTTATTCCTTGCAACTATTTCTGTCGCAATTTTAATCGCTTTTACCTTAGGATTAAGAGAAGCTTTAGTTGTCTTGGTAGTTATCCCAGTGACCTTATCATTAACCATGCTTTTCTATTATCTTTACGGCTATACTCTTAATCGCATAACCCTCTTCGCTCTTATTTTTTCAATAGGTATTTTGGTTGATGACGCCATAGTTGTTATTGAAAATATAAATCGTCATTGCCTTATAAAAAATAAAAACTCCTTTTTTCAAAATGTAATAAATGCAGTTGATGAAGTTGGAAATCCAACCATACTGGCAACATGGGCCGTTATAGCATCCATACTTCCCATGGCTTTTGTCAGAGGTCTAATGGGGCCGTATATGCGCCCCATTCCGGTAGGCGCGTCAGTCGCCATGCTTTTCTCTCTTCTTGTAGCCTTTATAGTAACCCCTTGGTTTTTTGTAAAGGTTGTTAAACTTTGGCCGCTTAAAACCTGCGAGCATAAAAAAGAAGGCTGGATGGATAAAACTTTTAGAAAATTAATGAAAATTTTAATTGAAGATGGGAAAAAAGGAAAAGCCTTTTTATGGGTCATGGCTCTTTTGCTGGTAGCCTCCTTAAGCCTTATGTTTTTTAAGCTAGTGATATTTAAAACACTGCCATTCGATAATAAAAATGAATTTCAGATTGTTATAAATATGCCTGAAAATTCATCTATAAAAAACACGGAAAAAGCAGTGGATGAAATATCCAATTATCTAACCGAAGTAAAAGGTGTAAGGGATATTCAAGCTTATATCGGCTCTTCTTCTCCTTATAACTTTAATGGTCTTGTCAGACATTATTTTATGCGCGAAATGCCGTATCAAGCCGATATACAGGTAAATCTTACAGAAAAGCATGATAGAAAAAAGCAAAGCCATGATATAGCTCTGATGGTCAGGCCACCCATTCAGGCTATTGCTAAAAAATATAATGCCCGAGTTCAGATAGCGGAAGTGCCCCCCGGCCCGCCGGTTCTCGCGACTTTGGTCATAGAAGTTTTTGGACCTGATTTAAATAAACAAATCGAGCTGACCAATGATATAAAAGCCTTGCTCAAAAAAACTCCCGGGATAGTGGATGTTGACGGCTATATGCCTGAAGACCAACCTCTTGAAAGATTGGTCGTGGACAGGCAAAAGGCCACCCTTAATGGCATCTCCTCTCAAGAAATAGCACAGATAAATGCCATGGCTTTAAACGGTTACTCTGTGGATATGGCTCATATCCCCAGTGAATTTGAACCCGTTGAGATAAACCTTCGTCTTGCACCGGGAAAAAGAAAAGGCTTAAGTGAACTTAAAAAAATAAAACTTTTCTCACCGAACGGAACCCCTATCTCTCTTGGTAATTTTGTGAAAATTGAAAAGACAAAGGAAAACATTCCCATATACCATAAGAATCTCCAAAGAACTATTTATATTACAGCCGATGTGGCAGGCGGAACCGAAAGCCCGCTATACGCCATTCTTGATTTGGAAAAAGGCATAAGAGAAATAGGTAAAAGCAAAGGCATTGATATAAAACAATACTTCACACGCCAACCGGATACAACAAGAGAGATGTCCATTAAATGGGACGGAGAATGGCAAATAACTTACGAAGTATTCAGAGATCTTGGCATAAGCTTTCTCGCTGTTCTTATTCTTATTTATGTCTTGGTCTTAGCCTGGTTTGAAGATTTTAAGACTCCGCTAATAATCATGTCCGCCATACCATTGGCGCTTATTGGCATTATTCCGGCTCATTGGATGATGGGAGCTTTTTTTACCGCCACTTCAATGATTGGTTTTATAGCGAGTTCCGGCATAGTGGTAAGAAATTCTATCATTCTAGTGGACTTCATAAATCTAAAATTAAAGGAAGGCTTGGACCTTAAAGATGCTGTAATAGAAGCGGGCGTGGTAAGATTTAGACCCATGCTTTTAACAGCTTTGGCTGTAATAGTCGGAGCGGGCGTGATACTGTTTGATCCCATATTTCAAGGGCTTGCCATAGCGCTTATAGCCGGCCAAATAGCCGCGACTTTGTTATCGCGGATAGCGGTCCCTCTGCTTTACTATATGACTTTTAAAAATGAGAAAGGAATAAGTGGGAAAACAAAATGAAAAATAAAAAAAAGCTTTTTAATACAATAGCGATTTACGCTTCAGCCGGCTTAACAATGGGAAGCATTATTGTGGGTTATATAAATAATAATAGCGATTATTATCTTGCCGCTTTTTTATTTGGTTTTATTTTCTTTAGGCTAACAACAGGATCTTCTTGCCCCGTTAGAGATAGGCCGCCTCTGCGAGCCATTCATTAAACTAAAGGCAACATATATTCTTTCGTCTTTTAATCCCTTCAGCACATATATATAAATGACAGGCCGTATATCTCTAACGGGGCGTGTCCGATTATTTGGCTACTTACAAAAATGGGAGTTAAAGGACTAAACTGCTCTATTAAAAAACCACAAAACTAAATTACAAATCATTTGATTTTGTTATTTGCCAAATTTGCTTTCCAGAACAATGACAATGGCAAAGCCAAAAAACCCTATAGCTAAAACAGGAAGTAAAGATTCCATTGTTTTCATTATTTCCAAATATGGAAGCCTTAAAGCCCCCAACATTAGTCCAATAAGAAAGGCCATAGTAAAGGGCTTATATTTTCTCAATAAGAATCTCACGACTCTTGAAAAAGATAAAATTCCGATTAAAGCTCCCGCGCTGAATATACATATTTCCAAAAGTTGCAGATTCTTTAAGGCAAAAAGCATATATTCATATTGATTTAAGAGCAATAAAATAGCCGCCCCTGAAATCCCGGGTAGTATCATGGCGCATATACCAATAACACCCGATAGAAAAAGATTAAATAAAGAATGTTCAATTTGCAATGAAGTAAAACCCACAATGGAAAAAGCCACTATAAAACCCACAAGCACCGGAAAAAAACTTTTAACTTCAAACTTCTCTTCTTTTTTATAAACCACTACCGCCGATGATAATATTGTTCCAAAGAAAAAAGCATAACTGAGAGCGGTTTCATTTTTCAGCAAATAGTGAATCAAATTCGACATTAATAGCATTGCCAAAACAATACCCGAGCCCAGAGGGATAAATAAGGCAAAATCAATAGTTTTAATGTTTTCCCACGCCCTCTTAAAATCACCTTTCAAGGCATAAGTAATAAATTTAAAATCAATCCCGCTTATAGAACCTATCAACCTTTCATAAATACCGGTAATTAAAGCTATTGTGCCCCCGGAAATTCCGGGAATTATATCCGCCGTTCCCATCAATAAACCTTTCCAAAAAGTAGTAAAAATTCCCTTTGGTATAATTTCTTCTTGGTTCTCTTTAGTTTTTCCCATTAATTTTCTTCACTCCCGCTCTGGGTCGTCCACAAAGTTTTCGACACTTTATGAGGCATAGCCTCGTTATTTGGTCGTCCACAAAGTTTTCGACACTTTATGAGGCATAGCCTCGTTATTTGGTCGTCCACAAAGTTTTCGACACTTTATGAGGCATAGCCTCGTTATTTGTACTTTATAACTTTTATATCTTCCAGAGTTATCAAACATTCTTTCATCGCTTCGTCTAAAAAAGGCATGAGTTTGTCGATATTTTCCTGAGTATCCACTATCTCAATTATCATCGGCATATCTTCTGACAGTTGTAATAGTTTTGCCGTATGCATATGGCTCTTAGCGCCAAAACCCATAACACCACGAACAACGGTTGCTCCCGCCATTTTGAGTTCTCTGGCCTTAATTACTATTTGTTCATAAAGAGGTTTCCCTTCCCATGAATCCGATTCTCCCAGAAAAATCCTTAAAAGTTTTCCATCCTCAGGCAACTTCATATTCTACCCCCTTTTTAAAATCATGCTAATCATTTTAAAACCCGCAAATACTAAAAGTATTCCCGCGATATTGCTGACTAAAATATTAATGAGAAAAAATTTCATAGAACCGTCTCTCATAAGATTAAAATTTTCTAAAGCAAATGTGGAAAAAGTAGTAAAGCCCCCCAATAAACCAACCATAAAAAAAAGTCTGATATTCGGTGATATCAAACTTCTTTCAAAAAATGCCCACGAACAGCCGATAATAAATGAGCCTATTAAATTTACAGCCAATGTGCCGGTAGGAAAAGCTCCACTTGAAAACCTATGAGTTAAGCCAGCCATGCCATAACGCAGAAGCGTTCCTATCCCGCCACCTGCCATTAATATTAGAATTTTAAACACAAGCAAGAATCCTTTATACTTTTGGAACAAGTATTTTATATGGTAATCTCAGAAATTTTTTTACGGTTACCATGGCAATAAAATTATTTCAGTTTTTTAATAGATTCGCTACTAGTAAGCGATTTAATTTGAACAAACGCGATTTGATTTAATTTTTTTAATCTTTCTGATTGTAAAAGCCCTTGTCTAATAAACTCCGCGTTAAAACTTTCTAAATTTGCCAAACACACTAATTGCGTGACATTAGCGTAATCTCGCATATTTCCTTTGAGTTGTATGTTTTTATCTTTCCACTGTTTTGCTGTCATACCGAAAAGAGCAACATTTAAAACATCCGCTTCATTGGCGTAAATAAAGTCTATCTGTTTTTTTGTAACTAAACTTGGAATAATATGTTTTTTTATAGCATCCGTGTGAATTTTATAATTTATTTTTGTTAATATCCGTTTTGCATCCCATCCAAGCAATAGGCGTTCATTTTCATCTTCTTTAAGTCTTTGAAATTCTTTAATTAGATAAAGTTTAAACTCTGCCGAAACCCATGAGGCAAATTCAAAAGCAATATCTTTATGAGCAAAAGTACCGCCGCCATATCGTCCCGCCTTTGAAATAATACCAATCGCGTTTGTGGCCTTAATCCATTTTTGCGGAGTTAAAACAAAAGTATTACTTCCTGCTTCATTTTTAAAGGAGTCGAATTCGACACGGTTAAAATCGGGATTATTTACATATTCCCATATTCCCAAAAATTCTACTGTTGCCCTTGTTTTCATCCAATTTTGCACTACAAAACGAGGATCATCCGCATTTTTATATTTAGCAATGTCCGTAAGCGAAATAAAATCCGCATTTTTTTTAGAGAAGAAATTAATATTTACATTTTTTATAATAAGTTCTTTTTTCATAGTACTTTAAACATCAAATCCAATTACTTTCATTACTGTATAAAATTTTTACCCGAGCCTCCGTAAAAGCCTATATACCTAACGGACCTGTCCGCCGAAACCGTAGTGGCGGAAAAGAAACCTTTTCAAAAATGCAAATTGGGCAGTATAGGGTTCGAACCTACGACCTTTCCCGTGTGAGGGGAACGCTCTTCCGCTGAGCTAACTGCCCGGAACAATAGTAATTAGTAAATAGTAAGCAGTAATTAGCGATAAAAAACAAACCCACTTAAAACTAACTACTGAACAATATTATAGTTTTTTTTGTATAGGCATGTCAGTTGTATTTACACACAAGACCAGGGTCTCCCAGCCCCGTCGCATGAAGATAAAAAAAACACCATTAAAAGAGAGACTACATTCTTATACATAAGTTCCGCCTAAATGATACTTCTTTATTAGAATACGCTCATATAGCTTATGAGTAAACATATAATTACGAGTTTGATTTACGACATAAACATTATAGCCGCTATTAA
>CAZHQC010000117.1:0-6704 GCA_964534135.1 uncultured Elusimicrobiaceae bacterium | reverse complement strand
TTTTAATTTTTTTAAAAATATATAAAAATATAGTTTTTCAGTAGACCCTAATTATACTAAAGATATTATGGTTTAAAACACAATTAATAAAAATACCAACAAATGGTTTTTTAACTTAAATAAGGAAAGTAAACCCTGAAAAACTTTACATAATAAAAGCAAGGATATACGCTATCACGGTGCCTAAATTTACAAGAATAGTTAAACCGCAAATCTTTTCCAGTTTTTCCCTGTCTTTATAATGGCCTTTAAGAACCTCTAAAACAAGAAAAAAACTTATGGCAAAAATCGGTAAATAAAAAATTAACGCTAATGCAGGAACGCCAAACTTTATAACACTTAAAGAAAAGAAAACCCATTGAAGCATTGTAGAAACCACATATATATAAGATGAAATTTCTTTACCAAATCTTACCACCAATGTTTTTTTTGCCGCAACTTTATCAGCGGCATAATCGGGAAACTCATTTATCAGTATAACATTGAATATGGTAAGAGCTATGGGCAAACTTATCCAAGTTATCATGGGAATTATTTTTCCACTCATTAAATAAAAAGCTGAAGCTATGGTAAGCCAGCCATAAGCAAAGCCTATTATAATTTCCCCAATTCCCCTCTTTCCCCAATTAAAAGGCGGAAAAGAATATAAAACACCGCACAATATTCCAATGACGCCAAACCAAACAGTTAAAGGGCCGGGATTAAAAAACCAATAAATAAAAATACCGGTTATACCGGCAAGGCCTGTGGCAACAAAACCGCCGATTAAAACATTTTTTTTGGGAATCCGAGTAGTTTGTAAAACCTGACTACCGCCGGAAAATTTATTTCTTCCCATTTTGGATGAAAGAGTATCCACCTCAAAATCAAAATATTCTCCCACATAGTGAGTAGCTACCAAAATAAAAAACATCCCTAAAATTGAAAATATAAAAACCGGCCAACTGAAAGCTTTTTCAATTTGAACGGAAATTATAATTCCCAAAACAAATGGCAATATAGCGCTATTATAAAAAGGAAGGCGGGCAAGCTTTGCCCAATTTTTAATATTTTCCACAAAATTTTTTTCTCAAAAAAAATTAGTCTCAAGTCACAGGTTTCAAGTAGCTACCGCATTACCCTACCACCTACACACCGCAAGAGGTGTCTAACTACACCCAAGCAGGTGGTAGGGTTACCATGCGGTCTATATAAGCAAAGCAAGCTTTGCAACTACCAGCTATGCTGGTGGCGCGCGCTATGGCTTTGGCGCCACCGGTCTATGCTGGTGGTACCACCTCTAATAACCATAGGTCTTGAAGCGGCACTGACATAGTCTTGCGCGCGCTATGGCTTTGGCGCCACATGGGGCGGGATAGGTCGTTCGTACAAGACTATGTCAGTGCTGTATCAGAGGCTATGCCTATCAAACAGCGAAACTATCGACACTTTATGACCGTTCACATAGTTTGCGACAAGGCAATGCCAGTGCCGTTTCAGGCGCTATGCATGTCAGACGGCCATCTGATGAACCAAAAGGTTCGTTGTTCCAAAGCATAGCTTCCTTTATTGTAATCCCGCAGCTCCACTGACACTAGCCACTATTTCTTCTTTGCTTTCATTAATGCCACAACTCCAAGAGCGATGGCCACAACCATAAAAATGGTTAACCCTACGCCGGAACCAAAGAAAGGCTTTACATCTTTTATGCTAATCCAACCAATCGCCGCAAATACGGCAATAAGTATACCCATTAAAGCATCACCCGCTACGAGACCAGACGCGACCAAAATACCTCTATCCATTGTTTCCTGTCTGGCTGATTTCTTCTCTTCGGTATCTTTGTGTTTGTCTCCTGTGGTTTTATGCCTCATATCCGTAATTTTTGAAACAGTAAGAGATACCAAACCGCCAACCATTATTGGCGTGCTTAAACTGACCGGTAAATAAAGCCCGATAGCAAAAGGCAATGAACCAATGCCCATAAGTTCAACAACAGCTGCTATCATCATACCGAAAATAATAAGCGTCCAAGGAAGAGTATTACTCATCACGCCTTTTACCACCATAGCCATAAGCGTAGCTTGAGGAGCGGGAAGTTCTGAACCACCTATGCCATAAGTTGAATGAAGGAGATATAAAACACCGCCCATCGCAGCCGCAGGAACTAAAATGGCCAAAATTTCAGCTAACTGCTGATATTTGGGAGTAGCGCCTAAAAGATAACCTGTTTTTAAATCCTGAGAAGTATCACCGGCTATACAAATAGCTATACATATAACCGCGCCCACCGTCATGGCGGCTATCATGTGAATTTTGTCCGTCCAACCAAAAAAAACAAAAATCAAACAAGTTATAAGCAAGGCTGTTATGGTCATGCCGCTAACGGGATTTGAAGAACTACCAACCAAACCGACGGTTAATGAAGCTACGGTTACAAAAAAGAAACCCAATAAAACAACCAAACCGACAGCCATTAAGTTTATACCAAGCCCGGGCGTCATCCACAATAATAAAATTATGGCCGCAGAACCAAATATAACCCAGCTCATCGGTAAATCATCGGCTGTGCGCAATATACCTTTACGATGAGAAAAACCTTTACTAATTTCGGAAAAGCCAAGCTTGAAAGAACGCCAAATAATCGGTCCCGATTTCACAAGTCCCACCAAACCACCGAAAGCAACCGCTCCGGCTCCAATATAACGCACATAGTCAGACCATATATCGCCAGAAGTCATTTGAGCTATAGGAATGGTACCGGGATAAATAGCTATTGCCGAACCTGCCGCAAACATTTTCATCATAGGTATTATTACCCACCAACCTAAAGCTCCGCCGGCAAGCATTACGGCAGCAATTCTAGGTCCGATTATAAAACCTACACCGAGCAAAGCGGGAGTAGCTTCAAGGTTAACTACGGCTCTTTGATAAAAACTTAATGTCCAGCCGGGAATACTTTCCCATAAATAAACTCCACTCATCCAAATTTTATAGACACTTCCAAGAAGTCCGCCAAAAACGATAAACCAAGCTTTGCCGCCGCCTTCCTCACCAACTTTTAATATTTCAGCGCAAGCGGTTCCTTCCGGATAAGGCAATTTACCATGCTCTTTAACAATAAGATACTTTCTAAGAGGAATCATAAATAAAACACCTAAAACTCCGCCTAAAAGAGTAAGCCAGAAAATCATAAAGATGGAAGGATTATAACCCAATAAAAACATAGCGGGGATGGTGAATATCACACCCGCGGCTAAAGATTCTCCGGTTGAGGCCACAGTTTGAACGATATTGTTTTCAAGTATCGTTCCCCCTCTAAAAAAAGCTCTAAGTATTGCCATAGATACTACGGCGGCAGGAATTGAAGCTGAAACAGTCATGCCGACTTTTAAACCGAGAAAAGCATTTCCAGCGCCAAAAACAACGCCTAAACCAATACCTATTATAACGGCGCGCAGTGTAAATTCTTTCATGTTTTTTTCAGGCGCGACATAAGGTTTGAAATGATGTGGATCTGAACTCATAAATTTCTCCTTTTACTTATCTTTTATTATCATTATTTTACAGAATACTTCTTCTAAACTTCATGTTTATTTTATTGCTTGGATAAAAGCTCCGCTAATATGCAAATCTTCATCCGAAAGAGATTTAAACTTACGCGCTAATTGATGTCTTTGAATGCCATCTGTTTTTTTAACAAGAATATCACAAACTATCTTTAAGTCTTCGTTTTCAATCATGCTTATATGTTTTGAATGCGGAGCCCTATTTATCAAATAAAGTTTGCCGCCCTTTATAATTTTCCAAAGAAAATCTCCATAGCCCCAATGACCATTCCATTCGGCCGCCGTACCGTGGCTTTTAAAATCAATTTGATGCGATATAATTCCTTTCGGCTTAAGCCAAAGCCGCATCGTTTTATAGGCTTCGGAAACATCCTCAACATGTTCCATAACCGCTTGAGAATATATCATATCCACAGTCATCTCTTCAATTATTTTAATTTTATGCCAAGGAACATAATAGGAAATTATTCCGCCGCCTCTTTTATTACGCAGGGCACGAGAAGGCATCATTTTATTATTAGAATTCTTTTTACCAGTTATTTCTCCCATATCATTTGAACTAAAAAGAGAAATTGCATTTCGTATCTTGGCAATTCTTTTCTCATCAAGAGCCTTTTCAAGAGCGCCATTTGGAAAAATATGTTCCGGAAATTTATAGGACTCCAAGCGGGGTTTTACATTGGGATATTCACTCTCCCCGGGAATATCTGTCCTATTTTTGAATAATTCAACAATTTCATCAAATAGTCCAAGTGTCTCCGAGCTTGAACAATATTCCACAACATCAAGTCCATAATATTTTTCAGCTCCGGATATCAATCCCGCCAAACCGACTCCCAAAGTCTTCCCCGGACCTAATTCCGCAATAATGGAAGGACATCCCTTTAAGAGACCGTTACGCTCGGCCATTACCAAGTGTCTCATCCAAATTGAATAAGAGGCTCTCGCCGAAGCATCGCCAATCTTACCTTTTGACAAAAGGTAATGCAATTTTTTCATCCCGGGAATACAGCTCAATATTCCCGTTATCATCGGTCTAATGTGCATTTTTTTCTATCTTCCTATTTTAAAATCCAAACAAACTTTTAACGGCGCCTTTTTCCGATTCCATTTCCATATTAATCACTACTCCCGATAAAGCCATTGAAACGAAAAAACACATCGATAAAGTTACTTGGAACAATTGTTTTATGATTTTCATATATCCAGTCCCCCTGATTTTAATGACTTAAAACATATGCCTGTCGGTCATAAAGCCCGGCAAGAAACCCGGCAATTCTTCTATCAATAATAATATCCGATTTTCGAATCGCTCTTACAAGAGAAATCCCCTCTAAACTCACACAACGGCTTAAAGCCACATAGACTTGCCCTGCGGCAAAAGCGCGAGGCCCCAAATCAAGAATAACCTTATCAAAAGTTTTACCCTGGCTTTTATGAATGGTTATCGCCCAAGCGAGCTTTAATGGATACTGCCTGAAGGAACCGATTGTTTCAGAATCGATTTTATTGGTTTTATCATCAAATTTAAAATGAAAAAGCTCCCAAGTAAAAGGCAAGACTTCAACAAGATTGCCATTTGACAGCATAACCATAATCTTGTCCCTACCGCCTTTTAAATCCCGCGCAATATTCACTATTTCACCAATGGAGCCGTTTACCCATCGCCCCAAAGAATCATTATTTAAAAGCATAATTTGCGCGCCGATTTTAAGAAAAAGATCTTCATCGGTAGGATAGGCCTGCCTGGAAAATTTACCGTCTATATCGGAAGTATAGATATATTCCGAGCCTGTAAGCCTGCTTAAATGAGCTTTATTTATTTCATAAGCGGCTTTATTTGTAGTCACAAGACTTATAATGCGTTCTGACTCGGATGTTTTCTCGAATTCCTTATCCACGCGCGAATTTAAAACGGACAATTCTTTCATGCCTACTGAATTATTTCTTATGGAATTTAGAATCGAAATAAAATCTTGAGATTTCTGACGATAAATTTTTTCAAGTTCAACAAATTCCATTTCAAAATTTTCAAAAGCGTCCGCGTCAAAAAAATACGGCCCCGCATAACGCCGGGAAAAAAATTCCTTTTCCTTGAAAGAAACTACCGGGGGCAATTGATACAAATCTCCGATAAGTATCATTTGCATCCCGCCAAATGGAGCATAGGGATCTCTGCCATTCAATCTTAAAAAAGAATCAACACAATCCAATAAATCCGCTCTTACCATGGAAACTTCATCTATAATTATGGTGTTTATGCTTTTGAAAGAACGAGCCTTGGCGCCTTTCAAGCGTTTTATCTTATCAAGGGTAATATCAGGCTTAAAACCAAAAAAAGAATGTATTGTCTCCCCGCCAACATTTAAAGCCGCAACTCCCGTTGAAGCGAGAACAATAACATCTTTTGATGTATGCTGACGAAAATATCTTAGCAGAGTGGATTTGCCGGTGCCTGCTCTGCCGGTAACAAAAACGCTTTTTGAAGTATGTTCCATTAAATCAAGCGCTTTTTTGAACCGGCTGTTTAACTCTATGTCTAATGATTGTTTATGTTTTTTCATGGGTTGTTGAGAGACACCTTTACAATAAAAAAATTATACTAAAATAGAGACCTTAACCTCACTAAAAAAAATTATGAATTTCACCGTGTCTTTAATATAATAATCATTATCATAATTAACCAGAGATGACTATGACTAAAAAGTTAAAAAGCCGAGGACATTGGTCGACTCGCATGGGCTTTATGCTCGCTTGCGCCGGTTCAGCTATCGGCCTTGGTAATATTTGGAAATTTCCCTATATAGCCGGAATGAACGGCGGCGGCTTATTTGTGATTATTTATTTGGTCAGCATATTCGCCATAGGCATCCCTATTATGATTTGTGAATTTTCCATAGGCCGTTCAACTCAAAGTTCACCGGTTGAAGCATTCATAAAACTGACTTCTAAGAGCAGTTTCTGGCAAATAGTCGGCTGGATGGGCGTTCTATCAGGTTTTGTAATACTTTCTTATTATAGTGTTGTCGCCGGCTGGGCCATGCATTATGTCTTTCTTTCAATTCGAAATTTCAACGGCGCCACAAGTCCTGAAGTTATCTCAGGTTTCTTCGGAGCTCTTTATTCAAATGGCTGGGTTAATCTTTTCTGGCATGC
>CAZHQC010000116.1:0-7211 GCA_964534135.1 uncultured Elusimicrobiaceae bacterium | reverse complement strand
GCGACTACACCTTAAAACAACTTAAAACTGGTTTGACAAGCTAATCCACTAAAATAGTTTATATATATAAAATAAAGTAAAATGAAAGCTATGAAAGAAACTCGTGATGTTATAAGTTGTTTGGCTAAATCCATAGAAACCGGAGAAGATGTGGCTCTTGCCACCATTATTTCCACTAAGGGTTCCACGCCAAGAGGAATAACATCTAAAATGCTTGTTTATTCCAACGGGCGCATAAAAGGAACTGTAGGAGGTGGCGCCATAGAGGGCTTGACTATAAAAAAGGCCATTGAATGTATAAAGAAAGGCGAAAGCGGTATATTTAGTTTTGATTTAACGGCAAAAGGAAATACCAATATGATTTGCTCGGGAAAAGCCGAAATTTTCATAGAAGTATATAATAAAGCTTTTAGAATAATTGTATTGGGCGCCGGTCATGTTTCTTTTAAGCTTTCCGAGGCTTTTGATGTTGCGGGTTATTCTTATACTATTGTTGATGATAGAGCGGAATATACAAATAAAGAAAGATTTCCCAATGCCTCAAAGATTTTGACGGAAGAGCCTTATAAAGCATTGGACAATCTTAAACCGGATAATAATACTTACATTGTTATTGTGACAAGAGGTCATTCTTCCGATAAAGAATGTCTTTTAGCTTCCATGAAAAGCAAAGCTTCTTATATTGGCATGATAGGAAGTAAAAGCAAGGTTGCAAAAACATTTGAAGATCTTAAAAAGGAAAAAATGGACCCTTTAAAAGATGAAAGGGTTTTTTCTCCCATAGGTCTTAATATCGGTGGGGAAACTCCCGGTGAAATAGCTATTTCGGTTTTAAGCCAAATTATGGCTGTGCATTATAAAAAAGACGCAAAACATATGAAGATGGTAAAGGCTAAAGTTGGAGCGGTTTGTAAATGAAAAAAGCAAAATTATCTTATGTTGGAAAATCGGTAAAAAGAAAAGACGCTTTGCTTAAAGTCGAAGGCCAAAGTAAATATGCTGATGATTATGTTTTTGACGGCATGCTTTATGCCGCTGCTGTTAGAAATCCAAAGCCCAGAATAAAAATATTGGGCATTTCAGATGCAAAAGCTAAAAAGATTCCGGGTTATGTGACTTTGGTCACATATAAAGATATAAAGGGCGCCAAGCAATGGCCGATAGTTCTGGATGATTATCCTTTTCTGCCTGAAAAGGAATCTAAATTTGAAGGTGAGACGATAGCTTTGGTTGTGGCTGAAACTTTAAGAGCCGCCAGGCAAGCCGCTAAACTTGTTCAAATAAAATATAAAGAATTGCCTTTTCAGACGGACCCTTTAAAATCCCTTGAGAAAAAATCGCTTAAACTTTATGGTTCTGACAATATATTTTCAAAATTTATAATTAAGAAAGGCAATGCCAAAGCCGCGATGAAAAAAGCCGATATGGTGGTTAAAGATGAATTTTCAACCAATTATCAGGTTCACGGTTATCTTGAAACACAATGCGCCATAGCCGTTCCTGAACCCGGCAATCTTATGACTGTCCATAGCACGACTCAATGCCCTTTTTATATTCATGATGCGGTTGCCGCCGTTTTAGGTATACCTTATAATAAAGTCAAAATTATTCAATCTGTTACAGGCGGTGGTTTCGGCGGTAAAGAGGATGTTCCAGCTTTAGTAGCTTCTCACGCAGCTATTTGCGCGGTAAAAACAAATCGCCCGATAAAATTGGTTTATGATAGAAAAGAAGATTTTATGTCTATGAGCAAAAGGCATCCTTCTTGGTCCAGTGTTTCTTATGGCGCCAATAAAAATGGAAAAATTACCTCCTGCATAATCAAATATGTTCTTGACGGAGGAGCTTATTCCACTCTTTCTCCCATTGTTCTTTGGCGGGGAGCTGTGCATGCCGCGGGGCCGTATAAAATTGATAATGTTCTTATTGAAGCTTATGCCGTTGCCACCAATAAAGTTCCGAGTGGAGCTTTTAGAGGCTTTGGCCAACCGCAGATTGTTTTTGCTCAGGAATCATTGATAGATGATTTAAGCGAAAAGGCAAATATTGATTCCATAGATTTAAGACTAAAAAATATTTTAGGCCCGGGAGATAAAACAGTTACGGGGCAAAAGATAGAAAGCTCTTGCGGTTTGAAGGAAACTCTTTTGGCTGTTAGAAAAAATTCAGGCTGGGATAAAAAAATCAAGGCTAAAAAATCTTTGGGAGATAAAGTAAGAGGCTTAGGTGTTTCAGCTACTTATTATGGCGTAGGTCTTGGAGCTAAAGGAAAATTTTTAGATAGAGCGGGAGCTTATGTAAATGTTTTTAGAGATGCTTCCATTAATGTGAATGTGGGCAATACTGAAATGGGCCAAGGGGCTTTAACCGTTTTAAGCCAGATAACGGCTGAAAGTTTAAATGCGCCTTATAAAAATGTGCGAGTGCAAGAAGTTGATACTTCGAAAGTATCAGATTCCGGTCCTACTGTGGCAAGCCGGACAACACTCATGAGCGGTAATGCCATAATTGAAGCCTCCGCGCCTCTTAGAGATAGAATTTTTTCAACAGCCAAAATTATGCTTTTGAAAAAAGGCGCAAAGGCAGCAGGCGCGATGACGGCTTTCCAAGGCGTATTTTCAATGAGTGGAAAAAAGATTTCTTTTAAAGAAGTTGTGGCCGAATGCTGGGCAAAAAGATTAAAGATGGGCGAGCAAGGCTGGTACATAGCTCCCGATACCACATTTAATGATGAAAATGGGCAGGGAGATGTTTATTCGGTATATTCTTATAATGCCAATATTGTTGAAGTTGAAATTGATAAAGAAACGGGCGTAATTAAACCCATAAAAATGACTTGCGCTTATGATGTGGGAAAAATAGTAAATCCCGTTCTTGCCGAAGGCCAAGCTGAAGGCGGTTCGCTTCAGGGTATGAGCTGGGCGCTTTATGAGAATCTCGTTTATAAGAACGGCAAGATGATGAATCCTAATTTTACGGATTATATGATGGCCAATACCAATGATAAGCCCGAATACGATATAATCTTTGTAGAGAAATTTTATGACAGAGGGCCTTATAAGGCCAAAGGTATGGGAGAAGTTCCTTTAATAGGTATGGCCGGAGCTGTCGGAAATGCCGTTAAAAACGCCTGTGGGGTGAGAATAAAGAAAGTTCCTATTCTTCCCGAAGATGTCTGGTCGTATTTAGAAAATAAAAACAAAGGGAAAGTTAAATAAGGGGTTACTATGAAAAATAAATATATGTGGATAATTGCTGTTTTGGCATTAATGAGTTTTAATCTTAAGGTAAATGCGGCGGATGATAAATATAGTCAGCTTGCCTTGGAAATAAGCAATGCCGCTGGAGAAAGCTTGGTTGATAAAAAAATTGCCATCATACCGTTTTCATATGCGGATGCGAGAGAAGGAACTACGGACGGTTCCATTATAAGCGAAAGGCTTACAATGAAAATGATAAATCTTCAGAAATTTGAAATTATCGAAAGAAGCGTTTTGGATAAAGTTATGAACGAATTAAAGCTTCAATCTTCTGGGATAATGGATGCCGGCAGCACTAAAGAACTTGGAAAAGTTTTGGGTGTGGATGCCATTATAACGGGAACGCTTATTGAAAGAAAGGGCGGAAAAATTGAAGTTAATGCAAGGCTTATAAAAACCGAGACAGCTAGAGCTATAGGCGCGGCGCAAATTATAATTGAAAAAGATTGGATGGGCGGCGACCAGGCTATTGCTCAGCCTGTTCAGCAAGTTGTTTATCAACCTAAAGCCAAGAGAGTTGCCAGAACGCGGACTAAAGGGCAACATGAATATGGTTTTTTTGATTTATTCATGGGTTTCGGCGCTCCCAATATCAGTTTGGAATTTGCCAATCCTTTGGCAAATATAAAATTGACCGCTAATGCTGCTGATTTTACCAATGCTCTGGGTATAAATTATTCGGGTGGAACGGCCTATTTCAGGTCGGTAAAATGGACTAAGCTTGCAAGTGAAGGAGTGGGACCGATAGCTATGCGCGTGGGCGGTTTTGGAAAAGGCGCTATAGGCGGAGATTTGGAATTATCACTTGAAAAAAGAAACATTAAGCCGCAGTCCACTACTTGGACTTTGAATAATGGTTCTCCGGGTAATTTTACCTTTACCAATGAAGATTATCTTACGGTAACATCTTTTGGCATAAGCGGTGATTTACTAATTCGGCATGCCGGCGAGAAGGTGGATCCTTATTTCGGTATGGGTATGGGTATGTCTCTTAATTCCATAGAACTTCCCCGTGTACAAGGTTTTACGGCTTCTTCCACTTTTTCAAGGCCTGTTGAACAATTTGCTTTAGGTTTTATATTTAGAATTCCTGTCGGTATAAGAGTGAAAGTTAATGAAAAAACTCAATTTGTGGCCGAGTTTAGATATGAAATGAATAGTATAGGTTTTGACAGAGATATTAAATCTGAAGATGACCGTATTATTATCAGTGGAGCCAAGCTTCTTATAGGTATAGGACATAGATTCTAAAAATGAAAAAAAATAAGCATAATAAAATTTTCTCGCTTAAATGTCTTATTAATGGCGAGAAAGTTGAAAGAGATATAGATTCTTCTCTCACTTTGCTGGAGTTTTTAAGAAATGATTTAAATCTTAAAGGCACTAAGGAGGGTTGTGGTGAGGGGGAATGCGGCGCTTGTATGGTGCTTGTGGACGGTAAAGCTGTTAATTCCTGTATTATGATGGCTATTCAAATTCATGGCAAGAATTTAATTACCATAGAAGGTTTAAAAGAAAAAAACAAGCTTCATCGCATAAAGCAAAGTTTTATCGACGAGGGCGCGGTGCAATGCGGTTTTTGCACGCCGGGTATGATTATATCTGCAGAGGCTCTTTTAAAGAAAAAACCGAAAGCCACTATAAGAGATATCAAAGAAGCTCTTTCGAGCAATCTTTGTCGTTGCACGGGTTATGAAAAGATTATTGTTGCCGTAAAAAAATGCGCCAAAAAATAAATTTAATGAGGTTTTTGTGAATGTTTCCTGATTTGATTGTTAAACCCTTGAGTTTAAAAGAATTAAATAAAATACTTCTCTCTTTACCGGCGGACAGAAAATATCTTGCGGGTGGAACCGACCTTACGGTCAGGGCCAATGCCGATATTGAAAATAGCCAATATTGGATAGATATTTCAGGTTTAAAAGAATTCTCCTATATAAAAGAAACAGCTAAAACCGTTTTAATCGGTTCAGGGGTTAAGGTCTCAGATTTTGAAGATTCCTCTATTATCAAAAAACACCTGCCTACGCTTTTAAGCGCCTTACCTCATTTTGCTAGTCCCTCATTAAGGAATATGGCAACCTTGGGCGGTAATTGTGCCAATGCTTCTCCGAGCGCTGATTTAGCTTGTGCGCTTGTTTCAGAGGAAGCCTATATTGTGCTTTATCAGAAAGGTAAAAAAAGAAAAATGCCGCTTAAAGATTTTTTTCTGGGTTTAAGAAAAACAGCCCTTAAAAAAGATGAGCTTATATGGGGTTTTGAAATTCCTAAAAAAAGTCATAAAGGCGCATATATGAAATTGGCATCCAGAAGTTCTTTTGCCATATCTAAAATAGGTCTTGCCATCTCCGTTAATATAAATAAGAGGATGGTTAAAAGCGTATCAATATCTTTAGCATCGGTAGCGCCCCAAATAATTACAGCACCCAAAACCTGCGCTTTTCTGAAAAATAAAACATTAAGCGTTGAAATTTTGGAAAAGGCGGCTTTAATTATTCAAAAAGAAGTAAGTCCGATAACGGATATTCGTTCCGATGGTGATTATAGGCGAGCTATGTCCGGAGTATTGTTGAAAAAAGGTTTTAAGCAAATTTTGAAATAAAAAACTTATATAAATTTTAGGAGATAAAAGCATGAAAAATCTGGAATATTGTTGTTTTCCAAAAACTGTTGAAGAAGCTATAAAATTATTAAAAGATAAGAAACATAAATCCATTGCGGTAGCCGGCGGCACTTTAATTGCCAAGTCTATCGGGGATTCCATTCAGCAGTATGTTGATATAAGATATTTGCCTTTGAAATATATAAAAGTTTCAGGAGGAGATTTAACGATTGGAGCTCTTTGCGCCTTTGATGAGATAGACGATAATCCTCTAGCTAAACAATGGGCTTGTGGCGTATTATCAAAAGCCGCGTCGAAATGTTCCAGTCAGCTTATAAGAAATATGGCGACTATTGGTGGAAATATAGCAAAACCTCATTCTTTTAATATTTTTCCGGCTTTACTTTGCGCGCTTAATGCTAAGGTGCGCATAGCTTCTTCGAAAGCTTCCAAAATATATCCGATAGTAGATATTTACGATAAAGACTTTCCTCATAAACTGGGTTTTGATTCAATTATTACTGAAATAATAATTCCCGCTCATATCAAAAAATCCAAAGCTAATTATGAAAAGTTTGCCAAAACTCAAGCTTGCTGGGAATCCTATGCAAGTTGCGCCTTTGCGCTGTCGGTTACAAAAGGAAAAGTTGAAAAACCAAGAGTAATTGTAGGATCACTTTCTCCCAAGCCCATAAGACTTGAGGCCGCCGAAGGTATCATTTCAAATCAAAAATTATCTTCTGAAATCATTGAAGAAGCCATGGAAGCCTTCATTGGAAATTTGGATATATTGAAATTATCCTCTCCCAATATCGCTTTTAAAAAGGAAGTTGCCAGCGTTATGTTTAAAAGATTTTTAACTGATGTTATGGAGGAAAAAATATGAAAAATACAAATGTTCTTAAATCCGAAGACGGACTTTTTGAAATAAGCCTTAAAATTAACGGTGAGAATAAAAAGTTAAAAGTTAAGAATAATGAATTTCTTTTGGATGCTTTAAGAAGATATGGTTATAAAGGCGCTAAAAAAGGTTGTGATAGCGGAGATTGCGGAAGCTGCGCCATTATGTTTAATGGTAAGCCTGTTTTGTCATGCATGATGCCGGCGGTAACGGCACATGGCGGCGATATAGTAACCATTGAGGGAATTGGGACCATTGAAAAACCGCATCCGATTCAGGAAGCTTATGTTGAAGCGGGAGCCGTGCAATGTGGTTATTGCACACCGGGGATGGTAGTTGTTACCAAACATCTTTTGGAGAAAAAACCATCGCCAACAGAAGAGGATATAAAAAAAGAATTAGACGGTAATCTTTGCCGATGCACCGGTTATGTAACACAGATAAAGGC
>CAZHQC010000115.1:0-7235 GCA_964534135.1 uncultured Elusimicrobiaceae bacterium | reverse complement strand
CCACTTCCACTTATGTGGGAGCTGTGCTTGAGCATTCTCATGAGATTAAGAAAAGTATAGAAAGTGTTGAGATTGCCAAGAATAGTTATATAAAAACTTTTTCAGACGCGTTTATTCCCTCAATAACTTTCAGAGCTATTAATACTCCCTATTCCGCGTACAATAATCCAAGTCTGGATTTTGACAAAGATAATACTACGGTAAATACCGGGCTCAGTATTAATTTGTTTAATTCTTTCAAAGATAAGAGGGCTATAGATATTTCTTCAATAGGCGCGGAAATATCCGAGATTAATTTATTGCTAAAAAAACAGCAAATAGCATTGATTTCATTGGGAAGTTATTATGATGTTTTACGGAAGAAAAAACTATTGGAAGTGGTAAAAGCGAGTAAGCAATCATATGAAGAACAATATAAAAAAGTTAAACACTATTACGAAAATGGAATGAAAAGTCTTTCGCATTTGCTTAAAAGTGATTTGAATTATAGAAATAGTCATTTGCGCGAAATTGGCGCCGTTAAAAATTATAAAACATCAATGATGTCTTTTAATGTATTGCTTTATGTCTCTCCCAGCGCAAAAGTTAATATTTCCGATATAGATAAACGCTATAAAAAAATTCTTCCCGATATGAAAGTTGATATTAAATATGCGCTTGAAAACCGTCTTGAAATGAAATTAGCCAAGTTAGCTTTAAAGAAAAGTTTAGTAGAGAAGTCAAAAGCCGGATTAAATTCTTTACCTAATTTTTCCGTATATGCCAATTGGGATAAAGCTGGGTTTGGTCAAATAGGCAGGGCAGCATCCGGCGCGACGGATCCAACATACTCCCTGGCAGCTGCTTTATCCATCCCTATTGGTCCGGAAACTATAACAGATAGAAATACTGTTATTGCCTCTAAAATTAAGGTGAGAGAAAATTCCAGATACATTAAATTGTTGGAGTTTGAAATTGAGAAAGAAATTATATCAGAATATCTTTCTCTTGAAACTGCTTTAAAAACACATGAGGTTTCAAAACTGAAGACTGATATTTCAAAAAAGAATTTGGAAATAGTTAATCAAAAATATAGCGAGGGCCAAAGCGGTATGATAGAGTTGGCTGAGGCGCAAGATGATGATTTAAATTCCCAAAGTGAGTTTGCCAATTCATTTTATGACTTGCTTTTAAGCAGAGCTAAATATGAGAAGGCCGTGGGAATACAATTGTGGTAATTTAAAGAGAGGAAGCTTATGAAAAAATTTAAAAATTTAGCTTTAAAAACTTCAATATACGTTTTTAGTGTTTTTGTTTTGGTAGGAGGAACATGGTGGGGATATAATCTTTATAAAAAAACTTCAGAAGTCGAAGGCGAAATTGAGAAGGTCCTTCTTTCAAAAGGCAAAATAGAAGTTAAATTCAATGATATTGGCGAAGTTGTCCCGAAAAACATAATGGACGTTAATTCAAAAGTTAGCGGTAGAATTGAGAAATTGTTTGTTGTAGAAGGAAAAAAAGTAAAGAAAGGTGATAAGATTGCCATAGTTCAACCTGGTCAAAGCGAAGCGGATAAATTTATCCCTATGGATGTCTTTGCGCCTATCAGTGGAACGGTTATGTGTTGCGTAAGCAGTGGATATTATAGCGAAGCTACTATGGCAAAAATTGGCCAAAGAATAACGGGCGCAGCCACCTCTTCCAATCCCTCATGTCTTATGCGTATTGGCAATTACAATAAAATGCTGGTAAAGCTGAAAGTAGGTGAGATGGATATTTTTAAGCTTAAAGTGGGCATGCCGGTTAAAATACATGTTGATGCTATTGAAAATGAAGTTTTTTCCGGGAAAATTTCCATGATATCTCCTCAAGCGGATAAAGATAATCGCAGTGGAATAAAAACTTTTAGAGTGCAGGCGGAAATAAGCAGATATCATAAGTTTCTAAGGCCGGGAATAACGGCGAGAGTTGAAGCTATTATGGATTCAAAAAAAGACATTCTTATAATGCCTCTTACTGGGCTTTTTGAAAAATATGGAGTTACTTTTGCTTATCTCTATGTTCCCGGAGGCAAAGCAAAAAAAGTCTTGATTAAAACAGGGCTTAGGGGTGTTAGAAATATTGAAATTTTAAGCGGTTTAAAAGAAAAAGATGAGGTTTATACTGATAAGCCTCTTAATCTGGAATCAGATGATAAAATGTGAAAATCTAAAAAAAGTTTATCCTGTAAAAAAATCAAAGGGTTATGAAGCTCTTAAAGAAATTGATTTGGAAATAAAAGCCGGAGATTTTTTATCCATAACCGGACCGTCAGGTTGCGGTAAATCTACTCTTCTGCATATTTTGGGTTTTTTAGATAACCCAAGCAGTGGAAAGTATTTTTTTCAAGGCAAAAATGTCACTTTTTTTAATGATAAAAAAAGATCAATGCTTAGAAGAGAAAAAATAGGTTTTATTTTTCAATCCTTTAATCTCCTTCCAAGGTTTTCAGCTTCCGCAAATATAATGTTGCCTATGCTTTATGCGGGTGTGGAAAAAAAGATTGCTTTTGAAAGATCATATGAATTACTTGAAGAAGTGGGTTTGAAGGGAAAAGAAAATAATAGCGCTTTGGAACTTTCCGGCGGTGAATGTCAAAGGGTGGCAATGGCGCGCGCTATTGCCAATAAGCCGGAATTGATTATTGCTGATGAACCTACCGGTAATTTGGATTCAAAAACAGGAAAAAATATAGTGGATTTATTGAAAAAATTGAATACTGACGGGCTTACGGTAATAATGGTTACTCATGATAATGAATTGGCGCGCATAGCTTCAAAAATGATAATTATGAAAGATGGAAGGATAGAAAAAAGAGTTTGAGAAATTAATGAAGATATCAGAATTATTAAAAACCGGCTCTCTTGAAATATGGCATCATAAAATGAGGTCTTTCCTTAGTTTTTTTGCCATTTCAATCGGAGTAATTTCAATTTTATACAGTCTTGTTTTAATTTATTCAATGACATTTAGAACAAAAAAGGCTCTTGAAATAGCTGGCCCAGGTAAAATGACTGTGCAAATGCAAAGAGGCGGCGGAACAGTTACGGTAAATGAAAATGAGCCGGTAGATGTTTTAACACTTGAAGATTCTTCGGCCATAAGAAAGGAATTTCCAAGGCTTTATATGGTGTCTCCTTCTCTTACAAAATGGGCAAAAGTAGGTCAGGGAAAATTTCATACGAGACAGCGGGTGGAAGGAATAAATCCGGAGTGGAGACGCAGAGGTTGGATTTATAATTTAAAGGGGCGGTTTCTAAATCAATATGATGTGGATAATTTTGAAAGGGTCTGCGTAATAATTAAAAACGGAGGCTGGATAAAAAAACCAAAATGGATGAAAATGTATTCGTGGCGGGACAAGTTTCAAGAATATATTAAGCATAATGAAGTTCTTGGCTCCACAATTCAACTTGGTGATAATTTATATACCGTAGTGGGAATATTAGAGGAACCTGTTCTTGAAAAAAATCCGAAAACTTTTCTCAGTGTATCCGGCGGAGGGAACGGTAAAATATTTGTTCCCATAACCACCGCTCAAAGGTTTTTAAGCGGCTGGTCCATGAGTGGAGATGGAATTGGAACGATAAATATTGATACGGGAGATGAGAAAACAATTACTTCCTATAAAAAAAAGATTGAAAAATTTATACAGAGCAGACATAGCGGTAAATTGAAATTTGAAATTAAGGATTATAGAGAATTGATAAAGGAACAATTAACCGATAAGGCTCGCGATATGTATACGGTTTTGATAATAGGTATTATTGCCATAATGGCCGGAGGTATAGGTATTATGAATGTTACTCTGGCTACCGTTTATTCAAGGATAAAAGAAATAGGTATAAGAAGGGCTATCGGCGCCACACGGATGAATATTATGTCTCAGTTTATTGTTGAAGCCACATTTTTAGGGTTTATTGGAGGTATTGCAGGCGTATTTATTGGCATTATTGGTATTCAGTATTTGGCGTCTAAAGGTAATACTGACATGATGATGGTTCAATGGTGGATGCCTTTTTTATCTGTTTTTGCCGCTATGCTAACAGGTTTTTTTGCCGCCATATATCCGGCTTGGAGCGCCTCAAAACTTGACCCGGTGGAAGCTTTAAAATATGAATAGTTTTTATTATTTTATATTGCGCAGTTTTTAATCTTTGCCATTATCCTTTTTTATAGGCAATGTTTTTCCTTTTCCATCAAGCAGGTTTTTTAGGTTTTTTAAGAGTTGGGGGTAGGGAATAAAAAACATAGAATAAGTAAATCTTTCCTTGGCTTGCACAGGCAAGAATATCATCTTATCTCCATTAAATTCTATTTTATTAAGGCTTTCCAAAAGTTTTATTTCATATTCAAACTCATCTCTTAAATTCGCCTTGAAAACTTTTTTAAAAGCTTTTAGGGAAACAGCTTTATCATTAGAGAGATTGTTAAGCAAAAAATAAGCCATTTCATTTTTTCTGTCTGTTTTAATTCCAATAAAGGTGTTTTTAGAGGGATCTTTATGCAGCGGGGTGCTGCGATATCTTATTTGATTATAAATATATGAATTGCCGGCATGTCCCAAACAAAATAGAGACGCCTCTTTATCTTCTATATAAGTATGGTAGACCGCGTTTAAAGGGGGAATATCTTTGTTTTTAAAGTCTGTGGCGCTAGTGGACCTTCTATTAAATTCTAAACCCTCTTTTTCATAAGAGAAATTCATTTCAGAGGCTATGAGGCGTAATTTAGTTAACACTTGTTTTTGTTTTTCATAATGCTTTTCAAAATTACTTAGTTTGCCCTTAAAATATTTATCAAGGTAAGATTTTATGGGTTGGCTGGAATAAACTCTTACCGTATAGGGTTTTAGGGCAATTATTTTTTTAAAGGTGTTTATAAATGATTTGGGCGTGTCATTATAAAGACCAAGCATTAAATCCACATTGATATATTCTATTCCGGCCTTTTTTGCTCCCAAAATTGAATCTTTGACCATGGGAAAAGTTTGATAACCGCGGTTGATTTCTTTAAGGACTTTTGGGTTTAGCGATTGCACTCCGAAGCTTACCCTGTTAAACCCGGCTTTTTTAAATGATTTTAGTTTTTTAAATGTTGTTGTGGCCGGATTGCATTCAACAGTTCTTTCTCCTTTTGGATCAAAACGTATTTTTTTTTCAATGGCGCAACAAATTTCTTCGGTTTGTTTTTCTGTAAATATGCTGGGTGTGCCGCCACCGAAATATATATTGTCAAAATTTATATTTTTTAAAACATTCGAGAAAGAATTTATGAAAGCTATAAGATTGTTTTTATATTCTTCAACAAGCTTAGCCACACCTATTTCCTTAAAATAAATACAGCAAGAACATCTTGAAGTACAATAGGGGCAGCCTATATAGAGCTGTATATGATGGTTTTTATTGTTTTTGTTTTGGAGGTATTTTTGCCAAGTGTCTATAATTTCAGATTCTTTAAAATAAATTTCTTCAAGCGCTATACCAATGCTATAAAAATCAGTAAGAAAAAAATTATGGCGATAGCCGTATTTGGATACCAATATATTGACAAAATTTTCAAACAGTTTTAGCCTTTTTTTTGCTATTTCCTTAATTAATTGATTTTTCGCCATTTGATTAATATATTAACATTTTTAAATTAGTGATATTTTTCCTAAATTCTTATAATAACCAAATGGGCATAAGTAAAAAGGGGAAAATAGTCTCTTTCATTGTTTTGATCGCTTTAGTTTTGCATATTTATGCCGGCTTAGCTTTTATAAAAAAATCTTCCTGTACTTATGATGAAACGGTGCATTTATCAAGCGGTTATAGCCATATAGCCGGTGGAAAATACATTATGAATATAATGGATCATCCGCCATTTTCCGAGATGTTATCGGCCGCGCCTCTTTTCTTTTATAAATTAAATTCCTTTATGAGTCATCCCTATTTTTCAGCTAAGGCGCCCTATCATTATGGCGATTTATTTGTTTTTAATAATACTAAAAGCGCCAAGACAATAGTAAATACGGCAAGAATTTTTACTTTTTTAATTTGGACGCTTTTATTTTCAATTTTTATATTCTTTTTTTCAAAACAATTGCATTCTTTTGAAAGCGCCGCTTTTGCGCTTATAATTTTTGCTTTTATGCCTATTTTTATTTCAAATAATGCTCTTATAACCACTGATTCGGCGGCGGCTCTTTTTTATTTTATAAGTTTCTATTTTGGGGCTATGGCTTCTTTAAGTTTGGCCCGGGAAATTTCACGCAATAAAATGTTTATATATATTGCCGCGGCAGGCTTTTTTACCGGTCTTGCGATGGCTTCAAAGTTTAGCATGGTGATAATAGCGCCAATTCTCATAGGTATATGGGGGATTGATTTTTTCTTAATAAGAAAAAGTGATTTCAAAAAGTTTTTTATATTTTCAGGAGTATACATTCTTTTAATGGTTTTTACTTTGGCATTGGTTTATAGATTTGATTTATCTCTATATATGGAAGGTTTGCTGTCTACTTTAAAGAGAGTTAATACCGGTCGTCCCTCATTTGCTTGGGGGCATTATTCTATGAATGGTGTTTTATGGTATTTTCCTTTGACTTTTTTGATTAAAACACCTGTTTTTGTTTTATTTTCCGCTGTTCTTGGTTTTATTACCATTGCCTTAAAGCCGCAAAAAAAATATATCTGGATAATAATTCCATTTATTTTTTATTTACTTATTTCATTTACCTCAAGACTTCAAATTGGCATAAGGCATATCCTTCCTCTTATGCCATTTATTTGTATTATTGCTTCCATAGGACTGGCTGAATTTTATAAAAATAAAAAGGTGGCTTTAGCTTTGGTGTTTTCCATTATTTTATCATCCGTTTTTTTATTTAAAACACATCCGTTTTATCTTTCATACTTCAATTCTTTAATTGGAGGCCCTGATAACGGTTATAAATATTTGGCAGATTCAAATGTGGATTGGGGGCAAGATATTCCAGAATTGTCCAAGTATTTAAAGGCAAACGGTAATCCTCCGATTATTTTTTCCTATTTTGGTGTTTCTCGTCCCGAGTATTATGGGATAAAATATATTCCTTTGGGCATAATTTCAAACATTGAGCTAAAAGGAACAAATGAAGATTTGTGTAAAATGGATAAAGTTCTTTTCGCTATTTCAGTTACAAATTTACAAAGCGTTTATTATAGAAATAAGGATACTTTTAATTGGCTTAAAAA
>CAZHQC010000114.1:0-7262 GCA_964534135.1 uncultured Elusimicrobiaceae bacterium | reverse complement strand
ACAAGGCCATTATTTATAACGTCCTTAACCCCTTGGATCTTTTCTTCTTTACTTAAGCTTAGACGCGCCCAGCCCAGCATCTGCCCTTCATATAAAATTGGCTCGGCAATATCAATAATTCTCGGTGTTTGAACCAAAATATGAGTTTCCTTGGATGCTGATAATAAACCTAAGCTGATTGCATCCGTAAAATATTGGCCGACTTTATCATGATTAATATGGCCCATAATCTTTCCTTCGGTATCGATTACCATAACATACCTTAAATCATGCTGATACTTTAATGAATTGATAACCTCTTCCAGTCCTATAAAATCGTGAGTGAGAACCCATGTGACGCTATTGGCCGCCAAAATTTTGGCAAGGCCAACAGAGTGTTGCTCAATCTGCCTATCTAAAAATCTTTCCTGGCGATTAACCAAAACGCCTACAAAGACAGTACTTATAAGGCCGAATAACAAAGCAATCGAAATAATTAACTGATGGCGAATCGACATCGACCATTGTTTTTTTAACCAGACAATCATTTATTCTCCCTGATAGGCCTTATTTCTTTTTCAAAACGCTTTAAAAAATCACGCACGGATTGATAAGTTGAATCATTGGCCGCTTCAAACCGGCTTAGCTCCATAGCTTCAAGAATTTTTCGCCCTTTGACATTGGTATGAAGATTGAAAAGCAACTTACTGACGCTCTCCACCACTTCGGCGGGCACATCTTTTCTAACGACCAAACCATTATTGGGCAAAAAATCCGTCTGCCATTTAACCACAAGGGCCTTGGCAATATCAGGCCTTTCTTTGGCAAAAGCCTGCCAGGGAGGAGGCCAAGTTGCGCCTGCCGCCGTTTGGCCAAGATATACATTCATTATTGAAGATTCCTGACTTCCGACATAAAGATTTTTAATATCCCGTTTAATATCAAGGCCATGGCTATAAAGATACCATTGCGGCATCATCGTGGCGGCTAAAGCCGTGGGAGCGGGGTAGCTGACGGATTTCCCCTTTAAATCCTCAACTCTTTCAATACCGCTGTCTTTGCGCGCCAGAATAATTCCTCTAAAATTTTTGTCATCTCCCATCTTGCCGAAAATACGATAACCATGCTTGGCGGCTTCAACAGTTTGATAGGGATTTGGAAGAGCGAAATGAAACTCGCCGTTAAAAAGGCGTTTATCATAAGCGGCATAATTTCTGGAAGCAATCAATTTAATTTTAATGTCGGTATGAAAATTGAGATAAGCCATAAGAGGCTGATAAACCTTAAAAAGCCGTTTGGGATTATGAAGAGGATGCACGGCAAAAAAATATACTTTAGATAGCGCATGGGGCTGGGACGAATATTCCGGAGTGTAATCGGCTTTTACCTTGGTTTTCCTTACAAAAAACCAAAATAATGAAAACGCGATAATAAGAGTGACCGCAATTAATAATATTTTTTTTATCCGCATATTTTTTTATCGGTTCTCCCGAAACTACAAACCTTCAACTTTACTTGTTCATCCCTTAGATTTTAAAACTTCCGCTATTTTTTCCGCGAGCCCTTGCATATCATAGGGTTTTGATATAAAAGGTATTTCTTTTTTATTTATCTCTTCCCATCCTGATTTATCGTCAAGATGACCGCTTGATAAAAGTATTTTCTTAAGCGGCTTAATTTTATTTAGTTCTTTTAAAGCGTCCAAGCCCGTGCCGTCAGGCAAAACCATATCGCTAAACACAAGGTCAAAATCGCCTTTTTCCCTTTTATATATTTCAACAGCTTCCTTTACACTTCCCGCTATGCTCGATTTATAGTTTTTTATTGTCAGAATCCTTCCGGCAATTTTTTGTATAGCCTCCTCATCTTCAATTATCAATATCCTTTGCCCTTTGCCTTGAAGATCCAAACTTCTTTTTTCAGATTCTTTTTCTTTTGCCACTGCCTTATTACTAACAGGGAAATAAATACTAAACCCTGTGCCTTTGCCCGGCTCGCTATAAACATGTATTCCGCCTTTATGTACCTTTATTATTCCAAAAACTACCGATAAACCCAAACCGGTTCCTTTGCCCTCTCTCTTTGTGGTAAAAAACGGTTCAAACACCCTATCTTTAATTTCTCCGGTCATACCACTACCGGTATCTTCTATGGTAAGTTGAGCATATTTACCCAGCTTAACATTCCCAAATTGAAGTTTATTCTCTTCACTTATAATAATTTTTTTTGTCTTAATAAAAATATTACCGCCTTTAGGCATAGCGTCCCTGGCATTCACCATAAGATTTATCAAAACCTGTTCTATATTGCCCTTATCGGCATTTATATGGCATTCCTCGCCGCATAAATCCATTTTAATGCTGATATTCTCCCCCAGCAATCTGTTAAACATCTTATACATATTCCCTATTATCTTGTTTATGTTAAATGTTTTCATATTTACGGACTGTTTACGGCCGAACATTAAAAGCTGTTTCACAAGCTCACCCGCTCTTAAACTGCTATCTTTTATACTCGCAAGAGATTTTTTAATATTATCATTATCAATATTTTTATCATTAATCAGTAAATCCGTATCTCCTATGATGGAAGTAAGGATATTATTAAAGTCATGAGCCACGCCTCCCGCCAAAGTTCCTATGGATTCCATCTTCTGCGATTGAACAAGTTGCATCCGGAGAAATTCTTGTTCTTCTTCCGCTTGTTTATGAAGAGTTATATCTTCATAAGCTCCAAGAATTCCCTTTACATTTCCTTCAGCATCACTCAATTGTACTTTCGTTGTCTTTAGCCATTTAACTTTTCCATCAGGGCCTGTCTGCGATTCTTCATAATTTTTCTTCTCTTTTCCCGACTCAACAACCTTTTTATCATCTTCCCTGTATGCTTCAGCCTCATTTTTCCATACCATTTTAAAATCATCTAAACCTACAACTTCAGAAGTAGACATCTTGCCAGCATCCTTAGCAAATACCATATTACAACCCAAAAAATTCAAGTCTTTGTCTTTCCAGAATATTCTTATGGGCAGCAAATCTATTACTCGCTGGAGCATATTTTTAGACTCCATCAAAACCTCTTTAGCCTCATACCTTTCGGTAATATCGCAATAATTTAAAAGCACGCCTCTTATCTCCGGATTTTTCATCATATTCACACCTGTCAGCTCAACAGGGCGATAAATGCCATCCTTACATTTAAACTTAAATTCAACAGTCACAACGGCTCCTTCTGTTTTCAGCAACTTATTAAATGCCATCTTAAGGCGCTCCATCTCATCAGGATGCACCATTTTCCATCCGCTTCTGCCCACCAGGTCCTTAGGCAGCCAGCCAAATATTTTCTGTATATTGGGACTTGTATACTTTACAATTCCATCAACACCCATAATAGTTATCACATCCGATATATGCTCAGTCATCGCCTTATGCATGTTCTCACTCTTTCTAAGTTTACTATCGCTACTCTCCATTTTTTTCATGGCTATCGCATTGGCAATATCAGATAAAATGAACTCTGTAAAAAATTGACCTAAGCCAATTATAAATTTCATATGCTTTTCTAAATCTTCTTTGCTAACACACGGCACTAGGCTTAAAGCCTCAAGATAAGCTTTTTTATCAAAACCATATTTATCCGCCTGGTTAGCAAATAGTTTTTGAATATCTTCTTCTGTTGCTGCTTCTCCCTTTAGTATACATTGGCCTATAAAAACATTGGCGATATGTCTACCGCTAACAAACAGCGGAGTAACCGCATCACATAAATTATTTTTACACTGATAATATTTCCATTGCCCTTCTTTTAGACCGCTGGTTAATATGGTATCGCTCTCAAAACAATTTTTCAAAGTTAAAGAATTCTTTCTATGAAATTTTATGCAAATATCATTCCACCCTGAACCCAATAATACCTCACCCCCTACGCCAACAATACCAATAGCCATTTTTGTAGTCTTTGAAAATTCTTCGAAAACCGGCTTTACTTTTTCAATATTCAATATACGCATTAATTCAGTTTTTCTGGTTTCCGCATTACTTTTTTCAAGCAAATCCAGACTCTGTTTCACATATTTTTCAATATAAACCTTGCTGACATTTTTTTTTATACTCATTTAGTCTCCCTAAAAGAATGTATATCAAAAATTAAACGATGCTAAATAATTAGCTTAAAATCAATGACTAGTGTCGCGACAATGTAATTCTGCAACATGCCGCCAATGAATTTTGGTCGTTCGTACAAGACTATGTCAGTGCTGTATCAGAGGCTATGCCTATCAGACAGCGAAACTTCCGGCACTTTATGAGGCATAGCCTCGTTTACTGATCGTTCACAGAAGACTATGTCACTGCCGTATTAGAGGCTATGCCTATCAGGCGGCGAAGTTACCGACACCTTATGAAGCATAGCTTCGTTTACTGTAGTTGCCTGATTTATCAGGCTTGGTCGTCTGAAGGTCGTTCGTATAACTCTCGACATCTGACGAACCAAAAGGTTCGTTGTTCCAACCATAGCTCCCTGATACGACACCCGCCAGAAGCTTGTGAATGTTACGCCTTTACGCCCAATGTCATGCCTTAGGCAGACCCGCCGATGCTGTGTGGCGGGAATTGGGCAACTACATAAGTTGCTAAACTTTTTTGTCGCGACACTAGATTAATAAATTAGAGGTTTTTCATTTGAAGTAAAATAAAAATAGGCTTCCCTACCTATCCCCTAATTTTATTTTATCATATATATATATATGTATACATGGGTATTTTCCTTGTAACATTAGTTACATTATCGGAATACAACTATTTGCCGGAATTCAACGGTATAATAATATCATCGGCCGCCAATATAGCGTTCATCATAAGCAATGAGGCGCTGCTGGGAGAATCAATAAGGATATAATCAAAATAATCTTCCACAATGCGCAATTTATCATCCAAGATTCGGGCTTTATCAATTTGATAAGCCTCCTTCATCTCGGAAAACAGCAAGTCCACTGAAGAAGGAACCAAATAAACTCCGGCCCCGGTTTCTATTATGGCGTCTTTTAAACTCCGATTATCAAACAACACATCGGAAATGGAAACTTCCACGCTAGCGCTGTCCACCCCCACGGCGGCGGTGGCATTTCCCTGCGAGTCCATATCCACTATCAGCACTTTCCTATTCAGCTTTGCCAGCCATCACGCAAGATGTGGTTTTCCCCGTACCGCCTTTATTATGAACAAACGTAACGCGCCTTACTTTCGTTTTTTCATTGTCATTGGTGTTTTCCACGCTCATTCCCCTACTTTTCTTATATTTTTTATAGCCCTGTTTTATCGGTTTTTTTAGCACTATTAAGACTCTGTTTGACATGCTTAAGCAGTTCAATTTGCGTTACGGGTTTTTGAAGAAACGCATCCCCGAATTCAAAATCCGTTTGATTTCGAGTAACATTGTTGTCATAGCCCGATGTAAATATAATTCTGATATCGGGGTAGGCGGATTTTAAATGCTTAGCCAGTTCCAACCCGCCGAGTTTTGGCATGACGATATCCGTAATTATCAGACGGATACTTTTTTTATTTTGTTCGAAAAGGGTGTTTGCGGCTTCGCCGTTCGCAGCCTCAAGGATTTCATAATTATCTTGCCGGAGTATTCTTGACATAACCCGTCGCAATGCTTCATTATCTTCAACCAACAATATGGTGGCTCCGCAAGCTTGTTTCGTTTCTTTAATCGGTAATGATTTTATAGGCGCGTTGATAGGTATATAAAATGTTACAACCGTCCCGATATTAACTTCACTGCGAATAAAAATGCGCCCATTCATTTTATTAATAATCTCATTGACGGTAAAAAGCCCCATGCCCGTGCCTTTGTCCAGCGGTTTTGAGGTAAAAAAAGGTTCAAAAATATGGGCTTGTGTTTCCGCGTTTATTCCAATACCCGTGTCCGTAATTGTAATTTGGGCGTAATGGCCCCGAGGCATAGAATCAACATTATTATCGTGTTCTTTGATTTTGATATTGCGGCTTTCAATTACGATTTTCCCGCCATTAGGCATGGCGTCTCTGGCATTGATCACCAAATTCATGATAATTTGCTCAATGTGTCCCGGGTTTACTTTGACATTTTTAAGTTCAGGGTCTGATATAAAGCTAAGTTCAAAATTTTCTCCAATAACCCTATTGAGCATTTTTTTCATATTTATCAGAACATCATTTAAATCCACGATTTTTGAAATGGAAATGTCTTTGCGGCTGAAAATTAAAAGTTGGCGGGTAAGCGTTTTCGCGCTTTCAACGGTTTTTTTAATTTCGTTAACATCCGAGTAATTTTCGCTTTTTATCGGTAAACTTTTCATTAAAAAATCCGAATAACCGTCTATAGCCATCAGAAGATTATTAAAGTCGTGAACCACCCCACCCACCAATCGTCCCACTACTTCCATTTTTTGCGACTGGTTGAAATTTTCCATCGCGTATTTTCGCTCTTCTTCTATTTCCAAGACCTTGGCAAGGATTGAAATTATTTTAATTTCGCTTTGCCTAAAAGCCTTGTCCTGCTGATATAAAACGCAAATTACGCCTATGGGTGTATTCCTGCTTCGAATTACATGTCCAATATAGGTTTTGAGATTATGTTTTTTTATATATGGACAGGTTTCGGCATAAGGAGAAGTGGATAAATTTTTCGTGATGAGGGGAAAGTCTTTATTGGAAGAAATAACCTCAAAGCATGGCCCGCCGGCGGTTTCCATTTTCCCTGACATATCCTCGGGCGCGTTCCATGAGACTGTTATATAACGGGAATTACCGGTCAGTTTGTTGTAAAAGGCACATTTTCCTTTTAACAGTTTACCCGCTGTTTTTACGATGGTGTTGATGTTGTTTTGTATATCGGTTCCGAATTTTATAAAACATTCGTTTAATTTTAAAAGTTCATCCTCCGCTTCCTTACGCAATTTCAATTCTTCATTTTTTTCATTTATCGCTTTTTCCAAATTTCTCACATAAGCGTCCATTTTTTTTTGCTGTTCTTGTTTTTCCAAGGCCGCTTTAATATGAATGGACAATTCGTCATAATCGACAGGTTTTCGAATATATCTGAAAGCGCCCTCTTTCAAAGCTTCTATGGCCGTTTTTATTTCGCCGTGTCCCGTAATGATAATTACTTCCGTCAGTTTGGATTTCTCTTTTATCTCGCGCAATACTTCAATGCCGTCCATATCGGACATTCTTAGGTCAACCTTTAGTGGATTAGCTTGTCAAACCAGTTTTAAGTTGTTTTAAGGTGTAGTCGCT
>CAZHQC010000113.1:0-7404 GCA_964534135.1 uncultured Elusimicrobiaceae bacterium | reverse complement strand
GGAAATAAGCTTACTTGCAAAGGCTGGCAGCAGGAAGCCGCTATGCGGATGCTTATGAATAATCTTGATCCCGAGGTGGCGGAAAAACCTGAAGATTTAATCGTTTATGGCGGACGTGGAAAGGCCGCGAGAAATTGGCCGGCTTATAAAGCCATAATAAAAGAGCTGATTGAACTTGAAAATGATGAAACTCTTTTGATTCAATCGGGAAAGCCTGTCGGAGTTGTTAAAACTCATGAACATTCTCCAAGAGTTCTTATCGCTAATTCAAATCTCGTAGGTAATTGGGCGAATTGGGAAGTTTTTGACGAACTCGAGAAAAAAGGTCTTATGATGTACGGCCAAATGACAGCGGGCAGTTGGATTTATATAGGCACGCAAGGGATATTGCAAGGCACTTATGAAACCTTTGCCGCTTTAGCTAAAAAACATTTTAATACGGATTTAAAGCATAAATTGGTTGTATCAGGCGGACTCGGCGGTATGGGCGGAGCCCAGCCCCTTTCCATTACCATGAATAATGGAGTGGCGATTATAGTTGAAGTTGATCCTGAAAGAATAAAGAAACGACTTGAGAAAAAATATGTGGATACTATGACGGATTCTCTTGATGAGGCTTTGCGTATGGCGGATGAGCATTTAAAAGCCGGAACGCCTTATTCCATAGGTCTCGTCGGTAATTGCGCTGAGATTATTCCCGAAATGAATAAAAGAAATATTAAAGTGGATGTTTTAACTGATCAAACTTCCTCACATGATCCTATGAACGGCTATATTCCGAAAGGTATGAGTTTAAGTGAAGCGGATGAAATGCGAGAAAAAGAGCCAAAAAAATATTTGGACCTTGTCATGCAATCCATAGCGATTCATGTCGAGGCTATGCTCGAATTGCAGAAAAAAGGCGCTGTGACTTTTGATTATGGAAATAATATTCGGACCATGGCTTTCAAACAAGGGGTTAAAAACGCTTATGACTTTCCCGGTTTTGTTCCCGCGTATATAAGAGATCTTTTTTGTGAAGGCAAAGGGCCTTTCAGATGGGTCGCTTTATCGGGAGATCCTAAGGATATAGCGGTTACCGATAAACTTGTTTTGGAAATGTTTCCCGAGGATGAGCATTTGAAAAGATGGATAAAGATGGCGAGTGAGCAAGTTGAATTTCAGGGCCTGCCGTCTAGAATATGTTGGCTTGGCTATGGCCAAAGGGCTAAACTTGGCTTAGCTTTTAATAAATATGTTAGAGAAGGGAAAATATCCGCTCCCATAGTTATAGGCAGAGATCATTTGGATTCGGGTTCGGTGGCAAGTCCTTATAGAGAAACAGAGAGTATGAAAGACGGTTCCGATGCTATTGCTGATTGGCCTATTTTAAATGCTTTGGTTAATACCGCTTCGGGAGCATCTTGGGTTTCATTCCATCATGGCGGTGGAGTCGGTATAGGATATTCCCTTCATGCCGGACAAGTAATTGTGGCGGATGGAAGTGAAATGATGGAAAAGAGGCTTGAAAGTGTTTTAACCAATGATCCAGCCACAGGTGTTTTAAGACATGTGGATGCGGGTTATGATAAAGCTATTAAGTTCGCGAAAGAAAAAGGTGTGAAAGCGCCAATGATGAAATAAGGAGATTATTATGGCAAGTGATTATAGTTTTGATGTGGTTTCAAAAATTGAGCATACTGTAGTTGATGAGGCTGTGAGTATCGCAAATAAAGAGATTGTAAACAGATATGATTTTAGAGGAACAGATTCCACTATTGAATTTAATAAAAAGGAAGAAACTCTTAACCTTGTATCCAGTGATGAATATAAAGTAAAAGCTCTTTATGATGTATTGCAAACAAAGCTTTCCAAACGCGGTTTACCACTTAAAAATTTTCAACCCGGTAAAATTGAACATGCTTTGGGCGGAAAAGCTAAGCAGAGTATTAAAATTCAGCAAGGCGTCCCTCAAGAAAAAGGAAAGATGATAAGCAAACTTTTGAAAGATAAAAAAATAAAAGCCAATTCATCTATTCAAGGTGATTCTTTAAGAATTTCCTCTAAATCAAAAGATATTCTCCAAGACGTTATGACCTTATTGAAAGAAGAGGATTTTGGTATATCTTTGCAATTTGAAAATTACAGATAGGGAAGAGAAAGCAGAGATCAGAGAGCAGTGAGTAGAAAAAGAGAAATTCTTTATTAAATAATTAACAGAGTTGTTTACTGGGTTCTTCTCTCGGTTCACTGATTGCTAAATAAACTATGTCTATTTTAATTACAGGTTTAGACCAGATAATCACATTTAATAAATCTACCGCTCCGTTATGCGGTAAGGACATGCGTGATATTAATGTCATCAAGTCAGGAGCCATATTGATTGATGGAGGGCGCATAGCGGCCATTGGAAAGGAAAAGGTGGTAAAAAAGCATAAGCTTTCCAAAAAAGCCAAGCATATAAAAATGAGGGGCGTGGCTTTGCCCGGTTTTGTTGATAGTCATACTCATGCTGTTTTTGCTGAGCCCAGATTAAAAGATTTTTCATTGCGCGTAAGCGGAGCTTCCTATCAGGAAATAAAAGCCGGCGGCGGCGGTATTATTTCAAGTATAAATGCGGTTAGAAAACAAAAATTCGCTGAAATGGAAAAGCAATTGCTTGAGCGGGCAAATAAATTTCTTAAATGCGGGACTACGACGGCGGAAGTAAAGACCGGTTATGGCCTTGATTTTAAATCCGAAATAAAAATTTTGCAGGCTATTAAGAATGCCTCAAAAAAAACATCTCTTGAAATGCCCGCTACGCTTTTATCCGCTCATAGCGTGCCGCCTGAATTTAAAGGAAATACTAAAAAATACCTGGAATTTATAATGGCTGAAATCTTGCCTTTTGTCGCACAAAAAAAACTTGCCGTTTTTGCGGATATATTTTGTGAGAAGGGTTATTTTAGCCCACAAGAAAGTTTGAAATATCTGTCCCAAGTTAAGAAATATGGCCTTATTGCCAAGATTCATGCCGAACAGCTTTCAAATTATGGCGGGATTGCGGCGGGAGCTTGCGCCGGAGCCATAAGCGCGGACCATTGTGATTATGCCAATATGGCGGATATAGAGGTTGCCAAGCAAACGGAAATGGTTTTAACTCTTCTTCCGGCTTCCAATTTTTATTTGGGAATAAGTAAATATCCAAATGCCAGAAAAATGATAAATTCGGGAGTTGCCGTGGCTTTAGCGACGGATTTTAATCCCGGGACCTCTCCCTGTTGGAATATGCAGGAAGTATTATCATTAGCCTCAATTAATATGGGAATGACTCCCGAAGAAGGTATTGTGGCTTCTACCATAAACGGAGCTTATGCTCTTAATATGAATAAAAAAATAGGATCTCTTGAAGTGGGCAAACAAGCGGATATAGCGATTTTTGACGCTGAAGATTATAGGGAAATTTCATATTATTTTGGTAGCAATCTAAATTTAATGACGATTAAAAAAGGAAAAATAGTTTATGGCGGGTAAAAAGATTATTCTCTTTGATATTGATGGCACATTAATAAATGCCGGCAGCGCTGGTACGAGAGCTTTAAATAAGGTGGTGGAAAACTTATTTGGCGCTAAAAATATCTGCGATAATTTTTGTTTGCAAGGTTCTACCGATAAGACAAATTTTGCCGACGCTTTTTATCATGCTACCGGAAAAAAACCTTTGCTAAAAGATATAAAGACTATGATAAAAATGTATCTTGAATATTTGCCGGTGGAAATTGCCAAATCCGTCAAGACTAAAAAATATGGAAAAATAAAAGGAGTTGAAAAATTCCTGAAACTACTTTCAAAGGACAAAAATATTTTTCTCGGTCTTGGTACGGGAAATATTGAAGAGGGTGGAATGCTTAAGCTTAAGCCTTCGGGATTATTAAAATATTTTTCATTTGGCGGTTTTGGCGGAGATTCGGCCGTAAGAAGCGAGCTTTTACAAAAGGCGGTTCAAAGAGCTGAAAAAATGTTTAAGATGAAAATCAGTCCCGCGGATGTTTACATAATAGGGGATACTCATAAAGATGTTCTTGCCGCTAAAAAAGCTGGCTATCATAGCGGAGCTGTTTTGGGTGGTTTTGGCGATGAAAAGAAAATATTTAAAAGCGGTCCTGAGATTCTTTCAAAAGATTTTTCGGATTTAACTTCTTGGCTTATATGGCTGGGGCTTAAAAAAGATCCTAAAGGGGTTCGGCGCGGAACTTATGTTTGCCCGGATACGCCCATTGAACACGCGCATTTTGGCATGACGGGCATGGATTTGGGAGATGCTGAGCTTAGCCTTAAAAAAATAAGGAAAATTAAAAATAAGAGATGAAAGAGAAAAGCTGTGCTGTTTTTTATTCAGGTGGGAAGGACGGACATTTATCACTTTTAAAAGCAGTTAATAGTGGTTATAAAATTTCTTGTATTATAAATATTGATGGAGGAAAAAAACATAAATCACTTTTTAATGACGCAAAAAAAATTCTTTTATTAAAACAACATGCGAAAGCAATGGGTTTTCCTCTTTTTATCTATACAGCTTCCAGTTCTTTCAATCCAAAAAACATTAAAGAGAATTTTACTAAAATTATAACTTCTGCGCTTAAAAAGCATGAATTTAATTCAGTTTTTATTGGGATAACTGAAGATGAAATAGGATACAGGGCTTTGTCTGAGCTTTCCAAAGAAATCAAAGTGAAAATCATGATGCCCATCGCCAAAAAAGATATTTTTAAAGTTATTGAGGAATGTGAGAAATTAAAAATCAAACCTAGAATTACAGGAGTCGGAAAAAATGTAAATACTTCTTGGATTGGGAAGATATTTAATGTTAAGGTTTTAAAATATATAAGAAAAGAAAGAAAAAAAGGCAATTTTATAGACGGTAATGATTTTCAAACTGTAGTTATTGCAAGTCCTCTTTTTTTTAAAATTAAGTTTAAAAGTAAGATATGAAAATTGAAAAAACGCTAACTTTTAAAGATATAAATGAAATCCCCGCGCTTTTAGAGGAGTTTTCCTTAAAAGCCAAATTATTTAAAAAATTCGTCTTAAAGTCAAAACGTGATAAGGTTTATTTGATTGGGCGCGGTAGCAGCGGCAATGCCACTCTTTTTGCCAAATATATATGGGAAGAGTATTGCGGTGTGACAACAAATTTTATTCGTCCTCACTCCGTTTTTACGGCGAAGCTGCCTTTGAATTTTAAAGATGAAGTTGTCTGGGCCTTTTCACAATCGGGCAGAAGCAAAGATGTTACCGCTTGTCAGAAAAAAGTAATGCTTTGGGGCGCTAAGGGCGTTGCTGTAACTAATGAAAAGAATATTAAAAAGAATTCATTGGCTAAGATATCGGATAAACATATATTACTTTCAAATTCTACGGAAGTTCCCGTTGCGGCCACGAAAAGCTTTATATTGCAATTATGGAGTGTTTTATGGACGGCGCATTTATGGAATAAGGCCTTTAGTTTAAAAGATTTCACCGAAGCTCAAAAGAAAATAAAAAATTTCATTGCCAATAATGCTTTTTTAGATGGTGAAGAGGAAATTTTAAATAAAATTAAGAAAGCCGCGGTTATAGGTTTTATAGGGCGAGGGCCGTATAATGCCATAGCGGCGGATTCAGCTTTGAAGTTTAGGGAAATGACTTGTTCTCATTCTGTGGGTTATTCAGCGGCAGAATTTTTGCATGGCCCCGTGGGTTCTTATTCAAGTAAAGATTTTGTTTTTTTGTTTAGTCCTTCAAAAAAAGTGCCGGAAGATATATTGAAAGTTGAAAAGGCTTTGAAAGAGAGAAAAACGCCTTATGAAATTATCATTCCCAATATTGGAAAATATCCCTTTAATTGTTTGCTTGTGGATATAAAGATGAAGCTTTTGGCCTTGAAATTAGCCTTAAAAAAAGGATTAAACCCCGATAATCCCAAGGGCTTAAATAAAGTTACCGATACTTTTTAATTAGAATCTTTTCCAGAGCGCGGCGGCAAGCTGCGATGATTTAGCCGTTACGCGTTCTTCATCTATATTTAATTTTAATTTCTTATTTTCCATGAGCACTTTACCGTTTACAATAGTGGTGTCTACATGGTTTTGAGATATGCCAAATGCCAGATGGCCATAGAAATTACCGGCGCCCAGCGGCGTGGGGGGAATATAATCAATTAAGATTATATCAGCAAAATTTTCTTCTTTAAGAGAACCTATATTTTTAAAATATCTTTTGGCTATCTTTGCATTGTTTATCATTAGCGCGTTTATAGGTTCAACAAAACCTGTGGCGGGGTCATTTTTTAAATGCTGCAGCCATATAGCGGTTCTTAATTCCTCAAGCATATTTACCGTCATGGCATCGGTGCCGAGCCCGACGAGAACTTTATTATTCATTAATTTTACAATATCCGCTACGCCGACTGAATTATTGGCATTTGATTGTGGATTGTGAATTACTGCTGTGCCCGTGCGTTTCAATATTTCAATTTCAGTATCGTTTACATGCACGCAATGAGCGGCAATGGATTTTTTTCCCAGAATGCCGAACTTTTCCAGCCTTTCCATGACTCGCATTTTATGGCGCATCTCACAGTAAATTTGATCGGCTTGCGCTTCCGCGGCATGAATATGAAATCCAGTTGCCAGTTTATGACCGCGATAAGCCGCTTCTTCAAGTGTTTTATCGCTAATTGTAAAAGAGGCATGCAGGCCGAATAAAGCATGCAAGAGATTATCTTTTTTCTTTTTTGTGTATTTAATAAATTCCAGATTTTCCTCTAAGCCTTCTTGTATTGTCTTTTCCCCGTCACGGTCTGATAGCTCATAGCATAAAGAAGCTCTTAAGCCTGTTTCTCTTACGGCTTTTTCAATTGAGAAGAGAGAACCCTTGATATTTAAGGGGCTTGCGTGGTGGTCTATTAGAGTTGTTGTTCCATTTTTTATCGCGTCTATTAAAGGGATAAGAGCGCTATAATAAGAATCTTCATTTGTAAGTTTTTTATCAAGTCGCCACCAAAGGTTATTTAGAATATTAACAAAATCTTTTGAAGGTTTTGCTTTTGTGAGTCCGCGGGAGAAAGTACTGTAAAAGTGCATATGCGCGTTTATAAAACCCGGCATGGCTATGCGGCCTTTCGCATTTATGGTTTTAGTGTATTTGCCTTTGAATTTGTTTTTTGGCGCTATTTTCTTTATTTTATCGCCCGAAATCAGGATTGAGTGGTCATAAAGAATTTTGTTTTTATCTCCACCTGTCGCAATTATCGCATTTTTTATCAGTATGGTTTTTTTCATCGTAATCTCCTAAAAATGTACTAAGTATATAACTTCATGCCTCTGTTTTTTTTAATCAGGTGTTACAGCTAATTCTTTTTTTGTTCTTTTACGCATAGATAAGGCGCCGGTAAAACATTTC
>CAZHQC010000112.1:0-7584 GCA_964534135.1 uncultured Elusimicrobiaceae bacterium | reverse complement strand
TTTACATAATTACCGTCGAGAAACCATCTTTTTTGGGCTTTTTCAGTAGCCCCTATCTACTATTAAAAATATCCGGACAGTCTTCTTATTATCCACTCGGCAAAAATCAAAATACAAAAAAGGCCGAAAAACCATGCGGAATTTGAAATATTGTATTCACCTATCATTTTTACTTCAGGATATTTTTTGGCATCAAATACCATAGAAGAACTTTTTAATCGGCTAAAAGAATAATATTTACCCCCGGATAAAGAGGCAAGTTCCTTAAGAAATATGCTCTCAGCAGGCACAAATTTATTTTTTGGATTTTTAAATTTAAAAGCTATCTTATCAGAACCTAAAAACTTATTTTTAAATTTCACACTGACATTTATTTTTTGGGAGCCATAATTAAGAGGTTCTAAGGATGCCTCAAAAATTCCAGGCCCCTTAAATCGAAAATTTAGGGGAGTCATAGATCCATTAAATTCAAGAAACGAATTTATTTTTACAGCTTTACCGTCTTTTACTCTGTTATAACCATCATCCAATACCCTAAGCCGAACAAGAGGTTTTAAAACTTTATCCGCATCAACACTAAGCTTAACCTTCCCCATATCAATACTGCCATTTAGATAATTTAAAACGGAGGTCCAAAACCCATCATAAAAACCGGAGAGCTTCCATGAATGCCCTTCCGCTAATTTCCAAAGCCAAGAGGACGGGCTTGCAAAAACCGCTGTCCGTCCTTTGCCATGATTTTTTTCCGCAAAAAGAACCCCACCGGTTCCGTTTTCAAGAGTATAATTTAAAATGGCCCTGGAATCTTTTTTTATTTCCATAAACCTATTGAGGCCTTTAAGAGGGGGAAGTATTTTAAAAAAATCCGTATCATAATGAGCGGTTTTTAAAGCTTTTATAATGGGGTGAGAAGCGGGATTAACTGTAATATTGGCATTTAAATAATCAGGTTTAGCGGATAATTTAACGGGCAACATATCTTTCAATATGGGTAATTTATTATAACCCGCGCTTGAAAAAGCGTTATCTCCTCCCAAAAACAAAATACTGCCGCCCTTTTTTACGAAATTATTTAAAGATGCCAGATACTTCTTATTTACCAAAAAGCGGTTAAAATTAAAATTTTGAATTATAAAAATATCAAAAAGTGAAATATCTTTTAAAAATATTTCATTTACAGGAAATGGAATAAGCGATAAATCATTGTCGGGCACATTTATGCTATCCTCGGCATTTCGCAGTATTATGAAAGATACAAGCTCTATATTTTCTTTCTTTTTTAAGTAGTCTCTAAGCTGAGCGTATTCAAAAGACGGCTTACCACATAAATACATAATCCTGGTTTTCTCACGTATAACCTGTAGACTGACTTCCCTCTTGTCCAATACCCGAGGCTTGGATGTTAAATCTTTAAGATTAAAAAAATATTTTTTAATACCTATTCCTTGTGGCCTAATAGTAAAACTTGAATTAAAAACCTCCTTACCGTCAATTGTGGAAAGGTCTTTACCGGCTATAACCAGCCCTTTTTCGTTAAGCAGGTCTAAGCGTAATTTTTTATCTTTATAACCCTTGGCTTTAATGCTCCAAGAAATTTCAAAAGGCATATGCATAAAAACAAAAGGCGGAGGATTTATTTTTTCAATTCTTGCAAAGGACTTTTCAAGATAATCTCCCATGCCCACAAAATCAATTTTTGTCCGTAAAAGCGCTACATTTTCTTTTTCAACGGCATCACCCCAATTCCCGTCAGTAAAAATTAAAAATTTATCAGGTATTTCGGGATTATCTATAATTACCTTTTGAAAGGTTTCACTTAAATTAGAGGCATTTATAACTGTATAAGAACCTATTGATAAATCCCCGCTATAATCCTCATTTGCAAAAATATACACAGAGGGGCGGGCATGTTTTTTGATTTCTACAATATTGTCATCCAGCCACTTTTTAGCAGCTTCAAATTTTGTTTGAGGAAAACCGGGTTTTTCGGGACCATGCATATTATAACGGGAATCGATAAGAATACTCAGATTGGGTTTCCTTATTATTTTTTTTGTTTTAATGACGGAAAGATTAAGAATAAATAGAGAGAAAATTAATATTATTGAGAATCGTATTATTTTTAATATAAGCGAAACACGGGACTTTTTTAAAATAATAAAACCGACTGTTAAAATTGTCCAAAAAGCCAAAAGAAAAAATAAATTATCTGAGATGAGAAAATGCAAATCAGTCATTCATCCTCCTCTAATTTTTCTCTTCTTTCTGTTTCCATCTATTGGCCCGCTTCCATCATTCGTAATTTCCGCAAAATATGCGGCTGATGCACGGCATCAAGTTTATAGGTGCCGGTAAGTCCGTACATAATAATATTAAGCAATAGTTTTTTTCCGTTTTTTCGCTGCTGTTGTCCGCCGGGAATACATTTATACTGATACCGGCCTAAAGGATCTTTAGGCCAAATTCCCAATAAGTCATTTTTGGAATAGATAATTACAGAGCGCCCGGCATAATCCACCACACTTGGCGCCGAAGCGAATATAAAACGTCCTCCGGGTTTTTTTATCAGAAAAAAACTTCGCAAGGCGGCATGTTTTCTTGAAAGAGGCTTCAGAGAATTTTCAGAAAAAAGGATATCTGTTGTTTTTTTTACCCAATTATCAAAGCCCTCTCCTTTGCGGGCAAAACGGTTATTAATAAAAAGAGTTCCTCCATGCATCAAATATTTTCTTAATTTTAAAACCTCGGTAAAAGATAAAGTCCGAGGCGCGGACTTGCATGAAAGCGCAATAAAAGGATATTTAAACAAATCATTATCTAAAATTTTAATTTCCTTTTTTGCATGATTTGCGGTAATACTTGTATTAGCGGTAAGATAATTTAGGATTTCATTACGCGCATTGGAATTATCACGGCATTCATCTCCCAAATTCAATTTAATCCACTGAAAATTCTGAGCAGAAATTGAAAAGGGGAAACTTAAAATAAAGAGTAAAAACAGCTTATTCACCACACCACCTCCTTTGTCTTTACCCTACCATTTGCTTGTCCGCCTGATACGCATAGCGCATTAACACGGCACCCGGCATAGCCTTGTGTGTCCATTTTATTAGACACACCTTGGGTGTTTTAGGATATAGTTTTGGGGTCACCCTACCACCCGCTTGTGGCGCCTTATAGCGCCACGAATGTTTCTGTTGATTGTCCTTTGGACAATAAGCGGGTGGTAGGGTCATAATCTCTCCGACAAAACGCCTTCAGTTATAAACAACAGAACGCATATCAAAAGAAGCATGCGCCACAACTGTGCGCCGAAAACTGCCGAATTAAAATCAGCAATAGGATTTTGGAGATTTATATGCGCAATCCCTAAAATATTTGATTTAATTAGCAGGCTTTCGCCTTTTCTTCTATCTATATTTACAGCGAAGCATCGCGAATGCCCTAGCGAATCCACCCAAGAATAAATCCCAGGCACCTCTGAATGCTGAAAAGCAAGATTCCCATTTTCCGGATATTCAAAATATATTTTATTTTGCGGGCCGACTATTTTTATCTTCTCATTATATGGGAATGCTAATTTTGTTTTAAATCTATCCCCAATATAAATCATGCTATTATTTTTGCTGCTTTGCTGCGACTTAGAAAAAAATTTTAAAAAAGAAAAAATAAAATCGGCAAAAGCGGGCTTAAGCGCCATATCAGACCAAGTGATATCAAATGATGAAGTAAATACGGCAACCGTCCCTAAGCCGGATTTTCTCCATATTAAAGCGGGATAAGTCGCCCTTCCTTTATTATTAAAACGCCATAAAATATTTTCTTTTTTTCCTGAAGAAAATTTCAAAAACTTCTTAATCTTGATTTTATTAAGTTCAAAACCGGCAAAATTATTTCTTTTAAAAAACCTCTTTTTTAAATCAGGCTCTATACTATACAACCCGATTTTTTTATTTTCCAACTTTAAATTATATTGCGAAAAAAAAGCCCGGCCCTCGTCATTAGATAATGAGGAAGGAATGAGCCAAAGTTTCCCTCCGCTTTTGACAAAACTCTTTAAACCCTCCTTTAAAGAAACAGGCGTTTTTTGTCCGACATAAATAATAAGCCGGTATTGGCTTAATTCATCTTTATCAATTCTTTGCGCCTCGGATAATTTAAAATTTATAGAGGGGATATTATTTAGCAATTTTTTTAAAAAGTAGACGCTATAACCGGCCTTAAGCTGATCAGGATTAGTATATAATAAAAGTGTTTTTAGCGGTTCATCAGGTTTTTCAAAAGCATAATAAAATTCATCATCAATGGAAAGCTTATCTTCTTTAAGAAAAACACTTCCGCAATGCTCTACACTAGCCTCAGCCTTTTTTCTTTCAGGGAGCATGAACTTAATTAAGCTCTTTTTATTTTCAGAAACATCAAACAATCTGTCTTCCTTGAGCGCGCCTTCTTTAAGCGTTACCTTTTGCCTATTCCTTTTCTCATTAACACTTATAATATGCGCCGTAAGTTCCGGTTTTAATTTACCATTAAAAAATATATTTTTTATGAAACTGTTTTTTTGTTTGCTTTTAAAATAAGTGCCCAAAACAGTGATATCTTTATTGTAGCCCGGAATATCCTTTAATTTCATTGAAGAATTTTTAAACCCATGGCGGGCTAAATCACCGGCAATAAGAATAACTTTTTTCCCGCCATTTTCTTTCAAAAAAAACTCATAGCTTTTATTTAAAACAATCTGATAATCTGTTCCCTTGAATCCGGGTTTTGAAACCTTAATTATATTTTCAAGCGAAGAGAAATCATCGGTCCAATTTATATGTTTTGTTTCCATGCCACTTGAAAAAAAAGCTACCGCCGCCTTATCATTTTCTCCAAGACTTTCAAGTATTTTTAAGGCCGCGCCCGTGGCCACATTATAAAGAGTTTTACCTGAAGATTCTTGCCGCATGGAATAAGATCTATCAACTAGAATTAATAATTTGACACTTTCTTCGGCGCTTGAACCAAGAGCAAGGCGTGTAATAAATTTATTTGTTTTTATTACGGGTTTTGCAAACGCCGCCACAAGTAAAAGCACAATCAAAAATCTTAATATAAAAATAAGATATCTCTTGAATAAAATAAGGTTGCGATTTTTTAAATACGCTCTTTTTATCAAAAACAGAGAGCTGAAGGATTCTTTTTTTTGTTTCTTAAAAAAGAGGAAATGAATTATAAAGGGAACAATTACAAGAGGAATAAAAATTAAAAAAATGGGATTAATAAAATACATAGTTGTTCTCTTTTATAAAAAACTCAGTGATATTACCAGTTAAGAGTTAAAAGTTTAGAGCAAACACCCTAACACCTAATACGCCAAACTATTTTTACCACTTCGTGCCTTTGCGCCTTTGTGCCTGCCAAGCTGCCTGGCTGCCGCGCTGTTTAACTCAATATATATTTCTCAATTGCTCTTTCGAGCGGCATGTTACTATAACACCGAAAATAAGGAATCTTCTTAACAGAAAAAGATTTCTGACAATATATAAGCCATTTATCAAATTCCTTTTTATATTCTCGGCGCACGCTTTCACCGCTTAAAGATATTTCTTTGGAAGTTTCCATATCTTTAACACTGACTTGGCCGCGCCAAGGTAATTCTTTTTCTTCTTCATCAATGATATGAAAAACTGTAATCTTTATTTTTTTCCCTGTTATCAATTTTATCACTTCATCAAGCTGCGGATAATCCAGCATTAAATCCGAGAAAAAAACTATCGACGAATTATTATCCAATTGACGTAAATAATCTTTAAGCTCCCTAAGGGGGAGAGATTCGCCCTGAGGAATGATTTTTGAAAGGAACTCATCAAAAACGATAAGTTGATTTAACTTATTGGAAAATCCCGTTTTACCGTCATTTGCGGCCGAAAAACAAAAAAGAGAACAAGGATCGTTTTTTATCAAGGTATGACAGGCAAAGGCCATAAAAAGCCGGGCGGCATAATCCCATTTTGCAAAAGAAGAATTTGCGCCTTTAAAAGCCATTGAGCCCGATGTATCAATAATAAAATTATGCTTTAGAGCTTTTTCCTGCAAATATCTTTTAATGAAAAGCTTTTCTTTTTTGGCATAAACTTTCCAATCAATAAATCTTGTATCATTGCCCGGAACATATTGCTTATATTCGGTAAATTCCTGACTCTGAGCGCTGGAAGTATTAGACAAATGTCCGCCCTCCAATACGCCCGAAAACTGATGCGTAAAATTTTTATTTTTGAAAGATTTAATTTTGATTATAGTTGAGGCGTCTATAAATTTCATATCGCTGTCTAACTCGCGCTTTCAAGAAGCCTTTTAACTATTTCATCGGGAGAAATGCCCTCGGCTTGTGCCTGAAAATTTAAAACAATCCTATGCCGCAGAACAGCAGGAGCCACTTTTATAATATCCTCACAGCTTACGGCAAATCTTCCGTGAAGCAAACAATTGGCTTTGGCGGCAAGAATAAGCGATTGAGAGGCTCTCGGGCCCGCGCCCCAGGAAATCCATTTTCTGACAAATTCGGGAGCATGCTCGGCATTAGGTCTTGAAAGCCTGACAAGTTTAATCGCAAATTCAAGAACCGATTTGGCAACGGGAACTTTCCGCACAATATCTTGAAGCTCTATAATTTCTTCACAATTAAGAATTTTTTTAATTTTTGGCAATTTTAAGCCGGTTGTTTCCTCAACTATTTCAATTTCCTGATCGTGGCCCGGATAATCAACATTTATCTGCATAAAAAATCTATCAAGCTGAGCTTCGGGAAGGGGATAAGTTCCTTCCTGCTCTATAGGATTTTGAGTGGCCAAAACCATAAAAGGCAAAGGTAAATCTCGGGTTTTGCCAAAAACGGTAACCCGCTGCTCCTGCATAGATTGAAGCAAAGCGGACTGTGTTTTGGGCGGAGTTCTGTTTATTTCATCAGCCAAAACGATATTGGAAAATACCGGTCCCCATATAAATTCAAGTTTACGGGTTTTTAAAGCAAGATCTTCCTGCAATATTTCATAACCCAAAATATCCGAAGGCATTAAATCCGGCGTAAATTGTATTCTGGAAAAACGCAAATCAAGTATCTCGCTTAGAGTGGAGACGAGAAGAGTTTTAGCCAAACCCGGCACACCGACGATAAGAGCATGGCCTTTTGAAAAAAAAGTCAGCAGTATTTCATCTATGACATTTTCCTGTCCTACGATAACCTTATGTATTTCTTTAATAATTTTTGTTCTACTTTCTTTAAGTTTCGCGGCTAATTTCAAATCTTTCTCTTCACTCATATTTAACCTCACTTTAAAAATGGTTATCACAAATTAAAGCTGCAAGCCGAATTATATTATAGTTAAAATAATTCACAATCGTAACCCTGAGAGGAGAAATGACATATGTAAATATATATTATAGTCAGGTTTTTTGAGAAATCGTGCAGGGCTGCCCATTTGGGGGGTAGGGTGAGGGAGGCAGCCCTGACAACTAGATTCTAACACCCTTTTTAACTATTGTCAATACCCCTTTAAAAATTGTAGTAATTTTTTTAAAATGTCATATATGCGTTAAATA
>CAZHQC010000111.1:0-7659 GCA_964534135.1 uncultured Elusimicrobiaceae bacterium | reverse complement strand
GGATACACCTTAAAACAGCTTAAAACTGGTCTTGACAAGCTAATCCACTAAAGGTCTCTCCGCCAATACGACCTATTATTCATTTGTGCGGGCGGTAAACCATGCAAGTGTTCCCACAGACAATATATTTTTAGGTTCGACGGTTACTTTAGCAAACATGCCGATTTCCGCGGATCCAACACTTATTGCGATAGGCTCTACCTCAACGACAGTTTCGTGGAACCGAAACGATAATCCGGAAGATGTAACCGAGTATACGGTAGTCCTTTCAACCGGCGATGTTTATAATACATATGCCGGGAATATTGTTTTTTCAACAAAGCCTGTCGGAACGCCGCTTTATGCCTCCACTGCAATGCTTGTGCCTAATACGACTTATTATTTATATGCAAATGCCGTAAACCACAATGGCATTCCCACCGCATATGCTGCGTTGGGTTCTGCTGCAACACTCGCCAGCCCGCCGGCGTCTGAAGATCCGGCATTTACCGATGTGATGATTAATTCTCTTACTGCGCATTGGGACGCAAATGAAAACGGCGAAGACACATTGTATGAACTTGCGGTGTCAACAGATATTAATTTCCCCAATGAATTTTCATACACCAAGTCTATAACTACCACGCCTTTACTTGCAAATATGTCGGGGGATTTTTCAGGACTTGAATTAAACACCACCTATTATTTGTTTGCGCGGGCGATAAATCATGCCGGTATTCCTACAGAGGGTATATTTTTGGGTTCAACGGTTACACTTGCCAATATGCCGACTTCCGCTGTTTCAACATTTGCTACGGTAGGCATTACTTCAATGACGGTGTCATGGAACACAAACGGCAATCCGCTTGACCATACTATTTATAATATTACTCTTACAACCGGTTCCGTTTACCCCAACTCCAATATGGGCAATGTTGAAAGTTCAACTGTGCCTGTGGTCAGTGAACCCGTTTTTGGTATGATGGGTATGGAGTCCAATACCACTTATTACCTATTTGTAAACGCCGTAAACCACAGCGGCATTCCCACCGAGTATGCCGAGCTGGGTTCAACCGTAACACTCGTTAATCCGCCGGCGTCTGAAGATCCGGCATTTACCGCTGTGACGGCCGATTCCTTTACAACACATTGGGACGCAAACGGAAATGGCGAAGGTGTCTTATATGACATTGCTGTATCAACAAGCGTTAATTTCCCTAATGAATTCTCATATACCCAATCCATAACCGCTACACCTTCACTATCGGCGGATTTTTCAGGACTTGAGATAAACACTACTTATTACTTCTTTGGCAGAGCTGTAAATTATGCCGGCGTTCCTACGGCTTATATACATTTGGGTTCAACAGTCACACTGGCAAATATGCCTACATCAGCGGTTTCAACATTTATTACGGTAGGCATAACTTCAATGACCGTGTCATGGAACGCAAATAGTAATCCGGCGGACATAACTGAATATACGGTAGTCTTTTCAACCGGCGATACCTATAATACATATGACGGAAACATTGAGCTTTCAACAAAACCCATTGGAACGCCGATTTATGCCTCTATTGCAACGCTTTCGGCAAATACGACTTATTATCTTTATGTAAACGCTGTAAGTCACAATGGCGTTTCCACCGATTATGCCGCGCTTGGCTCCACAGTTACTCATGTTATTCCACCGGCGTCCGCGGTTTCAACATTTACCGCTGTGATGACCAATTCCCTTACCGCACATTGGGACGCAAACGGCAATGGCGACGGCACTTTGTATGAAACCGCCGTATCCACAAGTTCGGATTTTCCCAATACTTTTCCAGACACAAAATTTGTTGACGCCTCATTGCCAGCCGCATCGCCTGAAACCGAATTTAGCGGGCTTTGGGCAAATACGACATATTATTTATTTGTCAGGGCTGTAAGTCACGACGGCGTTCCCACAGCCTATATAGCTTTGGGTTCAACGGTTACTTTGGCAAATGTGCCGGCTTTTGCGACGCCGACATTTACCGCGGTGAATACCAATTCAATGACAACGCATTGGGACGCCAATAATAATGGCGCCGGAACGCAGTATAAAGTGGCGATTACGACGGATACGAATTTCCCCAATAGCTTCCCGTATACAAAATATGTAACAACTGCGCCGAGTGCGGATTTTTATACCGGTTTCACCGAGCTTGAAGCGAATAGGACTTATTATTTTTATGCGGCCGCATACAATAGGGCGGGGGCAATGACCGATTATCAGGCTCTTGGTTCCACTTCCACGCTGGCAAATGCGCCGACATCGGCGGTTTCAACATTTACGGCTGTGCATTCAAGCTCTATGAGCGTGGCATGGGAACATAATGGCAATGCTGAAAATATGACGGCATACACTGTGGTTTTAAGCACCGGCTTATCATATCCGAATAGTTACTCAGGCAATATAAGCATAAGCACAGTGCCCATGGGCTCTGTGCCAAGTGCCGCATTGACCGGTTTGATTTTAAACACGACATATTATCTATATATAGAAGCGGTAAATCACAATGATATCAGTTCTGGGTTTACGGCGCTGGGTTCTGCCGTAACACTCGTTAATTCGCCGGCGTCTGAAGATCCGGCATTTACCGATGTGATGACTAATTCCTTTACCACGCATTGGGACGCAAACGGAAACGGCGAAGGTGCATTATATGAAGTTGCGGTATCAACAACTATGGATTTCCCCAATGAATTTTCATACACCAAGTCCAAGTCCACAACGCCTTTACTTGCAAATATGTCGGCGGATTTTTTAGGACTTGAATTAAATACCACTTATTATTTCTTTGGCAGGGCTATAAACCATGCCGGTATTCCTACAGAGGGTATATTTTTAGGTTCAACAGCAACATTGGCAAATATGCCGACTTCCTCGGGTTCAACATTTACTGAGGTAGGCATAACTTCAATGACGGTGTCGTGGAACACAAACGGCAATCCGCTTGACCACACTATTTATAATATTACTCTTACAACCGGTTCCGTTTACCCCAACTCCAATATAAACAATGTTACAAGTTCAACTATTCCGATAATCAGTGAGCCCGTTTTTGGCATGACGGATATTGCATCCAATACGACTTATTACTTGTTTGTAAATGCCGTAAACCATAATGGCGTTTCCACCGATTATGCCGCAATTGGTTCCACGGTGACTCATGTCAATTCACCGGCGACTGATGCCCCTGCATTTACCGCCGTAACAAATAATTCCTTTACAGCGCATTGGGATGCAAATGGGAACAGCGAAGGCACTTTGTATGATATTGCGGTATCAACAAGTATTGATTTCTCTAATGACCCGAATACCAAATACATAGCCACAACGCCTTTACTTGCAAATATGTCAGTGGATTTTTCAGGACTTGAATTAAATACCACCTATTATTTCTTTGGACGGGCAGTAAGTTATGCCGGTGTTCCCACGGCTTACATACCTTTAGGCGAAACAGCTACATTGGCAAATATGCCTACATCAGCGGTTTCAACATTTATTACGGTAGGCATAACTTCAATGACCGTGTCATGGAACGCAAATAGTAATCCGGCGGACATAACTGAATATACGGTAGTCTTTTCAACCGGCGATACCTATAATACATATGACGGAAACATTGAGCTTTCAACAAAACCCATTGGAACGCCGATTTATGCCTCTATTGCAACGCTTTCGGCAAATACGACTTATTATCTTTATGTAAACGCTGTAAGTCACAATGGCGTTTCCACCGATTATGCCGCGCTTGGCTCCACAGTTACTCATGTTATTCCACCGGCGTCCGCGGTTTCAACATTTACCGCTGTGATGACCAATTCCCTTACCGCACATTGGGACGCAAACGGCAATGGCGACGGCACTTTGTATGAAACCGCCGTATCCACAAGTTCGGATTTTCCCAATACTTTTCCAGACACAAAATTTGTTGACGCCTCATTGCCAGCCGCATCGCCTGAAACCGAATTTAGCGGGCTTTGGGCAAATACGACATATTATTTATTTGTCAGGGCTGTAAGTCACGACGGCGTTCCCACAGCCTATATAGCTTTGGGTTCAACGGTTACTTTGGCAAATGTGCCGGCTTTTGCGACGCCGACATTTACCGCGGTGAATACCAATTCAATGACAACGCATTGGGACGCCAATAATAATGGCGCCGGAACGCAGTATAAAGTGGCGATTACGACGGATACAGACTTTCCCAATAGTTTTCCGTACACAAAATATGTGACGACCACGCCGATTACAGACTTTTATACAGATTTCGCCAATCTTCAGGCGAACACGACTTATTATTTTTACGCGGCCGCATACAATAGGGCGGGGGCAATGACCGATTATCAAGCTCTTGGCTCCACTTCCACGCTGGCAAATGCGCCGGTATCGGCGGTTTCCACATTTACAGCCGTGTATTTAAATTCAATGAGTGTAGCTTGGGATCATAATGGCAATATTGTAGATATAACAAACTATTCGGTAGTCCTTTCAACAGAATCAAGTTACCCGAATAGCAATGATGGAAATGTTTCTATTTCAACGACCCCGCAAGGATTAAACCCGACAGCTATAGTGACAACTTTAGAGTCTAATACCACTTATTACCTGCATATAGAAGCAGTAAATCATAATGGCATTGGTTCAGGATTTACTGCGCTGGGTTCAACTATTACCCTTGCCGGCGCGCCAACCGGTTTATCAGGGACGGGCATAGGAGTGTCTTCCATTTCATGGACATGGGCCGCAGTCCCGGGATTTACAAAATACAAGGTTTATCATGCATCCAATAGCTCTTTGCTGGACGGCAATGTGTCTTCCAACAGTTATTATCAAACAGGACTTGGCACAAATACCGCCTATGGTTTAAGGGTTTCGGTCGTCAATATGACAGGCGAGGGTCCGTTATCCTTACCGGCGACCGCTTATACTCTGGCCGCTCCGGCCACCGGGTTTGCTTTTGTAGAGGTGAACATTTCCTCTATTGCAGTCCAATGGGAAGCAAATACAAATCCTTCAGATATTACCACATATCGCATAGATCACTGGGAATCAGGCGGTTCAACTACTTCAACCACAGTTGGTATAGATATAACAAGCGCGGCTATTACAGGCCTGACCGGAGGAGCCACATACTATTTAACTGTTTATTCCATCAATGGCGATGATCAACTAACAGCCTACGGCATCAATATTTCTACCGTTACAAACCCCATACAGGCTGTAGAGGAAACAATTGATACGGGCGGCGGCACAATAATTTTTAATCCGCCTTCAGGCAAAGTATGGGTGGAGATTCCCCAAAATAGTTTTAAGGAAGCTGTGATTGTGAAAGTTGAGACACCGCAATCTTTCCCTACGGCTAAATCGTCCACTGTAGAACTTACAACCAGTAATGTCGGGATTGAAATTACTCTTGACAAAGCCGTTCAGCCTGACAGAGTCGTAACTATTACAATTTCTTACCAGTCAGGTGAAGTTGTAGGTATGGACGAGAACAAATTGGTTGTGGCCCGGTATGATGAAGCCGGAAATGTCTGGGTGCCGCTTGTGTCCGCGCCGGATTCGGCCAATAATCGCGTTACATGCCAGACCAATCACTTTTCCATATTTCAGGTGATGCAAGTCAATCCTTCCGATGCCCTTTCAACAGTTAAAGCGTGGCCAAATCCCCTAAGACCGGCTCTGGGGCATAATTCTATGACATTTTCCAATTTGCCGGCTGATGCCAAAATAAAGATTTACACATTCTCAGGCGAGCTTCTCAAGGATTTAACTGCCAATGCCTCCGGGATGGCCGAGTGGGACGGAAGAAACAAGTCCGGTAAAAAGGTTGCCAGCGGTGTTTATTTCGTGTTCATACAGGGCTTGGGCGACAAAAAGATAATTAAGGTGGCGATACAGCGATGAGAATCATTGGATTTTTTTCAATTTTGTTTTTTCTTCCCAATTTAAGCTGGGGAGGGAATTTCAGTTCTTCTGCCAAGGGAACAACCACTGCAGAATTTTTAAAGCTTGGTGTGGGGGCCAGGGCCGTTTCCATGGGCGAGGCTTATTCAGCCATAGCCAATGAGGCTGACGCCCTTTATTGGAACCCTGCGGCTTTGACACAGGTTTCCTCTAAATCCGTTACCTTTATGCATGCCGCATATATTGAATCAAGCTTTTTTAACTATGGCGCCTATGCCCAAAATATAGGCAATGATAAAGCATGGGGAGTTGGAATTCAGTATCTTTCAGCAGGCAGTATTACCGAGAGAGATGCTACCGGAACAAAAATAGGAGATTTTACGCCAAATGATCTGGCCTTTACGGCGGGCTATGCTTGCAAACCGTTTGATTCCGGTGCTTTGAATGGTTTTTCATTGGGAATCGGTGTCAAACTTATTCGTTCCAAAATTATAGACTCAGCTCAAGCCATAGCAATGGACTTTGGCATGCTATCTCCCAAGTATCTAAATGACAAATTAAAACTGGCATTTACTCTCACCAATCTTGGCGGCAAGATGAAGTTTGAGGAAGAAGCGGAGAGTCTTCCATTGGCTTTTAAAATTGGAAGCACTTATAAAATCCAAGACAAATGGCTTGCGGGATTGGATGTTGGATTTCCAAAAGACAATAACCCTTCCTTAGCTATTGGCACGGAATATCTCATGTCAGTTGGGGATACATGGATTTTAGCCGGCCGCACAGGTTTTAATTCCCGCACAATGGGAGATGTGGATGGCTTTACCGGCATTTCTTTCGGGCTTGGCTTGGCTGTTCAAAATTGGGCAATAGATTATGGAGTTATTCCTTTCGGCTCTTTAGGACTTGCTCACCGCATTTCCATTTCATTAAAATAACCACCACACAACTTCAAAAATTATACTGATTGTTTTAATGTTTGGACAAGACTATGATCGATAATTGTTACAAGTTTTTAGAAATGTCATAGTATTGTTGTTGATGTTGTGTGCGAATTTTTTTGTTTTTTTCAATAATTTTCAAAAAGAGCCCTGACTTTGTAGATGAAGAAGAAATAGTCAAGTATGTTTTTTATTTTGAGGGGAAATATAGGTTTGCTAGAATAGGTTAATATGAAAGCTATGATTTTAGCGGCAGGACTTGGAACAAGATTACGGCCTTTAACAGATACCTTACCGAAAGCTTTAATGGATATTAATGGCATGACTATGCTTGAAGTAGCTATCCGTAGATTGATTAAGGCGGGTTTTAATGAAGTGATTATTAATACTCATTATTTTGCAGATAAAATAGAAAAATTTTTAAAAGATAAAGATAATTTCGGCATAAGAATAGAGATAAGTTATGAAGAGGAATTATTGGATACCGGCGGCGGTTTGAAAAAGGCGGCATGGTTCTTTGATGATAATAAGCCATTTGCGCTGTATAATGCGGATATTTATTGCGATATGGATTTAAAAGTTATGTATGAAGAACATGTCCAAAGGGATTCTTTGGTGACTTTAGCTGTTAAAGAGCGGGAGAGCGGCAGCTATTTGCTTTTTGATAATGATTTGATTTTAAAAGGGCTTTTGTCCTCAAAGCGAAAGACAGATTTTGAAGGTAATGCCGCCAATTTAACTAAACTCGCTTTTAGCGGGATACATATAATATCACCAAAATTTTTCTTGGAGATGAAAGAA
>CAZHQC010000110.1:0-7738 GCA_964534135.1 uncultured Elusimicrobiaceae bacterium | reverse complement strand
GACTATGACATTTCTATTTAACGCATATATGACATTTTAAAAAAATTACTACAAACTTAACCCATTCCAATCCCGCATTGGAATTATTTGTTACAATGAGAATATTATTTCAATGCGGGATTGGAGGTGGTGTATGCCTTGTAGAAATATTTTGGCTGTAAATAGTGTTTATCATATTTTTACTAAAAGTATCGCTGGATATAAGATATTTAATAACGATGATGATTACAAAAGAATAGTTAGAACTATTGCTTTTTATAATCAGGATAACCCTAAATCTAAATTTTCTGTTTTTTGGAATAAAAACGATAATATATTAGATAAAGGATTAGATACGCGGGAGAGATTATCCAAAATAATTGCATATTGCATAATGCCGACTCATATTCACTTGGTTTTATCTCCTAGTAAAGAAAAGTGTGTTTCAAAATTTATGAATCGTGTTTTAAAAAGTTACAGTAAATATTTTAATGTTAAGCATAATAGAAAGGGTCCTTTGTGGGAAGGAAGATTTAAAAGTGTTTTGGTTGAAACGGATGAACAATTGCTTCATTTGACGCGATATGTGCATCTTAATCCTGTGACCTCATATTTAGTTGATAAGCCGGAAGATTGGGGCGCCTCATCCTACAAAGAATATATTGGAAAGCTCAAAAATTCTATTTGTGATTTTAGGGATTACTTAGATATGAATAATGTGGCTTATGCCGAATTTGTAAATGAAAGGAAGGAGTATCAAAGAGAATTGGCAGATATAAAGCATTTGCTTCTTGAGGCCTAGCCTATTTCAATGCGGGATTGGAGATGGTTTTATTATGAAATTAAATATCGGTTGCGGTTACAATCATCTTAAAAATTATATAAATATTGATTCAAATAGAGAATCTCTGGCGGATAAAATAATGCCGGCGTATGCTCTTGATATAAAAAGCGAGTCGGTTAGTGAGATAAAGGCTTTGCATTTAATTGAGCATTTGGGGTTTTTTAGAACTAAATATTTTTTAAGTGAGGCATTTAGAACCTTACAATCCGGGGACGCTTTAATTATTGAAACTCCTCATCTTGAAAAATCATTTGAAAATTTTTCAAAGGGCAATAAAAGCGAACGAGAAAATATTCTGGGTTGGATTTATGGAAGTGAAAGTGAAGGGATGAGTCATGTATATTGTTTTCCTATTGAGCTTATGGAAGAAATAGCGGATGAGGCGGGCTTTAAAATAATTCAAAAACAATATTTTAATTATTATCCCAATAGGCCGGCTATAAGATATACCTTGAAGAAAAGTGCCGGTTTAAAATACAAAAGTTTAATGGCGGAGTTTAGAAAAAAAATTCTTAAAAAGAATATTGTTGATTTTAATGATGAATATATAATGCATGAGTATGAAAATATTCTTAAAGCAATTGAAAAACATCTCGTTTTTAGGAACTATAATTTGATTTTAAAACTTTCTCTAAACAATTCCGGTCTTATATATGAGTTTTTTAAATTTACCGCTGAAGAAGATAGGACTCTGAAAAAATACTTAAAAATAGCTAAATATTTGAGCGGCATAAGGTTTGATTGTTTAATGTATGAATATTTAATGGGGCAAGAAATTAAGAAAGATAGTCAAAAAAAAGTTTTTGATAATACAATTGGTTTTGGTTCTAAAACAGTTGATGATTTATTGAGCGATTTTAAATTAAAATTAAAATCAGCAAAGGGAAAGGACTTTAAAGTTTTCTCTTTTAATATGGCCAAAGAATATTCTCAGAGATATTTTAAAAAAGGTTTAAAAGAGTTTAATCTGAACAATTTTACTAAGGCTGAAAAACATTTAAATAAGGCTATAAGGCTTGATAGAGATAATAAGGCTTGTATCAAAAGTTTATTGGAACTTAAAAAGCGGCAAGACTCTTAAATTATGTAAAATAAAATAGGTTGTTAATTCAATTAAATGGGGATAAGAAATGAAAAAATTAGAATCTATAGCCAAAAAAACGGGGTTAGACGCAAAGGAAATAAATAGATTTTCAAAATTCAGTATTTTAGGTATTATTGCCATTCTCATAACTACGGTTATGGGTTGTGTTAAAACTAATAATGTTGAAAAACCAATATCTGAGAATATGACTTTGGAAGAAATAAAAAGCCTTGTAAAAGAGGTGGAAGCTGAAAAAAAATCAACAGGAAAAAAGATAAAGCCTGACATATCAGACAATTGCGGACCTTATCCCGGTTATCCTTGTGGAACTAAATATTTTACGGTAGCGATTGAGGATTTTGGTTATTTTGCTTGAGTGGAAAAAACTTGAATGAAAAAGCTCAAATTTATAGCGCAAAAAACGGGACTAAGTTCAAAGGAGATAAATAAATTTTCAAAATTTAGCGTTTTAGGTATTATTGCTCTCTTTATGACTGTGATTCTGGGGTGCTCTAAAAGTGACAAAGTTGAAAAATTGCCTGCGGAAAGTATAAGTGCGCAGGAAGTTGAAAATCACGTGGATGAAGTGAAAACCGAATATAAATCAGTAGAAAAAAGCGCTAAAACCGATACTGCGGATAATTGAGGTCCTTACCCGGGTTATCCTTGCGGAACAAGATATTTTACCGTAGTAGTTAGAGATTTTAACGGTTTATGCTTATAGTTTTTGTTACTTCAATCTAAATTAATAATTTAAGGAAACTAATATGAAAAAAATAATCGTATCATTTTTAATTGTAATGTTTTTTCAAGCGGGGCTTTTTGCTTTTGAATGTCCCAAGAAACCTGCGCAAGGAGCTTTGGCTATTGAAACCGATTTGGATTGTCCATGGGCGGGCGCGGCAAGATTGCTTATAGAAAAAGCGGGAAATACGGAACCTTTGGATTCGATTTTCTCAAAATATACTCCCGGCATAGTGAAACAGCTCGGCAGTGATAATTTTAATTCTGAAGCTTTAGAGCTATGGGGAGAAAGCCTTAATTTTGACGCCATAATGAAAGCGAAGATAGTGCATTCGGAAATTTTAGCCTTTATGGCTTTTAAACTGGGTCTGCCGGCTCCCAAAGGACAAGTGGTTCACGCGGGAATGGAACATACCTATGGCTATCTTTTCAGCGTGCTTGAAACAAAATACGGCTTTAAAAGATCCAGATGGGTTAGAGGCTATATTGAAAATGGATTAGGGCTTGAAAAAGGTATCTTGGGACCTAAGCCGAGCGAAGGCTCCTTGCTTTCAAACATTACATGTTTTGCCGGCAATATCGCTTTGAGCAATGATTCATCTACGCGGAGTTTATTTCAATCTCTATCTTGTCCTGATTCCCTGCAAGAGTATGCGAAGAAAAAAATTAAAAGATTGCGATTGCTTGAAACGGTAGAATTATCCGATGATAGAACGGTTATACTAAGAACCGATTTTGTTCCTTTTATCAAGTTGAATGCCGGCGGTGATTTTTTGCTCATATATTCGGTTTATGATTCCAAAATCGATAAAGCAAAATTAATAACTCTTTTTCCCGTTAGAAAATCATTTATAGCCAGAGCGATCGCCAGTGACAGTCTTGGTGAGAATCAGCCCATAAAGACTCGCTATAATGCCTGGGTAGACGGTTTTAGCGGTAAAACAATTAAAGGTTTTCGAGAAGTTTTTTTGTTGGATAATTGAAATTGAAAAAAAATATATTTCTCTTCTTGTTAATTTTTATGGCCGGTTGTGGTAATTATCGTTATGTGCGCGTTTCTTATCCCAGCGCTCAACCCAATCAAGATATGCGTTCAGCTTTAGGTTATCTTTATGTTGTTGTTAAAACTGTTTCAAATAAAAAAATTAAAATTACCAATAATCTTTTAAAATCTTTGATGGGAGGTTCCCATTTTGATGTGAATGGAATATTATTGGCTAAGGCTGTTTCCCAAAATTTTCGGGCCAAGGGAGCAGGAATTGCAGCTTTTCGTTTCGTTGACGCCAAGAGTATGAAATTTGATTTAGCGGGAAAAATAAAACCTCAAGGCATACTTGAGATAAATCTGTCAAAGCCGGCAGTCTTAATAAATGAAGTGGAAAGAGAAATTGAATATTATGATAAAAAAACCAAAGAAACAAAAATAGGAACAAGCAAGATGTGGGTGTATGAAGCTGATTTAAAGACAAAGGTGAAACTTATATCATTTCCGGCTTTAACTGTTCTTGACGATTGGACGGTGCCGATAAAGTACAAAGAAGAGCATAATTCAAAATATGCGAACAAGGAAACTTGGTTTGAAGGCGCTCAGAAGAAAATGTTTGAACATGTTCAAAATAAATTTTCCGCAAGATACTTTGGTGTTCCCATTCTTAAAAATAGGCGTGTGTTTTATAAGAAAAAAGATAAAGAATCTAAAAAAGCTTATAAATTATCTCAAAAGAAAAAATGGAATAAAGCAGAAAACATTTGGTTTAAAAGAATAAAAGAGAAGTCCGATTGGCGGGATATTGTAAATATGGGGGTTTCAAAGGAGCTTAAAAAAGAATATTCTTCAGCTCTTGAATATTACAGATTAGCGCAAAAAAAATCATCTCATGATAAGGAAGCCAAAGGCATAAGATGGGGCGGCATATTTAGAGATATTGATTTTGCCCTTTTCGGGAGAATAAAACTTGGAAAAAAAACTTTTAAATGGTTTGATTATAAGATAGCGGTTCTGCCTTTTTCAAGTGAAGTTGTAAGCATGGATGGCCCGGTTATGCTTAGAAAGATGATTTTTGAAGGCTTGAAAGAGTCAGGTTATAATATTTTAGATATTGAAAAAATTGACACGCTTTTGAGGGAGAAGGGATTTAGCGATGGCGGACAATTAACAAGAGTGGCTAAGAGAAAGCTATGCAAGTGGCTTAATGTGGATGCTATTATTAGCGTTAATGTTACCGATTTTAATGATATTATGGCCGGGCTTTATAATAAAAGAAAAGTTGCGGGGGAGCTGATTTTTTGGTCTTTGGCGGATAGAGAAAATATTTTGGTTTTATCTGAGGAAGTATTAAAGATTAAAATGCCTAAAAGTTTGGTAAAAGGATTTTTGGGGCAAGTCGCGAAAAATTGGTTTGAAAAACTCAAAAATAAACCTTTGGCTTATGAATCCTCGGTTTTTTCCAGACAAATTATCGGTAAATTTCCGGGTAAAATATAGTTTTCAGATCTTAATTGTAATTTTAATTATTCTCTATTTTAATCCTTTCTTTCAAATACAATCAATGTTTCCGTATGTGGCGTATTCGGGTAAAAATCAAAACCCGCTGTTTTTATAATATCGTATTTTTCAAGAAAAAATGCAGCATCTCGTCCTTGAGTAATGGGATTGCAGGACAAATAAATAATTCTTTTTGGCAGTATTTCAAATATGGCTTTTATCACCTTTTTATGAAGACCGGCTCTTGGTGGATCCAGTACTAAAATATCCGTTCCTTTAAAAATATCGGTGTCGGCTTTTTCCGACATTGAACATATAATTTTAAAATTTGAAATATTATTCTGTTCGGCGTTTATTTGGGCGTATTTAACGGCAGTTTCCACTGATTCTATGGCATAAACTTTCTCAGCCATATCAGCTAAGTTTAAGCCTATGGAGCCTACGCCTGAATAAAGGTCTATTATTTTAGAGCATTTAAAAGTGCTTTTTCTTATTTCATCAAGCGCTTTTTCAAAAAGGTCTATATTATTTTGAAAAAAACAATCATAGTTGTAAGAAAATTTTTTATCTAAAAGCTGTTCGGTTATGAAATCGGCGCCGCTTTGATAAACTATTTCAGTTGCCACACTCATAGGACTAAGAGGATTGGAGTAGGCGATGATGAAGCCATTAAGTCCTTCTATTTGAAATTCGCCAAGATTAATATCTTTATTTTTCACATAGAGTACCGCTATTCTTTCATTAAGATTCTTAGACTCTCTAAAGACCAGTGTTTTTAATTCCTCCAGAGCAATATTTTTAGAGTTTAAAAATTCCAATATTTTTAAAGCTATTGCATTTGTTTCCTTTCCCATGAGAGCGCAGCCTGTTTCTAAAATATACATTTCTTTCCAAGAACCGCGCTTATGAAAAGCGAAACGCAGTTTTTTTTCGTCATTTATGGTAAAGCTGTATTCTATTTTAGTGCGATAACCAAAAAGTTTTTCAGCGCGATAAAATTTTTCAACTTTGATGGTTTCTTTGGTTGTTTGATATAAATGATCTTCAATAATATTTTTTTTGGTCTTTGCCTGAAAATCGTAATTCATAATTTGCCATGGAGAGCAACTTAAGAAATGATCTTCTTTTTCTTTTATTCTTTCCGGAGAGGGATTAATTATCTCTATTAATTGGGCATCTATAAAATTTCGTTTTTCGCGAACTACTTTCACTCTCGCAGTTTCACCGGGGAGAATGCCATAAGAGAAAACCACCTTTCCTTTAGTTCTTCCCAAAGCTTTTCCTTCACCCACTATTTTTGTAAATTCAAGTTCCAGTTCTTTATGCATAATTCTCCTTAAATAATCCCAACGCAGAATCTTATTATATCTTATTTACTTTATCCATTTAATAATGCTTATCTCGAAGGTTCCTTTGGGGGAGCAAGTTGAACTTAAGAGGAATGTTAAGTGTACTAGATCTGTGGGGAATGACTAAATCCTGTAAGTTTACAGAATCGCTCATGCAGAGGTTTTTAACGCCGTTGTTTGCTTCAATTTATTCGGCGGCTGCGGAACTCAGTCGAAAACAATGTTTTCTCTTTCAAACATCCTCGCCGTTTCAGTGAAATTCCCTCATAAACTTTGCATACAAGACTAAACCTCAGAAATCGCTCCCTAGTAAGCTCACAGTCTTTTTTTATCTTATTTTTGTTTTAAGGTCCCGCCCATTTAAGATAAAGCCGAATCGCCCGCCTTGTAAAGGAAAACTTCATAAAATCCATGTATTTTTATAGTTTTATCATTAAGTGAATGCTGGATGGTTCAAAGACGATATTTGATATAATCCAAGGTAATAATGGGGTGCAAAAACTAATCACAAAGGAGATAAGAAATGAGTTATATCGAAAATAATCTTATGAGGGGAGAGGAAATTATTTATCAAGCAAAGGTGCATTGGGTTGTTTTTCTATGGCCCGCAATCTGGTTGCTTGTAGCAATATCACTTTTGTTTTTTAAGGATACTGTCTATGCTGGAGGGATAGTTATTCTAATTGCAATAGTTACAGGTGTTAATTCGATTATTTATTTTTTAACTTCAGAATTCGGAATAACAAACAAACGGGTTATGGTAAAAGTCGGGTTTATCCGTAGAAACTCTCTTGAAGTTTTGCTCAATAAGGTCGAGGGCATTCAAGTAAATCAAAGCATACTTGGTAGAATTATGGGTTATGGTTCCATTATAATAAGTGGAACAGGAGGCACACAAAACCCATTTCATAAAATAACAGCTCCACTTGATTTTAGAAAGAAAGCACAGGAACAAATTGCTCTTGTTCAAGAGTCAAAATAAATCATATATTTCGAAATTTTAATTTAAGAATAAGTTAATTTTGACTTCTTCCCAATTTGATTCTCACAATTTCTGTAATCAATACATTTCCTCAAGGTTATTTTTGTAGTCACTCCCGAATAAGAAATTTGTTTGAAAACAAATTTTCGATTCAGGAGAGTTATTTCCCCTATTATGTGAGTGTTTGTTTTTTAGTTGTTTTTCACTCTCAACGCAATACATGAGTTCTAAACGCTAGTGCAACAAAAAAGTTAAAAGTCTGTTGTAAAAT
>CAZHQC010000109.1:0-7797 GCA_964534135.1 uncultured Elusimicrobiaceae bacterium | reverse complement strand
CAGGCAGATCAAAAGGTTTTGGTTTTGTCGAAATGTCATCCGATGAAGAAGCTAAAGTTGCCATTGAAGCGATGAGCGAGAAAGAAATTGACGGTAGAAAAATAGTTGTCAATGAAGCCAGACCCATGGAAAAAAGAGAAAGGGGTTCATTCGGCGGCGGTGGAAATCGCAGCGGCGGTGGTCGTGATAGAAACAGCGGCGGTGGTCGTGACAGAAACAGCGGCGGTGGCCGTGACAAATGGTAAATGATTAGCAAATCAAACTAAAGTTTTGGCCGTCTTGATGGGCATAGCCCGACTCGCGGCACTCAGCATAGCTTTGAGATACCCGTCATTTAATTATGGCGGGTATTTTTTTTGGAAAATTAGAATAAGGGCCTATTGACGCATAGGTCCTTTGGGCCTTGTTAGAACAAGGATTGTAGCTATACTATCTTTGAAGCCAAATTTTTTGCAATGAGGGTTAGATATATGAAGAAGATAGAAAAAAATATAAAGAAAGCGCTTTTCGCTTTAATTGTTTCTTTTTTATTCCCGTTAGCTTCTTTCGCTCAATTCGATTTTAATGAAATAAATGCTAACGACATAAATAATATTGATTTTCCCAAAATCAATATACCCGCTCCAAAAGCTGAACCAATTGTTGCGGAAATTGCGGATAAATCGGTTATTAAGGCGACGGTTAAAGATTGGACCATAATGACATTTGTTAATGCCAAGAATAATCTTGAAGGCTTTGGCCTTGGCGATATTAATGAGATGGAAGAGGTCGGTTCAACAAGTAGAATTAACATAATTGCTGAGATAGGAAGAATGAAGGGACATTCTTCTTCTGATGGTAATTGGACCGGAACCAGAAGGCTTTATATAAAGAAAGACAATAATACTTCCAAAATAAGTTCTCCCATTGTTAAGGATTTGGGTAAAACAAATATGGGAGATTGGAAAGAATTAGTGAAATTTGTTACTTGGGCCAAAAAAAATTATCCCGCAAAACATTATGCGCTTATAGTTTGGAATTATGGTAGCGGTTGGCTTGAAGGAAATCCCGTTAAAGAAATCAGTAAAGGTATTTCTTATGATGATGAAACAGGCAATAATATAGATACGCCTCAATTAGCCAAGGCTTTATCACAAATGGGAAAAATAGATATTTATGCTTCAGACGCTTGTTTGATGCAGATGGCAAGTGTTGTTTATGAAATAGGAACTTCGGTTGACTATATAATCGGTTCTGAAGAAACCGAGCCGGGAAGGGGATATACCTACGATAAATTCTTGGGCGCTTTAAAAAGTAAACCAACTATGAGCTCTTTTGAACTTTCAAAGAAAATCATTAGCGCTTATGTGAGTTTCTTTTCAGGAAATACTCAATCCGTCGTAAATACCAAGTGGACAAAATATTTACCTCATTTTACGAATAAGTTTGTGGATGCCGTGATGAAGGCCAATATTAAGACAGAGGTTAGGACTGCCAGAGATGAAGCTCAAAAATATTCTATTGAAGATAATAAGGATATGTATGATTTTGTAAGGCGGGTTGTGGGCTCGACTTCAAATCGAAGTGTTAAAGGTACAGGTGATATGCTTATGCGTTTCCTTGAGAAATATCTTATAGCCTATAATGACAGAGGGATAATGACCACTAAATCTCATGGGCTTGCTGTTTATTTGCCAAGTGGTTATTATCAGGGCTATACCTATGATAAATTAAAGTGGACCACTGATTCAAAATGGGATGAGTTTATAAAATGGTCTAAATAGTAATTAATTTGCCGTCCCCCGAAAATAGAGAACCCCGCTGAAGCCAGCGGGGTTTTTTTATTTTCTTTTGCCTTGGCAGCGGCACGTGACATAGTCAACTAGCATAGCGATAAAGTAATTAAGCAACATGTCGCCAATAAATTTTGCGATGGCGTTTGTAGCTGCTTGCCTTTGGCAAGCCTTATAGCGCGCCAAGGGCGCGAGGACAGGCGGCACGTGACATAGTCAACTAGCATAGCGACAAAGTAATTAAGAACATGTCGCCAATAAATTTTGCGATGGCGTTTGTAGCTGCTTGCCTTTGGCAAGCCTTATAGCGTGCCAAGGGCGCGAGGGCAGGCGGCACGTGACATAGTCAACTTGCATAGCGATAAAGTAATTAAGCAACATGTCGCCAATAAATTTTGCGATGGCGTTTGTAGCTGCTTGCCTTTGGCAAGCCTTATAGCGCGCCAAGGGCGCGAGGACAGGCGGCACGTGACATAGTTAACTAGCATAGCCTTAAATTCCCCGTGTAACAAGTTCACTTTACAGGCAGATTCCTAAGAGCCTGTGAAATTTATGGGGGGAAACTATATTCTCAAAACAGCGAATAGCTGTGGGTTTTTGAGAATATGCCTAGCGGCGGAGGGTAATAATTTGCGTTATCCGCGTATTGTTCAAATGATAATCGTGAAGAAATGACAGCCTCATTCCGTGGCATTCTATACCGCAGGGGGTGCATGGTAGGTATGAATTTTATATGGTTCATGCCCCCCGGTATAGTTGACAAAAATGTTATACAGATGTATAATTATACAAGCGTATAATTTATTTTAGGAGTCATTTCATATGTCCAGACCATCAAATAAGGCGGATTTAAAACTTCTTAAAGCCGGGGAGAGTTTGGTTAGGGAAAAGGGTTTTTTAGGCTTTTCCATAAGAGAGCTTTGCCAAAAAGCGAATGTTAATTTGGGAATGTTTCATTATCATTTTAAATCGAAAAATGAATTTGGGAGAAGGGTTTTTGAGAAGATATATGAAGAGTTTTTTGTCGACTTTGAACATAAGGCTTTAACGGGGGAAACGGAATTTGAGCAATTGGAAAATGCTTTAAGAGAATTGACTTTCTTTATGAGGGATAATGGAAGTATAATTGCTTCAATGCTTGGCGATGCTTTATGCGGAAGCCGTTTGACGGCCGATATTATAAAAAATATCGCGCCAAGGCATTTGGGGATTATTTTTGAGCTTATCAAAAAATGCCTTAAAAAAGGCTATATCAAAAAAATGCCGGCGGAAAAAATATTGGTTTTTGTTGTAAGCTCGGTTATTAGTTCTTGTATTTTATTTTACGTGAGTAAAAAAATATGTTCAAAACAAGAAGCATTGTTTATTGATAGTTTGAGAGAATCCATGGTGGGCGATAAAGCTATTCTGGAAAGAATAAGCATCTCCTTAAACGCTTTAAACGCCGAAACCGGAGGAAAAAAATGAAAAGAACCTTGATTTTTTTAAGTTTTGTTCTGCTGGCAAATTCTGTTGGAGCGGGACAGTTTCCTCAGCAAATAATTTCCATGTCGGAAGCTGAAACTATGGCCTTGGATTATTCCTCTGATTTGAAGGCTTTAAAGGCGCGAAAGAAATATCTTTTTAAAATGATGGATATAAGTTTGTCTCCTTCGAGGCCTCAAATATTTTTAGAGGGAGATTTTAAGCGAATCTCAAATGTTTCTGAAGTAAATTTGCCTACCGGCAAAACCGTTTCATTGGGAGATAATGAAAATTATTCCATAGGGCCGAGCCTTAATTGGCTTTTGTATGATTTTGGTTTGACAAAGTCCGGTCATGAAAGAGCGCGTCATCTTTATCTTGCCAAAAAAAGCGAGGCGCTGGCCTTAAAAAATAAAATTTTACTCTCGACTCGTTTGGCTTATCTGAATATTAAACTGTCTTTGGATAAAGCGGTTCTTATTAACGAATCTTTGAATTTGGCCGGGAAGCAATATAATGATATAAAGCTCCGCTATGAGGCTGGAGCCGCGGATAAATTGGATAAGATAGCCGCCAGGCAGGAAGTCTTGATGCGGAAAAAAGAATTTAGAAACGCTCGTTCCGAGATAGCTTTAGTGGTGAGGGAGTTTGCCTATTTAACGGGTTTTGGAAAAAATCTTGATTTAAGATTCCCCGCTAATAAAAAACTTGTCGGAATGCTTTCCGATACTGATGAGGAAACTACTATCGTTTTAAATTTTGACTCCATTAAAAAACTTAAAAAACTTCTGGAAAAAAGTATTTTAAAACGGCCTTCTGATAAAAATCCTTCCGTAAAGGCTTTTAGTGAATTAAAGAAGTCCTATAAAAGCGATAGGGACGCGCTTAAAGCGCAGAGACTTCCCCAATTAAAATTATTTGCCAAAGCTTCTTTGGATTATCCCAATGGCCCTTCTCTTGAAACCTTTAATCAGAATATTCTGGGGCTCAATTTTAAAATGCCGCTATTTGACGGCCGGCGTATTAAAGGAAATATACAGGCCAAATCTTTCGATATAAAATACATAAAGGAAAAAAAGACCGAAACTTTTAATATTATAAATCTGCAATGGCATAAAGCTAAAGATAGGGTTGAAGGTTTGAAAGTTCAATCGGAGATAAATAAAGAGGCTTTAGAAAACGCGGAAGAATTGGCTTTATTGACTTATAATTCCTATAAGGCCGGCCGCGCCACTTTTCTTAAGGTTGAAGATGCGAATTTGAAAGCGCTTAATTGGAAAATTGAATCTCTTGAAACTGAAATAAGAATTTTAAGCCAATGGGCTTTAATGAACAGTCTTTCAAGCGATGGAGAGAAATGAAGAGGGAACAAGGAGAAAAAAGCATGAAAACAAAAAAGAAAATATTTGCGGTTTTGATTTTGGTTTTAATCGTTGCCATAATGGTTAAAGTCAATTTAAAAAAAGATTTTTACTATGCCGGCACTGTGGAAGCGACCGAAATAGATATGCCTTCAAGACTGTCTTCAACCATTGCCGCCTTTCCCGCCGAGGAAGGAGCAAAGATTAAGAAAGGCGAGATGCTGGTTAGATTGTCTTGCGAGGATATTAAAATTGAGGCTGAAAATGCGGAAGATGAATATAAAAGGGCTGTAAAATTAAAAAACAGCGCTTCCATAAATCAGGAAAGTTTTAAAAAATTTAAATTTAGAAGAGATAAAGCTTTTTTAAAACTTAAATGGTGCGATATTAAAGCTCCCATAGATGCCACGGTGCTTGATACTTATTTTGAACCGAGCGAAATGGTTTATCCCGGAGCCAAGCTTCTTACTTTGGCGGATTTAAGGGAAGTTTGGGCCTATGTCTATGTTTCTCAGCCAATGCTCGCCAAGATTAAACTAAATATGAATATTAACGCTATTATTCCTGAATTGCCGGGAAAAATATTGGAAGGCAGAATTTCCAAAATAAATGATGAGGCGGAATTTACTCCTAAAAATGCGCAGACAAGGCAGGAGAGAACAAGGCTTGTTTACGGCATTAAAATAACTTTTAAAAATAATGAAAATATTTTAAAACCCGGTATGAGTATAGAGGTGAAATTGCCTGAGTAAGGAGTTGCCTTTTAGTAATCAGATTAAAATTATGAAAGCTTTTTCTATTAAAACAGATAATATCTCCAAAAAAATGGGCCTGAATACGGCCCTGGATGGAATTTCTATGGTTTTTAAGGAAGGTCTTCTTAATGGGATTATAGGTTCAGGCGGGGCGGGAAAAACAACTTTAATAAGAACGCTTATGGGTTTGTTAAAACCGGATAGCGGATGCATCAGCTATATGGAAAATTCAAAAATAGTTTCTTTTGATAAGGTGCGGCCTCGTATGGCTTATATGCCCGGCGCTCAAAGTTTATATCCTGATTTGTCCGTGCTGGAACACTTGGATTTTTTTAGAAAACTTTATGGACTAAGTGACGGAGACTATTCTCTTAAAAAAAAGGAATTGCTTAAAATAACGCGCCTTGAAAAATTTCAGGAAAGAAAGGCCGGGCATTTATCAGGCGGTATGTATAAAAAATTGGGTCTTATGTGCTCTTTGTTATCGTCTCCTTCAATACTTTTGCTAGATGAACCTACAAATGGAGTTGATCCCATAAGCAGAAGAGAGTTTTGGGCGCTTCTCTATAAATTGGCGGCTCAAAATATTTTGATTATTATTGCAACCGCTTATATGGATGAAGCTGAAAGGTGTTCTTCGGTTTATTTAATGGATAAAGGAAAACTCATAATATCAGGAGAACCGAGGGAGATTCTTGACAGAAAAAAAGTTAAAAGTTTTGAAGAAATTTTTTTAACGGGCAATATGGAGAAGGTATGAGTTTGGCTATTGAGGTTAAAGACCTTTTAATTAAATTTGGGAATTTTACAGCAGTAAATAAAATTTCTTTTTGCGTTAAACGCGGTGAAATTTTTGGTTTTCTGGGCGCCAATGGCGCCGGTAAAACGACCACGATAAGAATGCTTTGCGGTTTGCTTATTCCGACATCGGGCAATGTTGCAGTTGCGGGTTTTGGTTTTGAGGATGGAGGAAAGAACATTAAGACTAAAGTTGGTTATATGTCTCAGAAGTTTACTTTATACGACGACTTAACCGTGGGCGAAAATATGGCTTTTGCAGCGGGTTTAAGAAAAATAAAAAAATCAGCATTTAAAAAGAAAAGTAAGGAATTATTAGACTTCATAGGTTTTGATAAACCGCTGTCAACTATGGTAAAAAATCTGCCCGGAGGCTTTAAGCAAGAGCTTTCTCTTGCCGTAAGCATGCTTCATGATCCTGAAATTATTTTTTTAGATGAGCCTACCTCCGGTGTGTCTCCCCAGGCGCGCGCGCGTTTTTGGAGTTTGATAAAAAAAATAACCAAAGCGGGAAAAACGGTGATAGTTACAACACATTATATGGATGAAGCTGAGCAATGCGGTCGGATAGCTCTTATGAGAGCGGGGGAGCTTATCGCTTTGGGGAGTCCTAAAGAGCTTGGAAAAAAAGCCTTTCCCGGGCCTATGATTGAAGTAGATGGTGCTGGGGAGGATATCTCGGAATTTTTAAATTCCGCGATTAAAACGGAAGGTATTTTGGAAGTCCAGCCCTATGGTCTTAGATGGCATTTATCAACTAAGAGAAAGGAAGTTATGGAAAAAATAATAAATGACTTGCCAAAAAACGCCAAATACAAATACGTTGAGCCTTCGCTTGAAGATGTTTTTATAAGACTTGTTGAGGGGAAAAATAGATAATGAATTTTAACTTATCAAGAGCGCTTTCAATAGCTAATAAAGAAATTATGCATATTTTAAGGGATCCTTTTACTCTTATTATAGCACTGGGCCTTCCCATTATTTTGGTTACTTTTTTTGGCTTTGCTATAAATTTTGAAATTGAAGACGTAAAACTCAATGTATCGGATTTAAGTCAATCAAGAGCTTCAAGGCAGCTTTTGGAAGTTTTTAATGCATCCGGTTATTTTAATGTGGTTAATCCTACGGACTATGGCAATTTACTAAAAGATGTGACTGCGGAAAGAGTGGCGGGATCCATTTATATAAAGCCCGATTTTTCAAAAAAAATTAATGCCGGTAAGACTTCAGAAATACAAATTATTTTGGATGGAACGGATAATTCCAAAGCGGGAACGATTTTGACGTATCTTCCGGGGATAGAAAAAGCGGCGATTCAAAAGATTACGGGGAAAACTGTTAAGGTTCCAATTAAAATTCATACTCGCTTTTTATATAATCAGGAATTAAATAGTCGCTGGTTTATGGTGCCCGGAATTACCGTGCTAGTTATAGGGTTGCTTTCAATATTATTAACGGCGCTTACCATTTCAAAGGAATGGGAAAACGGTTCCATGGAACTTTTGCTTTCCACTCCGATTAAGCCTATTGAAATAATTTTGGGTAAGATAGTGCCATACGCTATTATTGTAATGATAGGCGTTCTTTTTGTTTACCTTGTGGCAAGATTTGGTTTTAATATTCCTTTTAGGGGCAGTCACACGCTTT
>CAZHQC010000108.1:0-7857 GCA_964534135.1 uncultured Elusimicrobiaceae bacterium | reverse complement strand
TCATAACTCTCTTTTTTATTTCCGGTTTTTAATTTTACAATAGCCTTGGCCAAAAGTGCCAGAGCATCTTCATTATTCTTTTCTGTTAGATGATTAATCTTAGACAAAGCTTTATCATAATCACTAATCATAATATTTAAAAATATTCCATATAAAGCAATATCCCGCCTAGCGGGAGATAATTGTTGAGCTTCATTTATATAGTTTAAAGATCTTCCATAGTCCCCTTTGTGCATCCAAACTCTTGCCAAAATTAAATAAATTCCAGCGTCTCTTTTAAATTCATTGGACGTATTATTAAATATAGCTAAAACTTCTTCATACTTGCGAATCCGTATTAACGCTCTTAAGTATTCTTTAATTAAATTTAAATCTTTATAGTCATTCATATTTAAGGCATAGAAATAATTTTTTTTAGCTTTTTTATAAAAACCCAATGAAGCATAACTTTTTGCAAGCCCCGCATAAGCCTTATAGGATGCATTTTTATTTTCAATTAAGTCTTTAAACAATAATAAAGATTTCTCAAAAAACCCAGCGCCCAAATAGATATTTGCCAAGGCTTCTCGAAAAAAATCATTCTTTGGATAAAGAGTATGCGCCAAGCCGTAAATATCCAAAGCCCTATCTATCTCATTTCTTCTCTCATAACAACTTCCGATATAAAGATAAGCCTCTTCTTTAAACGAAGAAGGCGGTTTACTTTCAAGAAACGTATTAACTTTTTTTATAACTTGAGTGCAATCGGACTTTTCATAATCGGTTTTAATCTCTTTAATAGCTATTTTATATTTCTTTTTGGATTCACCTGAAAACAACCAAAAAGCGCCGGCATTAAAGCTATTAAAAAACATTAGCAGAAATAATGGAAAAATTATTTTAGAGTGCATAATTAAAATTTCCTCATAATTAAATGAATGACATCGGTGAGATAAGTTCTTTTAAGTTTTTTTAATTTACGATTAGTTTCAATTATGCCCATTTCCCCGGCTTCAATACACTTATTAAAATCCGCGGTCTTAATATCACCGACAGAAGGTTTTAAAACAAAATCAGCTTCATCTTGAGCTTGCGCTGAAAGCAAATTTCCTCTTATATCTATAACTTGCATTAAAGAGTTCAAAACATTTTTTGGCAAGACTTCAGGATTACTTTCAGTTACGCTTGCCAAAACCCACTGAGCGCCCAATAATTTGGCGACATCAACAGGAAGAAAATCCACCACGCCTCCATCAACCAAATAACGATGGCGGTATTTTATGGGCGTGAAAATTCCAGGAAGATTACCGCTTGACCGGACCGCGATACCCACAGGTCCGCTATTAAATATGATTTTTTCCCCAGTCTTAAAATCCATAGCCACGCAAGCAAAAGGATATTTTAAATTTTCAAATGTATAAGCGCCTAAGCTCTTTTCAATAAACTCGGTTATATATTTCGGAGTTATAAGCTTATCTCTAAATATGAGATTTATAGCCTTCAAACCGCTAAAATCTTTTGAAATTTTTATTGAGGCGGTCTCCTTGCCAAAATTCCAAATACCATCCATATCCATGCCGGAAGAATACAAAGCTCCTATAACAGCGCCCATGGAAGTACCGGCTATATAATCAATGGGAAAACCCGAATTGTTAAGAATATCCAAAACTCCAACATGAGCAAAACCCCTGGCGCCGCCGCCTGAAAGCGCTAAACCGACAGCGGGTCTGTCCGGCGGGCTTAAATTTATAATCTTGGCCCACAAAATATCGGTTAATATCTCATCATCTGAAATTTCCACGGAAGATGACACTCCGACGCAAGAAAAAAATATTGCGCAGGAAAGATATACGGAAACACGAAAGGAATGGAATTTAAAAAAATCGGAGATTAGTGCTCTGTAACCTAAATAATTTACCATTTGACTGAATTGATTTTTGAGCGAAACGAGGAACGAAGAGAGCGCATACTCAAAGTGGTCTGTAAACGATGAGTGACGAAGTTGTAGCCAAAAAGCATTCAGCCCCTTGGGGAAGCTCCTCTTTTGTTGATTTCTTCGTTGCTCGTCATTCACAGGCAAAAAAGCATTCTCATTCCTCGCTCCTTGAAATAAACTTAAATCTGAGCTTTCAAATGATGAAGTATTTAGGTTATAGAGCACTCGTTTCATTGAATAAAATCTCTGCCTTGCGCCCACTCAAGCTTAATCTTAGCCATCGTTTGCTCATAAACAGACTCAATATAACTTTTATCAAAATTATAAACCTCTTTAAGCGTTCTAAGGGCTGACATAGGTAAATTATTTTTTCTTACGGAATTTTGATATTCTTTCTTTATTTTTAAGAGGATATCTTTTCTCTTTTCTGATTCATTCTGCCAAAAATCAAGATTTTCATTTGCATTAATTACTTCAAATCTTATTTCATCGCGCAAATCGCTTCTTTTAAGGTCCCCTTTTCTTTGCTGAGCCCTTCTCTGATTAACCTGTGTCCAAGTATCCCATGGTATGGGCAATTTAATTGCCAAGGAAGCTATCCAATTATTTGACCTCACATCATTTTGAGCGGAAGTATTATAACCAACAATATCATAACTGGCGCCCAAATAAATATTAGGATAACTCTTTATCATTGCCATACTAACCGCAATTTCATCTATCTGAGCTTTGTATATTTCGCTTTTAAGTTCAGATCTCATTTCCATTGCCGTGATAAGACTCTTATTTTTGTCTATTTTCACAGGATAAATTTCAAGCTCTCCTGAAATATCCAGCGCGGGAATGGTTTGCCGGCCCATGATTTTTTGAAAAGTTTTTCTAGCAAGCCTCAAATCTTTTTCAAAAGCCGCTCTTTCACTATTTAAACCGCTTTCAAAAGTTTTAATTTCAATGGCTTCCCATTTATCTTTTTTTATTTTAGGTAATAAATCTTTGGCCCGCTTGCCCCAAAAATCACTTATCTCAAGAATTTTTTTCTTAAAAAGCAATGTATAAAACGCTTTTTTAGTATCAAAAACAACATCCCGCTTAACTGTTTCATATTTTACTTTTGCTTCTTTATGAGCCGTTTTTGCTATTCTAAAAGTGCTTTTATTTCTACCGCCGGTATATATGGGTTGAAAGGCATAGGCCCTTAAAGCATAAAAATTTTCAGAGATACTATTATCTAAATATCTACCGCCAAATTCCTGAGGAAGAACCATAGGATATTCAAGATTCAGCCTTGTTAGAGTTCCGGCAAAAGAAAATTGAGGCAAAGCCATAAACCGCGCTTCTTTAACTCTTTGTTTGGCTATTATTATATCCTGTTCGGCTGAAAGAAGTGTTGGATTGTTTTTTTCTGAAAGTTCTATGGCTTTAGTAAGAGAGATTACTTCAATTAAAGGAGTTCCCGCAAAAACAAAACCCTTGCCACATAAAATAAAAATCGCGCATAATGAAATAATTATTCTCATTTATCCCCGCTCCATACTTCTTCTTAGTTAATTATATCTTCAAAGAAGAAAAAATCTTTCCAAGATTACCCTCTATTTGCTCAAGCTTATTCTTAATATTTGAATCATTGACTTTAGAGGATTCCTCTTTAATTTCCCGGCGCAAGCCGTCAATTATTATTTTATCGCTCTTAATAATATTATGCAAAGACTCTACCATAAGATTGAAGCTATCTTTTAAATCAACAAGATGGTCTCCTTTCCTAAGCCATACTCTATGGGTTAAATCACCATTAGCAACAATTTTAGAGCTTTTTTCAAATTTAAATATAGGTCCCGCCATTCTATGAGAGATAACTGACGAAACTATAATGACTATGACCAAATACATAAGGACTTTCATCATAAAAAGAGGCGCCATTGAAAAAATATCATCCAATAAAGGCTGCAACATTGGATGCTGTCCTACAAAATTAGATACCGTCCAGATTATATCCAAGCCTACTATTAAAAAGGCTACAAAAACACTAATAAAAATAAGCATCATATACTTGTACTGCAAGTGTTTTTTAATAAGGATGGTTTTCCTCTGAAATTGCTGCCCTGATTTATTATCTTTCTTTTCCGCCATAAATAACCCCTTTTAATAATTCGTAATCACCCTTAGGAATATGCGCAGTCTTTAGACTGAAAGATTCCAAGGATGTTAGTCCCGTGAACAAAATTACACAGGAGAAATCAGATTCATAAAAAGCTTCCTTAAACTCTGACCTCTTGTTCTCTAGAACAATATTTCCATTAAATCGCTCCAATGCTTATCTACGGTTTTCAATTTACCCGTAGCCTTATGAAGAGGAACTCCCGTAATTTTATTTCCCACTAAAGCCGCCATCTTGCCAAAACTTTTCTTATGAATAAGCTTGGCCGCTTGCATGCCAACCCGCACCGAGAGAATCCTGTCAAAAACAGTCGGACTTCCACCTCTTTGAATATGTCCTATAACGGCAAATCTGGTCTCTATGCCGGTTTCCTTCTCTATCAGAGAAGCTATTTGAGAACCCATGCCTCTATCTTTAAGTATGACATGGCCAAACTGGTCCAAGTCCTTTTTCTTATTGCTTTTTCCCAAGTCTCCAAGTTCAGCCGCCTCGCTTGTAACCACAAGAGCGAATTTTTTCCTTTTATAGGATGCTTTAAGCTTTGTCATCATCTTGGAAATATCAATTTTCTTTTCAGGAATACAAACAAAATCAGCGCCAGAGGTTATAGCTGTAAATAAAGCCACCCAGCCGGCATGTCTGCCCATAACTTCCAATACCATTATGCGTCTATGACTCTTGCCGGTATCTTTAAGCCTGAAAGCCGCATCTGCGGCCACCGTGACGGCAGTATCAAAACCAAATGTATAATCGGTAATGCTTAAATCATTATCCATTGTTTTGGGAACGCCCACGACGGGCAATTTATATTCTTTATAAAGCTTGGTTGCGACACCCAATGTATCTTCCCCACCAATAGCAACCAAGGCAGAAAGCTTTAATTTTTTAAAATTTTTAAGACATTTTTTTACGGCGCCATCAATCTTATAAGGATTGGTTCTGGAAGTGCCTATATAAGTTCCGCCTTGCTCGGTAAAATATTCCGTTATCTTTTTATCAAGTTTTATGGTTTTACCTTCAAGCAAGCCTCTCCAGCCCTCAGCTAAGCCAACACATTCATAACCAAGCTTCTCAGCGGCATATACAACTCCCTTAATCGCGGGATTAAGTCCGGGACAATCTCCCCCACCTGTTAAAATTCCTATTCTTTTAGCCATATTATTTCTCCTTAACTGTATATTTTTTGCGCTTTAGTTCCGCGCTTTTGCGTCCCTTAGAAGCTGGTCGTATAACTCATTTGAACTATTCTTTCAGACTTTCGTTTCGCGCCATTGATAAAAACATCGCTTTCCCCAATTTCTCTAAGAGCCACATCAAGCTGGAAATATGGAGTTATATAAAACCTAGTTCCAATATTAAATCTTGAAGGATCACCCTCATGAAAAAAATTATCATATTCAAAGATAAAAGAAACCTGGTCTTCCAAAGTATAATTCATGCCGAGAAAGCCAAAAACATAATTATCATCAAAATCCGATATATTTAAACCGCCATGAAAAACCATATTCGGCATACCGAATTCCTTGGAACCGACAACAAAAAGTCCTCTTCCCTTTTCCATATACTTTTTTAAATTTTTATCATAAAAATTTCCTTGACCATCATAACCCACCGCCAAAGCGGGCGTATAATAACCGCCGTCAAAAGACCTAAATTTAACCTGAATTTCAGGACGCACTATTTTCATCCCCGCATCCGAACCTATAAATTTTTCAATTCTCATTGAAGCTCCAAGATTAAGTCTTTCCATAACTCCGAAATTAAGATGACCGACAATGGTGCCGTCATTGGAAAATCTATTTTTAATCAAGAAACCATAATAGTCCAAAATCCCCGCTGTGGGTATATCAATAAGAACGGTATCGGGAACAACTATATCGGTATTCTCATTTTTTTCGGCATATAAAACGCCGGAACACATCACTGTTAGCATTAATGCTATTTGCGCGAGTTTCATTGCTTTTTTAAAACCTATCTTCATTTATATTTCTCCTGTTTCGTTTTATTTTATAATATTTAAATACTGCTTGATAAGAAAGAATTTTTTCCTAACTGTAAAATTACGATTACTTATTACGGCTTATTGCCCGTGCCAAGCGCTGAATCTATTTTAGATTGGAGATCTTCAAGACTAAATGGCTTTTGCACAACTTCTGATGCACCGCTTAAAAGCGCAATCCCTTTCTCAGTGGAAACATCCCGGCTTGTCATAATAATAATCTTCGGCAAAGAGCTTTCTTGTTTTGAAGAAATTTCATAAGCAACATGATAACCGTCTATATATGGCATTATAACATCTAAAAGAATGATATCAAATTTTTCATTTTCCGCTTTCTTAAGAGCATCTTTGCCATTTGTAACAACCATAACCTCATATTCTCTACCTGTAAAATATGTTTCCAAAAGATCCACTATATCAGGATTATCATCGACTATTAAAATTTTCTTTCCACTTGCCATGTTTTTTCTCCAAGTAGGTTCTCGATTTCTTTAAATAATTTCTCATCCAATACAACTTTTTCCTTAGTCTCAATAATATAATGCGCATTCGCTCCCGTGTTCACCTTAAAAAAAACGGGATAATCTCCCTTATGTTTGCCCAGGATATGCTTAATATCCAAAAGCCTTTTTTCATCCAGTAAGACTCCGTCTGAAAATGAAACAATAAAATTCTTTCCCCACTCTTGAAAAATATCTTTAAATTCCATTATTTCATCGGCAATTAATTCAAAACTGTTTATGCCCCTAAAGTCCGAAGCGTTAACGCTTCCTTCCATGGCAATAATTTTATTGGCAAGAACCATCTCACTAAGCTTTTTATACTGCCTCGGAAATACACATACATTTACGGAACCGGACAAATCTTCCAATTCAAATTTAGCCATAGGCAGGCCTTTTTTTGTCATTATCTTTCTAACGCTCAATATTATTCCCGCAACATTAACCTTAGTGGCTATGGACACATTCCCTTTAACAATGGGGTCTATCTTGGAAGAAACCAACATATTCATCTTTCTTTTAAGACTCGTAAGAGGATGCCCCGATAAATAAAAACCCAATACTTCCTTTTCATTTTTTAAAAGAGCATGTTCGCTTAAAGGCACAACCTCATCATTCAAAAGCGTCTTTTTTTCCATTTCCTCAAAACCAAAAAGCATATTTTGATTCGTATCTTCTTTTTTTCCTTTTCCTTTACCGCTAAAAAGCTCATCTAGATTATTTAAAATTTTAGCGCGAAAAAGCTCTTTTGACTCTCCATCTGAAAAAGAATCCAAAGCTCCTGATTTAGTCAAAGACTCCCCGACTCTTTTATTGAATTTTCTATCATTAACCCGGCTAATAAAATTATCAAGAGAAGTGAATTTCCCATTTTCTTTTCTTTCCGCAACAAGTATTTCAACTACACCTTCTCCAATATTTTTTACGGCATTAAGAGCAAAACGAATAGAGGAAGGGGCTTCTTTATAATGTTCAATGGAAAAATGACTAACAGAATAATTTACATCCGGCCCCAAAACTTTTATATTCATATTCTCAGATTCTTCCACATAAGTAACGAGCTTATTTTCTTTATCATCGGAATCCACGGCGTTTTTACCTATTTCACTTGTTAAGAGAGAAGACATAAATTCCAAAGGATAATTAGCTTTAAGATAAGCGGTTTGATAAGCAACCAAAGCATAAGCCACCGAATGTGACTTATTGAAACCATAGGCCGCAAATTGAAGCATTTGTTCAAATACTTTGTCGGCAATTTTGAGCGGAACATCTTTTTTCTTAGCGCCGT
>CAZHQC010000107.1:0-7937 GCA_964534135.1 uncultured Elusimicrobiaceae bacterium | reverse complement strand
TGACTATGACATTTCTATTTAACGCATATATGACATTTTAAAAAAATTACTACATTTAAGTGGTTTTAATATACTTTTAGTTATTTTTATTATACAATTAAAAATATGGGCGCTAAAAAATCATTGAAGAATTTAATTGCGGGTTTTGTGGTTATTGTTTTTTGCGGGATAATTGCCGGTAGCGTTTATGCGGTGGAATATGCATCTAAAAATGGTAAATACATTGTGGAGGTAGATTCCGATTTCTCAATGGAAGCGGGAAAAGCTCATTATAAAGTAAAGGATGAAAGCGGAGAAATAATCTCAAAATTTGAAACAGACCTGTCTCCCATAGCACTGATTCCTTTAAATAATGGCGAAAGAATTATTGGATTTTATGGCGGCGTCGGGCAAACCGTTGTTATAACACAATTGCGCTTTTATAATCTGCAGGGTAAGCTTATTGGTAAATATGGATTATTTGCTACCGGCAGCGGCGGACAGGATATTTCAGAAAGTGAAAAATATTATGTTTATAGCTGGTGGAAAGATAAAAAGAGTGGGCTTGATTTATATAATACGCAGACTGGTAAAAAAATATGGGGTAAAACCTTTAAGAAATTGGTTATGGGAGTTAAGATTTCAGGTGATGGACAATTGATTGTTGTGATGTTAGGCAAGAGCAATACAAAAAAAATTAATTTATTGGATAATGAGGGAAGTTTGATTTGGTCCGGCACTATTAAAAGCCGTAATATATGCTCCATAACTTCAATGAATGAGGATGGCTCTTTATTTGAAATTACTGAATATAAAATGGTTTATAATGAAAAAGACGGTTATATGCATAGAGTATTAGTGAAAAAAACAGTTTATTCCAATGTTGATGACGAAGTAGAAATAGAAAAAATAATTCTTCCCCCTAAAAAGCCAGTTAAAAAATCCCATTAAAATTATAAGTTTAGTTTGTTGAAAAATAGAAGTACGCCGAGTATGGCAATTATAATGCCGGCTACTCTTTCGGTATAGAATAAAGTTTTTTTATATTTGGCAATCCATTGGAAAAATTTAGCGGTCAGAAGAGCTGAAAGTATAAAGGGTATGGCAAGTCCCATTGAATAAACAAAAAGAAGAGTTACGCCTTGATAAATTTTATCGCTACCGGCGGCCAAAGCCAATATGCCGGCAAGTATCGGACCTATACAAGGCGACCAGCCGAGCGCGAAAGCGAAACCCATCAGAAATGAACCAAGACGTCCGGGCTTTATTTTCTTCATCGAAAAGCGTTTTTCATAATTTAAGGTCTTGAAATTTAAGAGCCCCGTCATATGTATTCCCATAAAAAATAATATAAAACCTAAAATTTTAAGGAATATATCTTTATATTCAAATAAAAGATTGCCAACACTTGAGGCCGCGGCGCCGAGTAATGAGAAAGCTATGGAAAAGCCCGCTGTAAAAAACAGGGAATTGATTACGGCTTTTCTTGTTGCTTCTTTATGATCACCTTCGGAAAGTTGCTTTGCGGAAAAGCCTGATATTAAGGATAGATAACCGGGTAATAGCGGAAGTATGCATGGCGTAAAAAAAGAAGCCAAGCCTGCTGTAAAAGCTGTAATGTAGGCTATCATAATTAAGAGTCCGTTTTTTAGGAGTTTATTCTTGAATACTCAGAGTATTTAACTATTTTGATTTTTCTTTTTTCTATGTTGGGCCAATGGGCGGAATCTACATATTCCATAACTTTGTCCCAATGTCCTTTGCTTTTAAGTATAAGGTCGCATACTTCTCTTACTGCTCCCTCGCCGCCAACTTTTTCAGTTACAAAATGAGATATATCTCTAGCTTCTTTTATGGCATTATTAGGGGCGCAGGCAAGGCCAACTTTTTTAAGGACGGGGATATCTGTTAAATCATCGCCTATATAGGCGGTATTTTCAGGTTTTACTCCGGCATCTTTCAATATTTCCTCAAGAGGTTTTGTTTTTGAAAGAAAACCTTGATAGGCATATTTCATTGCCAATAGTTCCGCTCTTTCTTGAGCATCTTCAGATTCTCTGCCTGTGATTATGCCGCTTGAGATGTTGAAAAGGGCGAGCATTCTAATACCAATACCATCGACGGCATTAAAAGATTTAAATTCTTGTGTTTTTCCGTTTTGTTGAGGGATGAAGTACATTTTACCATCAGTGAGTACTCCGTCCACATCCATCAAAAGGAGTTCAATATTTTTAGCTTTTTCAATAATTGTCTTATCCATAGATTAAATTATACTTTAATTGGGAAAGGCTAAAAAGCCAGGGTTTTCTTAAAAGGCGGGGTCCTGCCGCCGATTCGCCTTTCTGCTTCCTTCACTCCACCCATCCCCTGCTAGGTTGCAGGATAGTGTCGCGAAGTTCACCTTCCGTTGCAGGACATAAAGGCTAGAATTGGCGTCACCCCGCTTATTTGTTACTGAATTTAAATCTTTTACTTATTAAGAGTGTCCTCACCCTAATTATTAAACAATTTGAATTACCCGCCCGAAATAAGGAGGTTTTATAAATTATTACAATCCTTTTCTTATTTTTTTTTGATGACTTTTAATATAGCCGTCAGATCTTTCAAATCCAAATAGAGAAAAGGTTTTTTTTGCAGCTTGAGCCGCACATTTATCTGGATTTGAGATTAGCTCTGCAGTAGTCAAAGTAGTGTTAAAACAAGAGATGTTTTCCTCGTTAGAACCGGTAAATTCTCCAGGCAATGAACCGTTGAAGAGGTGTAGTTTACGGTTTTTTGTTTTAAAAATTTGAATATTTATATTGATGCCATTTTTATAAATATCGGTTTTAGCGGCTAATCGTGATGCAAATTCAAAAATTTCTACTAATTGATATATTGTTGAGGAGACTTCTAAACAGGGTTTTTCTTGTGTTTTGGTAAAGTCACTTCTTTCCCAATCCTCACGGAGTGCTAAATAATGAATAAATTGCCCACTTTCATAAAAACGCCATACTTCTTTCATATCTTCCCAATCAGAATATCCTTCACAAAAATTATTATAAATTTTTAAATTACCCTGAGAATCGCTTCTCAAAGGATAATAAGGGTAATCCCAGCCTCTCAATTCAACATGATGCTTTTTTATAAGTTCTTTGGTTTGAGATAAATCACTTATTATCTTTTCGTCAATTAGTGGCCTGAAATTAATACGCCAATATCCTTTTGATTTGATTTCATTTAATAGGTTGGTCATTTGAAATCTCCTAATTCCAGGTCAAGCTTGGAATTTAAATTGACATCATTTTTATTATGTGTTGCCAGTCCTAAATTTTCCCAGTGTCTTATCATTTTAATCGCAGACCTTTCGATAATATCACGCATGTCAATAGAATGAGTAATATCTTCGCTTTTTGGGCATCCTCGTGATGTCCGAAAATATATATGACCTGGTTTTACATCTTCCAAAGAGGCGGAACATACAACAGGTAGTAATTCAAATTCCTGAACATGTATAAGAACATATTTTTTCTCCTTAGAATCTTTTAGGAAGGAAACGGTGAAATTTACAGAAGGTTCAACGAATTTTTTAATTTGCTCGCGCATATCATCGATTTTATAGGTAGATATTTGTTCTGGAGTTAATCCTTCGCGAGTTAATATTTTATGTTTGTTTTCTGATATTCCTACTATAATATATCCTCCATCTTTTATGTTTGCCATAGCCAGAATATCTTTGATAAATAGTTTATTGCTCCATGCTACGGGACCCTTATATTCTATTTTTGGTTGTTCGGCACCCTCTAATAAGATTCTCTCAAATTCTTTTGTATCCATGTTATTTTCCTTCCACAATTTTTATTTCTTTTATAACTTTATCTACATGGGCGTACATCTTTTTCCTGGTTGTTTTAGCAATAGATATACAATTCTCTGTCGCCAGTAGCACATCATTAATTGTTTGTTTCATTTTGATATCGTTTTCAGTTTTTGCTTTTTTTGTGAATTTTTTTAGTATTTGATTTTGTTTTATTATTTCATCATAGATGTTTTTAGGGTACCAGCCAAGAGTGCTTTTAAATTGGTTTTTACATTTAATTTGTAGTTTTTGATTGCTGCAAGTTTTTTCACAAGTAATTTCATAAAAAAATCTATTAAAACAGTCGTGTAAAGTTAGAGCCCACTTCACGGAGTTGTCTTCCTTAAAAAAAAGTATAAACTTGTCATTCAATAAGTTGCCCTGAAAATGAAAAATTGCATTTCTTAATCTTTTTAGTTGATTTTTAATATGTTTCCCATTCAGAAGTAGTTGGTCAATTTGGGGGTCTTTAAATTTTAATTCTTCCCATGCCTCTATAACAATATAAAGCATTGCGAAATAAGGCATCCAATAGTTGATAAATTCACTATGGGCGATGTTATCTTTTTTCCTTCCTCTTCTATCCAGTGTCTTAGATGCAATATCACATCTCGCAAGATAGCTTCCCCAAGACAAAACTTTGTTAAATGTTTTTTTGTTTAAGGTTTTTTCGCTGATTATCTTTTCTTGATTCCGAATTGTTTTTTCTGTCATTTATTCCCCCCTGAGATTGTTCAAATGCTAAGTGTTTTTGTTGGCTAGTTTTTCGGCGAGGAGTATTTTCTCTTCAGAACTTAGAAATCAAAGGTGGTTTGTTTTGAAATTTCCGTGAAATCGATTTTTTGTAAATCTGTCGTGTCAGTTTCAATTTTGTCTTCGCTGGATTGTTCCGCAGAAGTAAGAGGTATGGATTTTACTGCGAAATTGATTTTTGTGGTGGCTGCTCCTAAGCCTGAATTTTCAGGGCGCACATTGTATATTAAGCAATTATCAAAGCTTGGTATGAAATGAGCTGCATCGGTTCTGGCTAAAATACCCTCTATAAGAAGAGTTTCAGTATTAAAAACAGCTGAACCTGAGTTGCCGCCGAAAGCATCTATATTAGTAATAAAATAAGCCGATTCTTTTTTAACCTCTTTTACCACTCGGGCATTTGGAGATAATTTTAAGGGCAGACCGTTGGGATGCCCAATGGCAAAAACAGGAGTATCTTTTTTTATATTATTTTTTCGGTTTATTCCAATAGGCTTACGATTTTTAACTTTTCGCGCAAGTTTTATTACGGCATAATCGGGGCCGTATGTTGTGGAATCATGCCCATTATTTGTGACAGTCGTGTTTTGCCATTGTTGTTTTATAACTTCAGAACAGAAATAAACATTTTCAGCCGGAACATTTTGAATTTGTCCGTCTTTTGGCGATTTTAGAGAATAGTCAAAAATAAAAACAGAGTTTTTGCATTTGTAATTATCTTGTATGCAGTGTCCGGCCGTAAGTATAAGATCTTCCCCCACTAAAGTTCCGGAACAAAAAGCGCCTATAGTTTGTTCTCTGAATTTTACATTGGGACAAAGATTGTAAACTTCTCCAAAGGTTGAAGTATGAATTTTGTACGAATTTGTTTCTTTTTCAAAGCGAACTTGGGATGTATTCCATAGAGAAACAATGGAGTTTGCCATGGGTTTTAAATCATTTGGCATTTCATAATAATCTTTTCTGTCATCTGAGCCATATATTATTTTGTTGGCGCCAAAAGCTGAGTTTGATATAAAAAATGTGATAACGAGAAATAAAAAAAGTGGCAATTTAAATTCATTCATAGATTCTCCTTTGACAATATAATTATAGTTGTTATTATCAATAGAAATAAGAGTCTTAAGTCCTTAAATATAGGTTCTAAAGGGCCTATATTGATATTTTTAAAATAATTGGAATTTAAACACTTTGGTTGGTTAGTTTTTCGGCGAGGAGTATTTCCTCTTTTCGCAAAGCGTAATTCTTGGGTAATGAGCCGGTGTATTTAAAGAAAAACCAATTTATGGTTTCTTTCAGCCAAATATTAATGTCCGTTGATTGCCAATCAAAAGTTTTTTGAACTTTGGATATATCTATATTAAAATCAGCCAGAGTCGTAAGAGGCGAGGAGTCAAAATTAAAATTATTTTCTTTCAGCCAATTAAAGTCAGCATGTAGGACATTATATTCTTTAGTCATAATACTGGCGGAGAGTTTTATAAAATCCTCAAGATTTATCGTTTGATTGTCTCCAAAATTATAGGTTTCCCCCACTACGTTTTTCGCCGATATGATAGTCTCAAAAGCTCTTGCCGCATCTTTTGAATAAATATATTTTCTTGAAAAAAAGGCTCCAGGTAAAAGGAGCGGCTTTCCTTCGCTTAATCTTAGCCAATAAGAAAAAGCTCTAAGCGTGGGATCATTCGGGCCGATTATCACGGGAAATCTTAGTATAGTGACGGGAAATTTTTTTTCCTTAAAAGCATTTAAAAAAACTTTTTCAGCGTCTAATTTATTAAAGGCATAAGAATAGTCCTCTTTATTTAAAGATGCATTTTCTTTAAACATCTGAGTATGACCTTCTCTATAGGGTGAGGTGGCCCCGTCAAGAATTGAATAAACATCTTCTGTGCTTGTGAAAATATAAAGGCCAACTCGTCCATTAAAGGCTTTAATGGCGCTTTCAGCATCACAGGGAGAATAACAGATATTATCTATTATAATATCCCATGTGTCGACGGACATTCTTATTAAATCAATGTGGACGCTTCTATCCCCTCGAACCTGTTTTATATCAAGCGGCAGGCCGTTTGTAGGGCAGCGTCTTGAAAAAACGGTGACTTCATGTCCCGCTTTGTGAGCTTGGATAGCGAATTCTTTTCCGAAGAAACTTGTTCCGCCTAAAATTAATATTTTCATAGTTTTGCTTTTGCTGTTATCTGCTTTCTATTTTACTTTCATGTCCGGTACTTCCAAACCCGCCCGCGCCTCTTTTTGATTCCGATAATTCTTCCACGGCGTTAAAAGTTGGGTAATAAACAGGCTTCACTATAAGTTGGGCTATTTTTCTGCCTTTGGCTAAAATTTGAGTCTCATTTGTAAGATTAAATATACAAACTATTATTTCTCCTCGATAACCTTCATCTATAACTCCGGCCATTATTTTCATTCCTTTTGATTCAATTGAGCTTTTCCCCCATACAAAGCCTGCGGTGTTTTCGGGAAGGGCTATTGTTATGCCTGTTTTTACTTTTGCCGAAGAATTTGGAGCTATTTCAATTTTTTCTACTGAGAATAAATCCGCGCCTGCATCATTATGATGTGCTCTTTCGGGTAATATGGCATCGTTATATATTTTCTTTACTTGAATTTCCATTTAGGTTCCTCTGGTTACCTTATTTTACAAGGGAGTAAGATACAGTTTATCAAATTACTAATCTTTCGTATAGTTTGTCGCGTAGGCAGGTTAATTGTATGGTTCTAGTGTGAATTATGTTTAAATTGATGAATAAAGACTACGAGATAAGAATCTTTCTTAATAAATGAATCATCCATTATAAATGGTTAACTTAAGTTAACCATGGTTGTGGTTTGTTTGGATATATTTTTAGTAATTAGTGTATGCTGGTGAATATTGAGTTTGTTTTTAATAAAAGGTTAACATGGGTTAATAGTAGCGAGGGGTATCTGAGGATTTAGTAATTCCTTTTTAGTGGTTTATCTGGATTTTTGTTTTTATATATTGCGTGACGGATAATTTGCGAGGAGAGGATATTATTTTTGTGAATATTTTGTATAATTTTTTATTATGGTTAACATAAGTTAATGTTATTCTTAATTTATGAAATAGTGGACGGGAATTTTTTATATGGCCGACGAGAAAGAATATTATAGTGTTCCGGAATTTGCTAAGGAATTAGGGGTTTCCCGAATTGCAATTTTTAAAAGAGTTAAAAAGGGGAAAATCCGAGCCATAAGAATTGGCAGGAATTGGGCAATTCCGGCGGATGAACTTGTTTCTTTATTGGCCATAAAAAATTTAACAGCTGAAAATACCATGAAAGGTCAAAGTCATGCTGGGTTGGCTATGCCATCGCCGCCTGCC
>CAZHQC010000106.1:0-8044 GCA_964534135.1 uncultured Elusimicrobiaceae bacterium | reverse complement strand
GTGAAGGTATTTTAGCGTTTTACCTGGGCAATCAAAAGTTACCTGATTTTTTGGGGAATTAAACATTTTGCGCCCAGCGAGAATCGAACCTGCAACTAAGGCTTCGGAGACCTCTATTATATCCATATTAACTACGGGCGCTAAAACAGCTAACAAAAAGGCATCAAGGCACAAAGTAAAACACTAAGTTCAACTCTATTTCTTAAGCCATTCTTCCATCAAAACTTTAATCTGAGTTTGATACCGCAAACCTGATATTTTTGCCTTAGTCTTAAAAGACTTAAGCATAATTTCCGGAATTTTAATACTTATAAGTTTACTCTTTTGCTTATCCTTTCCCAAGTGAAGATATTTAAAATCCTCAAGAAAAGAAATAATCTGTTTGGAAGTCATCTTTTTGCAATAGCTCAAATAATCATCTGAAAAAATCTGTCTGCCTTTCATTTTAGCTTCTCCAAAGCTTTTACATCCTCTAAATCCTGAACCCAAGCGCTCTGCCGTTTCATTTTTATAAGCTCGTCAATTGATAATATTGGCAGTTTAATGCCTTCGGATTTTATATTTTTCACCTTGTGGCCTTTGAGATTATAAGTCAATATAATATCAATTAACTCTACAGGATTATTAGGATTCCAAAAACTCCAAGCAATCAAATTTTTGTCTTTTATATATTCAAGCCTGAAGTCAAAAACTTTCCTCCCGTCAACGGGAAGACGGGAAACCAAACCGATACTCTTCAATGCCGCTTCTGCCGCTATGAAACTTTTTTTATCAAGCTCTAAAACAATATCCAAATCTACAGTTCCGCGCACTGCGCCGTGAAGAGCTACGGCATAACCGCCCACTATGGCAAATTTAATTTTGTGCTTTTGAAAAATCTTGACTATTTTATAGATAAACATAGTATATACCGGTATATACTTAGTATACATTCCCCTCAACTAAATGTCAATATTTAGAAATATTCTTTGGCGTTTTTAACAAGCTGCGCTTTAAATTCTTCAATATCTTTGGGAACGGTTCCCCCGCCTTGCGCAAAATCTTTTCTTCCACCGCCGCGACCGCCTAAAAGCGCGCCGGCTTCTTTAGCCATAACAGAAGCGTCAAAAGAAGTATCTTTCAAATCATCACTACCAGAAACAATAAATGAGAATTTTCCTTCTTTCTTTGAAAAAACAAATATTATGCCGGATGATTTTTTTTGTTTTAAATCATCAACCATCAAACGGAGAGTTTTCATTTCAGCATCTTGAGCATCAAAAAATATAAACTTATATTTCTCATTTAAATCAAAAGTGGAAAGAGCGTCACTTGATTGCGCTTTGAAACTATTTCTTTTGATAGTTTCAATTTCAAGTTTAAGCTTCTTCTCATTTTCAATTAACTTATCCACCCTGGCTTCTATATCCTCAATGCCGGAAGAAAGCTTTAAGGCTATACTTTCGGCTATATTCCAGACACCGCTAAAATATTCTATGGCTCCGGGCCCCGCTACGCCTTCAATTCTTCTAATACCTTTTGAAACAGACGAGTCTTTAATTATTTTAATGCCGGCAATTTCACTAAGCTCATGCACATGCGTGCCACCGCAAAGTTCAAGGCTATAATGCTCTTTAGCATTAGCAAAGCCGTCTTTATTTATAAGCACAAGTCTTGCGGGATCTTTATATTTCTCGCCTAAAAGCATTACGGCTCCAAGTTCTTTGGCTTCTTTAAGTGATTTCTCGGCTATGAAAACTTTATAATTTTCTTTTATAGCGTCATTAGCTATGCGCTCAACTTCGGTTATCTCTTCTTTAGTTGGAGTATGACCCACAGTATAATCAAAACGAAATCTCTCGGCATCCACATAAGAGCCCGCCTGTCTTGTAGACGAACCAAATACTTTTCTTAATGCCGCGTTTACCACATGAGTTGCAGCATGATGCACGGCTGTTCTGTGCCTTTTAAAATCTATTTTTTCCACAATTTTATCTCCGAGCTTGGATTTGAAATCTTTTATGGCTTTTATTTTATGAAAAACAACTTCCGAAACCGTCTTTTGAGTGTCCAGAACTTCGGCAATCTTTTCCTTATCTTTATAAAGAGAACCCGTATCTCCCACTTGACCGCCGGATTCCGCGTAAAAAGTGGTTTTATCAAATGCCATATAGGCGGTTTCACCGGCTTTCATTTGTTCAATATTTTCACCTTGACAATTTATAAAAGCGGCTATATTGGAAAAATCTAAGTCACCTGAAATAAATTGAGTTACAGGCAGACCGTCTTCAGCTTTTTGGAAAATGGAGGCGTCTTCTTCTCCTGATGATTTCCAGCCCGCTTTAGCAATGCACTGAGCTTTCAATCTTGCTTCTTCAAACCCCTTCTCATCAACTTCAATATCTTTTTTAAAAGCTATTTCCTTTGTAAGCTCAAGCGGAAAACCATAGGTTTCATAAAGTTTGAAAGCCTCGGCGCCGGGTAATTTTTTTGGGTATTTATCTAAAATATCACCCAGAAATTTTTCGCCGGTCTCAAGTGTTTGAAGAAAACCTTCCTCTTCAAATTTTAAAACGCTTATGATATCTTTCTCCGCGAGTTTTATTTCAGGATAAGTATCTTTAAAAATTTCAAAAACTTTTCCCGCAAGCTTATACAAGACAGCGTCTTTTGAACCCATAATTTTAGCGAATCTCTCGGCGCGTCTTATGAGCCTTCTTAAAATATAACCTCTACCTTCATTTGAAGGCATTATTCCCTCTGCTATAAGAAAAACTGAAGCGCGCACATGGTCGCTTATAATTCTGAAATTTGAAAGATATTGGCTATCAATAGAATATTCAATATTTAAAATTTTTGAAATCTCATCAATAATCGGTTTAAAAAGAGATGTTTCATAAGGCGACTCTTTCTCTTCCATTAGAAAAGTCAGTCTTTCAAGACCAAGACCCGTATCTATGTTTTTCCTTGGCAAAGGTTTAAGCGTGCCATCTTTTTGCCTGTCAAATTGAGTAAAAACAAAATTCCACACTTCAATATATCTATCGCAATCGCATCCCGGGCCAGTGCAACTTTTATGAAAATACTGTTCTCCCCTATCCCAATAAACTTCACTGCAAGGACCACAAGGACCTGTTTCGCCCATGGCCCAAAAATTATCTTCCCCCAATTCAACTATTCTTGAATGTAAGTTCTTAGGCAAAACTTTAAGCCATATATTTTTTGCCTCTTCATCTTTGGGAGCCTCACCGCCGCCATAAACCGAAAAATAAAATCTATCAGCGGGCAAATTCATTTCTTTAGTTAGAAATTCCCAACCCAACTTTATTGCCTCTTCTTTAAAATAATCTCCAAAAGAAAAATTGCCCAGCATTTCAAAAAAAGTAAGATGCCTTAAAGTTTTACCTACATTGTCTATATCGCTTGTGCGGAAACTTTTCTGACAACTTGTGGCGCGCTGTAAATCTTTTTTAATACCAAGAAAATAGGGCTTAAACTGCACCATGCCGGCAGCGGTAAATAAAAGGGTAGGATCACCCTCTGGAATAAGCGGACTTGATTTAATTATGGAATGATTTCGCTTGGCGAAAAAATCTAAAAATGATTTGCGTATTTCATAGCTCTGCATTGTAAGTAATCCTCTTGGCAAACTGCCTAAACATCAATTATACAAAAAAAGGCGTTCACGCCTTTTTAGCGAGACAGTGAGGCAGTTCGACAGCACACAAGAACAAACAATATAAAACAACTGATTTCAGAACTATAACACGAAAGTGCGACAGTTCGCAAGAAAAAACAATAAATATTGCAGGCTCTCTTTTTGTCATTTTAGGTTCCTTATTCTTACGCGCTTACGCGCTTTTGCACTGTTGCCCTATAAAGGTGCGCGCGCCTTTATATTTGTATAATCATAGTATGGACGGCAAGAAAACGCTTACTCTTAAGATTTTGGATAAGATAAACTCAAATTCCAAAAAATACTCTCTCTTTAAAAATGGCGACAATATATTGCTTGCCATATCCGGCGGGCCCGATTCCATAATGATGCTGGACTTTTTCGCGAAACATTCAAAGAAAAGAAATATCAATCTCTGCCTCTGCCATATTAATCATATGTTGCGCGGCAAGAGCGCGGATACAGATGAGAGTTTTGTAAAAAAACTTGGCCGAAAATATGATATTGAAACTGTAAGTAAAAAAATCGATATTCCTCTCTTAGCCAAAAAGAAAAAAATAAGCATTGAACATGCGGCAAGACTTGCCCGTTATAATTTTCTTATTCAAACGGCTAAAAAAAAGAATTGTTCCATTATCGCCACTGCTCATCATTCAGATGATAATGTGGAAACGGTTCTGCTTAATTTAATGCGCGGCACCAATCCCAAAGGCCTGCTTGGCATACCCATTAAAAGAATTTTATGGAAAAGAGGACATAAGAAGATTTATACCATAAGGCCGCTGATGACAATTAGCCGCAAAGAGATAATGGACTATATAAAAGCCCATAAACTTTCTTCACGGAAAGATAAAACCAATGATGATGAAAAATACACCAGAAATTGGATAAGAAAAACTCTTCTTCCCCTTATAGAAAAGAAACAGCCTCAATTTAGAGGTCATATCATTGAAATGTCCATGAAGTTAAATAAAGAAATTGGAAAATAATTTTTTATTCTTTTATTTGAGGAATATCGCCGGGACTGTCAAAATCATCCACTATTTTGGGAGCGGTAAACTCTTTTATCGCGGCCTCAAGAACGGCAAGGCCAAATGGTTTTTTTATAAACTTCATTTTCTGGCTTGAAAGCTCAAGACCTTCACCTTCTTTTACTTCAAGGCCGCTCATCATTATGACGGGAACATTTTCATACTCAACCATAGCGCGTAGTTTTTTGAAAGTTTCTTTACCGTCCATATTAGGCATATTGATATCTGTTATGATAAGTTCAGCGCGGACTTCTTTAACTTTTTTCAAAAGCTCTTCGCCATTTGTTACGCAAGTTACATTATGACCAAGAAATTTTAAATGAGGCACTATCATTGAAACCAAATTTTCATCATCATCCGCAATTATAATAACCATAACAAAATATCCCTAACCTTTTGCCTCTTCAACTAAACCTTCAGGGTAGCCTATATCTATAACCTTAAGTTTTCCTATATTTTTTTGCGCATGAGGAGCCATAAGGCCGGTTTTGGGAAAACCCAAAGTAAAAGTGTATTTTGCCATAATAAAAACACCACTATGCTGGCCTGTATCAGGACTTAAACCCGAAGGAATATCCGCCGCCACAAGAAGCTTTTGGCTTTTATTCATAAACTGAATAATCTTTCTGATTATTCCCGTAGGCTTACCTATTGCGCCCACACCCAAAAGAGCGTCTAAAATAATATCCGCGCTTGAAAATATTTCCGGAAACTTTTCAATATTGCCGTTTTCAAGCAGAATTATATTAAGTTCTTTCGCTTTAGCTCTTTCAATATTTTTAATTACGATTTCACTATAACCCGAATCTCTGGGGCCCATAAGATAGACTTCAACTTTAACTCCAGCTTCTTTTAAATAACGAGCGGCAACTATACCGTCTCCTCCATTATTACCTCTCCCGCAGCAAATTATAACTTTAATATCAGACGGCTCTTTTAATAGATCTTCTTTTGCTATATTAAGAATACCCTCGGCGATGCCTTTACCAGCATTTTCCATTAAATCTATTTCGGCCGCGCCATATTCCATTGAAGCTTTTTTATCCAAATACTTCATTTTCTCAGCTGTTACTACCGGCCAGCCTTCATATTCTCTAATTTCAGGAATTTTTGACATAATAAAGGTTTCAAGTTACAGGCTTACCCTCCGAAGCTTTAGCAAAAGATGGGTCACAAGTTAACAAATTTTAAATCACAAAAAACAACTATCAAAATTTCTTGCGAGATGTTTATTTTTTTTCTTTCTGTTCACTGATTTCTCCCGTGTAATTTTGTTCACGGAACAAACATCATGGGAATCTTTCAGATTCCTAAGGGTGCTATCTGATTTCTATTAGACTATAAGCCAAATAAACCAAGCAAATATGCAAATGGCAAATATAAAACCGCCCAAAGATAAAACAAAGTATGGCGTAACAACAGCTACAAAAGCTTTGAAGCCACCCAAACGATAAATATATCTTGCAAATATTATCCTGGCAAGAATAACGAGAGAGAAAACTCCAAGAAGAACTAAAACGGAATTTAGATAATTCAATTTAGCGGCAAAACCCAAAGGAATTAAGATACTCCAAAAAAATTCCGCTATCCCGCTGAGAAAAAAAAGTTTCAGGATATCGCCTTTCTTTCCCATTAATTCCAGAAACAAATGGATTATGCCGGCAAATATAAAATTGCCGCATAATAATGTTGCAAAAAGAATTAAAAAAGAAAAAATTCCGGCGGGAACCAAATTAAACATTCTAAAAAAAACAAAGAAGCTTAAGGCGCCCACAAAATAACCAAGAAACCCGGCAAATGAAAATTTCTCATTTTCATTGGTTTTAATAAAACTCTCTGGAGAGTCTATAAGTCCGCTAATAGTATCAGCTATCAACATGATTAAAAACCTTCCCATCTGTATTCAAGTTTTGGTCCCGAGAAAAATCTTTCCACATTTACTTTATTTTCAAAACTTGTTTTAACATTTAGCATTGAAAAGAATTCTTCGAACGAGTCCGTGCCTTTTATGATTTTAGGGTCTTTTCCAACTTTCCCCATTTCACCGGTTAAATCCACTGCCGCTTGATAATCTCCCAAAACATCAATAAGCTTAACTTCATAAGCCTGACGACCGGTATAAACTCTTCCATCAGCAAGAGGTTTTATCATTTCCAAAGGCATATTTCTTCCTTTTGAAATATCTTCAAGAAACTGCGAATAGGAGTCATCTATCATAGATTGCAATATGGCCTTTTCTTCCTGCGTCATCTGCCTTGAGCCCGAACCTATATCTTTAAACTTGCCGGATTTTATAGTTTCTCTTTTAAAACCGATTTTTTTCATAAGTTCTTCATAATTGCCGGCGCTCATTATTACACCAATAGAACCCGTAATGCTTCCGGGATGGGCAACTATCTTATCGCAAGCAGCCGCGATATAATAACCGCCACTGGCCGCCACATCACCCATTCTGGCAACAAAAGGTTTTTTTGTTTTTTTCTTAGCGCGCATAATAGCCGAATAAATATCCTGCACCGCACCTACTGTTCCACCGGGGGAATTTATATCAATTAGTATGGCTTTGACATTTTTTTTCTCACTCAATTTCTTTATTTTTGTGGATATGCGAGAACCATGCTTTTCAAATATACTCTTGGAAGTGCGTTGGTATATAGGCCCGGAGATGGTTATGATTCCAATACCGTCCTTTTTACTAAAAGACATAACTTTTGAAAAATCGTTTTTATCAAGAATACCTTTCTTCTTAGGGGCTTTCCCTATAATCGAGAAAGCCATGATAATGGATACAAAATATAAAGCGGCTACCACTTGAAGCCATAATTTTGTTGACGAAAACTTTGTCACCATTTTTTCTTTCACATCTGCCGGCTTATCAATTTTAACATCGACTTTAATTTCCGGCGCTTCATTTTTATTTTCATCGTTATTGTAATTGGGTGTTTCCACGTAGCCTCCTAAAGTTTTTACATCGGTGCGAAGTCCCCCCTGCTTAAATTACGCAGGAATTTAGGGGGGGGTAAAATCTCCATTCACTGCAATTTAAGATTGAGATTAAGACTGGAAAATATTTTATCAAACTACATTTTCAATATTTCGCCTGATCTAAATCTTAACCTCAGTCTGTTCTTTATATACTTGCCACATCCACAACTACATTTCTACCTGAATCCTTAGCATAATAAGAGCCTTGTCGACTTTTCCCACTATATCCTTTGAACTGACGCCATCCCTCAGGAAATGGGCTATCCCTATGGATACTGTTATTCTAACACTTTCAAGACCTTGCTGAAACACTTATCTTTCTATTGTTGCAAGTTTTTAGAAATGTCATAGTCTTAGTTTTTTAGAAATGTCA
>CAZHQC010000105.1:0-8119 GCA_964534135.1 uncultured Elusimicrobiaceae bacterium | reverse complement strand
GAACCTTCCAAATCGGCTATAGTTCTTGAAACTTTTAAAATTTTATCCAAACTTCTGGCGGAAAAACCAAACTTATCCATAGCAAGCTCAAGTATTCTATCTGCGCTTTCAGGAATCTTGCAATACTTTTTCATTTCTCCAATAGACATAAAAGAATTAGCCGAAGTTTTAGAGCCATCAAATCTCTTTTGCTGAATATCTATCGCGCCTAAAACCCTTTCCTTTATATTGGAAGATTTTTCAGCAGCAGGTAAATTTGCCCATTCATCGTACTTTATGGGAGAAAGTTGAATATGCATATCTATTCTATCCAATATTGGTCCTGATATTTTAGAACGGTACTTCTGAACCTGTGTAGGCGTGCAAGAGCATTCTTTTGTGGGATGAGAAAGATAACCACAGGGACAAGGATTCATAGCTGCAATCAATATGAATTTAGCGGGATAAACAACACTTTCTTTAACCCTGGCGACTGTTATTTCTTTAGCCTCTAAAGGCTCCCGCAAAGATTCTATTGCGGCTCTTGAAAATTCGGAAAATTCATCTAAAAATAAAACACCATAATGCGCTAATGACGCTTCTCCCGGCCGAGGATTGGAACCTCCGCCTACAAGAGCGGCATTTGAAATAGTGTGATGCGGATCTCTAAACGGTCTTAAAGAAATAAGTTTTGAAGATTTTATTAAACCTGAAATTGAATATAGCTTTGTAACCTCAAGACATTCTTCGTAACTTAAAGACGGCAATATGGAAGGGAAACGCTTTGAAAGCATACTTTTGCCGGACCCCGGAGGGCCAACCATAATCACATTATGAAAACCGGCCGCAGCTATTTCAAGCGCGCGTTTGGCAAAAGCCTGACTCTTAACTTCACTAAAATCTCCCAAATCTTTAGCTTCTTCCATTTTTTCAGTTTTTTGGCAAATATCAAGTTCTCCCTCTCCGTTTAAATAGTTCACAATATCTTTAATGGAATTTGCCTTAAGCGCGTTTACTCTTGCCGCTGCCGCCTCTTCACTATTTTCCGATGGGACAATAATATTTTTTAATTTGGAATTTTCATCTTTAAGCGCCATAGTCATGGGAAGAACTCCCGACACCGGCCTTAAACTTCCGTCAAGGGCGAGCTCTCCGATAAAAGCGGTATCTTTTATTTTATCCAGCGCTTGTTTTTTTATTTTTCCAGACGCAAATAAAATCCCCAAAGCCATTGGCAAATCAAAATGAGTTCCGGCTTTTTTAATTTCCGCCGGAGCCAAATTTACGGTAATCTTTTTTACGGGAAAATCAAAACCTGAATTCCTAATAGCCGCTATAACTCTGTCCTTTGATTCTTTTATTCCAGCATCAGGCAAACCAACAACGGAATAGGAAGGCAAGCCGGAAGCAATATCCACTTCCACGCTTACAATAAAAGCATTTATCCCTTTAAGCCCTAAACTCCAGAATTTTGATAACATTCTTCCTCTTTAACAGATAGTAATTAGTAAATCGCAACTAGTAAATAGAACAGGAGTTTCCTTATCTATCTACCTCTTACTTCTTACTGTTATCTGTTGTTACTATTAATTGTGACATGAGACTTGCAACTTGTAACATAAAAGGGTGTAAACACCCTTTTATTTTGCCATTCTGCATATATCTTTTTTTACAGGAGACGCGCTTCCTCTGCGAGCTATATTGGCGACGGAACAATCTCCCGATTGACCGCAATATCTTGTAACCTCAGCCTCGCCTATATATTTTTCTCTATGCCCTATGACAAGATTTGAACCCGGATCTCTTATGGCAGCGCCCTGATGATAACATTTCATTTTTGTTCCTATTTTTATGCCCGATTCCTGACCCGCATTGAGATATATTTCATTTTCATAAGCATCGGCTATCATACAAGACCAAGGTTTTTTATTTAACTGGTTCATTATATTGTCTACAAATTGCACGATGGAAGCTCTTAAAGCATCGCCTTCCAAAGTTTCATCATAACCGCCTTTGGTTCCCATACCGAGAAAACTTCCCCATTTGCGCTTTGTGATACCTTTACCTGAATCGGCAAGAATAATCTGTCCCGTTTCAACATCAACTACTCTTATTTCAACAGTAACTTCGGCTATTTGTCTTTTGCCTTGTTTAATTAAATAATCATGACCTTCGGTCTTTACGCCGAATTGCGATACCGTGCCAAGCACAATAGCTTCAAGTCCCATTATTTTTCCAAGTTTTACCGCCGTCTGAGAATCAACCATGCCCTGAGCTTGAAACTTCTGCTCTGCCATAAGTTTCTCCATTCTACCGCGCTCAACCACTATAAATTTACCGGATTTAACAAGTTCGGTTATCAATATATCGGAAGCTGAACTACCGAGTCTCCCCTGACCATAAGCAGTTTTATTGGAAAATTCAACAACACCCACTCTGCGCTTAGGCCCCGTATATTTGGATTTAACTCTTTTGGTTTCTTTAACACTCATAGCCTGAGATCTTTTAACTGATTTAGACGGCGCGCAAGCCGCCAAAACAAATGCCGGAATAAGGCACAATAATAATATTCTTTTCATTTTTTTCTCTCTTTAAAAATAAATTTTACTGCTTTATACTCACTGCTATCTATTTTTTGGTATTTCCTTAAATATTTTTCTTACCGCTTTATGCGCCTCTTTCTTTAAAGGAGACTTCAACATATTGTTAATCAGCTTTAGCGCCATCTGCTCGACAAAAGCTTTTTTTGCCTCATCTTTAGAAAAGAAAAATTTCGTATCGCTGGCAGCGCCTGTTTTTTCAAAAACAACTTTATCATCAACTAATGAGACCACTTTAATTTTTAACGAAACTTTCTTGCGCACAATAAAACCAAGATTTTGAAATGTAAAAGTTTCAACAGTTCCAAAACAAGCAAGATTTGAACCAAACACTTCTTTTAAAATACCCTTGCTTATATACGGCAGTTGTCCACCGTCGGTAATTCCTTTTCCTTTAAGCTTTGCATCTATATCTTCCATGGAAAGAGTCTGATAACCCTTTTTGGAAAAGCCTTTAAAAACCATTTTACGAAGCATTGTCTGACCAATTAAACTGGTAGTTTGATTTTCAAAAGGCAAAACAATAATAGCGGCATTTTTACTATCAGCGCCCATTATCCAGATATTATCCGTTTTATTCTTAGACAGCGAAGCTGAACAAGCCGAAATAAAAACCGAAATTATAATTAAAAGAACAATTTTTTTCATTTAATTACTCAATCCGTCCTCTGGTTTTACGCTACTAACGCTGCACGCTATTCTCGTAATAAACGCTTATCTATTTCCCCATAAAACTAAAAACTATCTCATTGTTATTTACATTTTCCAGGTTTAATAAAGAAAATTTATTACGCAGAATTGAACTTGCAAATTCTTCCCCCGCAAGATTTTCTCCATACACATTAAATACGGCAATATCTTCAACCCAATTCTGAAGCCGAATATCCGATACATTTTCAAATGACATTACGACATCCGAAAATTTCTTCACTTTATCAAATTCATCCGCCGCTATAAGCGTAAGTTTTAAAGGTTTTTTTTGAGGTAAGGATTTAACTATTTTCTCGCTTGCCTCTCTGGCAGCTAATTTCCCTGCGGAAGCTAGGGCTTTCGCCGCGGCTTTTTCCCCTGAGACATCAATGGCATTGGCTTTTAAAGAACCCTGATAAATCAAGTCGCCTGAAGCCACTTCAAAACATTTAAGTTCTATCTCCGCGCCAACTGAAGCAAAACCCGTCATAGCGGCATTCGTTTTATCAGCTGAGGCCTCGGCCATCATTAATATATCAGCGCCATTGTTTGCCGCCATATTAAGCGCCGCCGCTTTATTTAGAAAAAAATCTTCCCCAATTGTGGGAATATCTATAAACCTAAAACTACCGGAATCATTAAAAGTATCCACCAAGGCTTTCCTCGTATAGCCGTCTATAAGGGGCTTGCTTGAATAAGTTTCCTTTGTCATTAAAACAATCTTAGCTTCGGTTTTAGGCATTGAAAGATGGCTTTGAAGTTCATTCATTATTGCATTAGCCATAATATGCCCTTTAATTTTAATTCTGTAATACTTGCCGTATTTAAGAGCTTCTGTTATTTTGTATTTTTTTATATAAAGTTGAGGATTTCTTAAAACGGTTTTCCTAAGCAAATCTTCCCCATCTACAAAAGACAAACCCATAAAAAGAGAGCTTATTTTTGAAACAGCGTTTTTTTGAGCTTCAAATAAAGCAAGGGATTTAGAAGCATTAATGTCTCTTTTATTATAGGTGGATAAGCCCTGCGCTAAAATTTTTTGAGTTTCACTCTTGCCTAATAAATTCATTTTGCCATTACATCCGGCAAAAGCCATTACCCCTATTAATAAAGTGATGTATAACTTATTCATGTTTATCTCCCGAAACCGAATTACTAGCAATTCTTTTTTTTGAAAAAGGAAGGGCAAAGTAAAATTTAGCGCCATTATCCATTTCAGATTCAACCCAGATTTTACCGCCATGCTTCTCCACAACCGATTTACTAATGGCAAGACCAAGACCTGTGCCGGGCGTTTTATCTGAATTATTTTTTCCTCTATAAAATTTATCAAAAATCAATCTTTGTTCATCCTTCGCTATGCCGGGACCGCCATCACTTACCCCCACGACTAAGGCTTCGCCTTTATTGTGAACTGTAATTTTAATTTCCGAACCGTCATTTGAAAATTTTATGGCATTTACCAAAAGATTATCTATAACTCTTGTAAGCCATTTAGGATCAGCCATGACCGATTTTAAATTTTTGTCCAACTTTGAGTGAAATTTAACATTCTTTTCTTTCTCCTTAAAAATAAGATTACTGGTGGAATGCCTTATTAAATCCTCAATTAAAACTTCTTCAAATTCCATTTCCACCTTACCGGTTAAACGGGATAAATCCAAAAGGTCCGATATAAGACTATTTAACCTGCCAACGGCTAGATCTGTAATATTAAGAAATTTGGTTTGCTGGGCCGTCAAAGAACCGGCTTCCCCGCTCAATATTACGGAAACAAACCCTTTAATAGTGGTAAGAGGGGTTTTCAATTCATGGCTAATCGCTGCTAAAAATTCATCCTTCATCCTGTTTGATTGCGCCAACTCTTTAGCCGTCTTTGAAAGATTCTCATAAAGCGTGACCATCTCTATTATCAGAGCGAGCTCATCAGCGATAATGGACAAAAATTCAAGCTGATCCTCGGTAAAGAAATTTTCCTTTGAACTTCCAATTCTTAAAACTCCTATAATCTTACCGTGTAAAGAAATAGGCACAACCATTAATGAATGGATATTCCAAAGCTTGGCGTATTTTGTAAGAACCTCATTATCATTTTGAGCGTTTGAACTTATAAAGGCCTTATTGTCATTAAACACTCTGACCGACGATGAATCTATATTGGTAATGGGAATACCGTAATAATCTTTTTCTTTCAGGCCAAAGGCTCCGGGATACACCTCAAGGCAATTCTTATCCTCATTAAGTATCAGACAAGCCGCCACGTCAGCTTCAACTATTTTTGCCACTATATTAAGTATAGCGGAAGCACCAAAATTTATATCTTCATTATCACCGGTGATTTTAGTCACAACCTCATACAACGCCTTTCTTTCTTTTGCGCGCTGTATAAGCTTAGTACCGGCCATATCAAGTTCTTTTAAAACGGCATTTATTTCATTTCTAAGCTGAGTATTTTCTTTTTTTAGAACAATATTTTTTTCCGAAACCTTATAGATGGCATTAATATGTAAGATCAGCAATTTCAAATAATGATTTATTTCTTCAGGCTTTTTTTCTTCTTCATGCCCAATTATCAGGAGTCTCTTATGATTGGAAACTTTCCACATAAACGGACAGATGGTAATAAGCTTGATATCAAATGTTTTTAATAACTGTACTATGGAAACATCTTCATAGCTTTGGGAAATATTCACACGAATTAAATCTTTTTCTTGAGCCGCTTTATCAAAAATATCCCAAGTATAACCCGCCATTATTTTAGGCTCGTGCTTAAAATTTTTAAAATAATTGATAAGTTTCCATTGTTCATCAACTTTTTCAAAAACAAGCATATTACTTTCCGGCAAAACATTGTGAAGCTTAATCAAATAGTAATTAACTATGTCGGTATAATGCTCCACAGTATCGGGAACATAAATATGCTCCAATAAATCTTTAGAAAAAGAAGTAAAAGCGGAAAAGGTTTTATTTGTCAATGTTAATTTGGTTTCAAGAGGAAGAACAAATTTAAATTTAACAAACCAATAAACAACAAAAGACACAACCACAAGAATACCTAATTGAGTTATTATTTCATTCATAAGTTATCAATTATATAAGGTCCATTAAAATTTTTACATATGGAGCTGAACCCTTAATTTGATTTGCGCTTATCCAACTGGATTTAACAAAGAAACTTGTAAGTATTTTTTTAGAAAGATGCTTAAACTCTTGTTCCTGGGCACCTAAAACAGATGTGGATTGCGGCCCCATAATTATTACACCATTAACCTTTTTTTCACCCGCAAAATCGGCTATCTTGAAAGGTACGCCATAAGACTCATCAGAATCATATTCTTCAATAAAAATTTGATCCCATTCCACATTAATATCGAGTTCTTTGGATTTTTGATAAAGGCTGTAAATAATCCATTTTGCTTCCTTCTCACAACCCTTAGGATAAAATATTCCCCATTTAAACCAATTGTCTTTTGTCTCAATTTTAAACGCTTCAGATTTATCCGTATCCTCTTCAAGCAATTCACCCGCAGAGCCATCATCTCCCATCAACATATCAAATAATGCCTCCTGCGACATCTCATTATCCATGCTAGCTATAAGCTTTTCCAGTTTTTTAACCTGTTCAAAGGTATCCACAACATCACCTAAAGGCATCATCTTGGAGATAAAAAATTTATCAATATTAGCATTATCAAGTTTTACATTAGCTCCATCCATCATCTTAATCACCATTGCTTTATACTTCTCAGCATTTGGAATTTTCAAATCCACCATCCAGCCCTGCGAAAGCTGAAAACCCAATTGATCTTCAAGACCACCAAGAGCTTTCGGCGGGAACAGAGAGGTTACAACTATTTGCTTTTCTTGCTCCATAAAATCATTCAAAAGCTTTGAAAGAAATTTCTTATTTCCCTCAGCCAACATAAGCAAATGAATATCATCTATCACCAAAGCTTTAACTTGTGAAAACATTTCTTCCAATCTAGCCGTTTGACCGTCTTTTATCGCTAAGTCTAAACCTCTTGAAAGTTTTATTCCATCAGTTACAAATATGTTCTGATACCCAAGACTACTTGCAAGACCATAAGAAATAGAATGAATAAAATGTGTTTTTCCCGTTCCCGGAATTCCAAATATCAAAAGAGGATTATACATAGTGCCCGGATTATCAATCACCGCCATAGCGGCGGCATGAGCAAATCTATTATGTGAACCCGCAACAAAATTTTTAAAATTATATACCGGAATCATCGGCAATTCCATTGACCAGTTAGTCTGCAAGAGTTTCTTCTTCCTGCGGCCTGATGTTTCTTTCTTATTTTCAACTTTAACTTCTTCTTTGGCGGGAATTTTCCCTCCGGATTTACCAACTTGTTGCTGATTTTTTCGTGATGGAATGGACATTCCCCTCATGCTTGTAGAAGGAGCTACGAATTCTCCTTCTTTGGCCTTTTCAGCTTGATATTGTTCTTCTTTAGCTTTTGCGACTTTAGCTTCTTCTTCTTTGGCTTTGTTAGCTTCAGCTTGTTCTTCTTTAGCTTTTGCGGCTTTAGCTTCTTCTTTGGCCTTTTTAGCTTGATATTGTTCTTCTTTAGCTTTTGCGGCTTTAGCTTCTTCTTTGGCCTTTTTAGATTGAGCCTGCTCTTCTTTAGCTTTTGCGGCTTTAGCTTCTTCTTTGGCCTTTTTAGCTTGATATTGTTCTTCTTTAGCTTTTGCGGCTTTAACTTCTTCTTCCTTGGCCTTTTTAGCTTGATATTGTTCTTCTTTAGCTTTTGTGGCTTTAACTTCTTCTTCCTTGGCCTTTTTAGATTGAGCCTGCTCTTCTTTAGCTTTTGCGGCTTTAGCTTCTT
>CAZHQC010000104.1:0-8246 GCA_964534135.1 uncultured Elusimicrobiaceae bacterium | reverse complement strand
TCATTTGATTCAAAGCTCCCTGTGAGTAAGCAAAAGAATTAAACGAAAATCCCATGCCAACAACGAATAATAGAGTTAATATCTTTTTCATAAAACCTCCGAAAAAATTAAACAAATTACCTGAAAAATTTGTTTTGATAACTTATATATAGAGTATAAGCCCTTTTTGACGAAACGGCAAGGGTTCATAGGGGCAACAAATAAAGCTATTTAGACCTATAAGCAAATAGGCCCTTTGGGCATAAACAAAATCCCAGATCTAAAGTCACCCGAGTCACAGGCAAAACATCTAAAAACTAAAAATCAATACAAAAAAGAGAACAAATACTTTCTACATAAAAATGTAAGCTCAGCTAATGAACTCCCTTGCTTATTTTCTTGTGCTATTATTCTGTGTCATTTCTGGTGACATGTGACTTATATCTTGTGACAATAAGCTGCTTATGCAGATTATTTGCCGCAACACTTTTTATATTTTTTACCGCTACCGCAAGGACAAGGATCATTACGGCCTATTTTAACTTCGGCCCGTTTAAATGTTTCAATCTTTTGATCTTCTCCACCTTGAAGAGCCTGAGGATGCTTTTTCAACCACTTCTTAACTTCACGGTCATTATTTACATTTACTCCATCTTTAAGCATTTTTCTATACACATCTATAATGATTTTTCTCATCTTTGGGGTTTTTGCTTGAGCTAATATTTCAGGTGAAATTTTATTAAGCTCTTCAGATAATTCATCATCTGTTTTTTCCCAAACTTCTTTTTTTTCAGTTTTAGCGGTCTTGGCAACCGGCTCAGATTTTTTCTCTTGAGAAACAATCTTATCCGATGATAAAATTGACTTTTTTTTAAACTTGCCGTCCGAATTATTGCTTTTAATTTTTGAAATTTTATCTTTTAAAAAACCCCATACCATAATTTTCTCCTTTAGTTTACGCTTTCTATAGTCTTTCTATTTCTCTTTCTAAAATTTTAATAGCCTTATTAACCTTAATTAAAAAATCCGGTTCATCCGAAATCAAAAATCTACGAGGATGATCCTTCCACACTTCCTGAGTTTTTTTATCAAGCTCAAGAGCTTTGGCATGACTTTCAATTCTGGTTGTGGAAAGCCGATAAATATCCTGGTTAATAGGAGGACTAAGGTGAATAACTATATCATAACGACTAAGCTCTTTTTCCATTGTTGAGTCAACCGCTTCCAGAAAACCCTTTCCACCTTTGGGCCAATAAGCCATATTATCGAGAGTTCCTCTATCGCAAAGAGCTATTTTTTCCGGCACCATGGTAAAACTTAAATCTTCAAGTTCTCGGACAACATAATATATAGCCCTTTGAATATGCTTCATGGAAGCGGAACCCGGCTTTCTCGGAAAGCCGCCGCTATATAAAATAGTGGCCGCTTCGGGAATAGCTGTAACTTTAGCGCCAAAATGGCGCAAAACAACTTCTATCAAAGATGTTTTTCCACCTGAAGGTCCGCCGGTAAATACTATTCTTTTAGGTTTACTCATTTATACTTTCGCCTCGGAAACTTCCTTAAGAAAACAGGCAAGCGCTATGGAATGCAATTTTGTCAAAGGAGAATCGGTTCTTGAAGGTAATATCACGGGAAAATTAACACCGCCTAAAATAGCCGCCGACTTAAAACCCTCTCCAAAAAACGACAAACCTTTATAAAGTATATTCGCGGAATCCAAATCCGGCATAAGAGTTATATCAACTTCCCCCGGAACTTGCGCGTCTTTGATACCTTTTTCTTGCGCCAACTCTTTTGAGAAAGTTATATAAACATCATAGGGCCCTTCAATAATCGCATTTTTTATAAGCCCTTCTTTATTCATTTTCACCAAAGCCTCGGCATCCATGGTGCTTGGTATTTTAGGATTAACTTTTTCTACAGGACAAACCACTGATATTTTAGGTTTTTCAATACCCATATCCCTCATAATATCCACTGAATTATTAATTATTTTAACCTTCTCTTCAATGGAGGGTTTTATCATTATCGCCGCATCCGTTACGGCAAAAAGTTTATGATATTTACTAAGCTCAAAAAGAACAAAATGACTTAATACGGCACCTTCTTTTACAGCGGCAATATCTTTTCGAAGTATTGCCCTCATATAAAACTTTGTGTCAACAAAACCTTTAACCAGAAAATCTCCTTTACCATCTCTGATAAGGTCAACGGCTAGATTACACATTTCAGCCGTATCTGAAACATCAATTATCTCAAAACTTGAAATATCCAAGCCGACCTTCGCCGTAACTTCCTCAATTTGAGATTTCGGTCCTATCAATACGCCGCCCGAAATTATTTTACTGTCAACACCCATCTTACAAGCCTGCATAACCTCGGCATTATGAGCGCCCGGTATAACTATTCTATTGGTCTTTCCCTTCACTAATTCCATAAGTTCATCAAAATTTTTGAATTTCATCACACTGTCCTCCATTAAAGTTTATTTTACGCTCAACACCACTAAGGCAATAAACACGCTTTATTTATACTCTTTTGCTATTTTAGGATGCGATAATGCGGACTGCGCCGCTATTCGCAAGGCCGACATTTCATCTCCTCCCGGATATACCAAAACCATAGAAATCCAGGAAACCATTTTTTTAAAAAACGGCACTATCAATTCATCATAGCCCAAACCGCCGGTTAAAACAATTGCATCAACTTGCCCACCGAGAACAACAGCAAGAGCTCCCACTTCTTTAGCCATTTGATATGTCATGGCTTCTACCACTTCTTTCGCTTTTTTCCGTTTAATATTATTTTTATCCAAACCGCAATTAGGCAACACTTCTCCCGTTTGGATATATTTTTCAAGCGCCACCAAGTCAGATGTCCCTGTATAGGCTACAAGACCACCCTTTCCTTTTAATTTTAAATTAATTTCTTCCTCCGTATATTTCCCGGAAAAACACATCTTGGCCAAACCGCTGGCAGGAACACCTCCGCTTCTTTGAGGCGTAAAAGGACCATCGCCATTCAAGGCATTGTTAACATCCACAACCTTGCCTTTACTATGAGCGCCAACTGAAATTCCGCCGCCGCCATGAACAATAATTAAATTGCAATCTTCATACTGCTTTCCCAATTGCCTTGCCGCGTGGCGGCCGCATCTTTTTTGATTAAGCGCGTGAAAAATTGAAATTCTGGGGTTTTCCGGCATACCGGAAAATCTGGCTATATCTTCCATTTCATCAACCACAACAGGATCAGCTATAAAAGCTTGAACATCGCACATGGAAGCTATTTTATCAGCTATTATGCCGCCTAAATTTGAAGAATGCTCTCCCATAACCCCGGCTTTTAAATCCACAAGCAGTTTCTTATTTACTTTATATACACCACTCTCAATGGGTTTAACGAGACCGCCTCTACCTATAACCGCGCCAATATCTTTTAAAGAAACATTATTCTCTTTCAAAGTTGCCAAAGCGAGATTGAGACGCATTTTATATTGTAAAACTATTTTTTTCCCTTCATAAGGCTTAAGATCTTCGGAGGTATATCTGATAGTTTTATGGAAAACAAGGTGCCTGCCCTGATAAAAACTTATTTCATCGGAAGTGGAACCGGGATTTAAAACAAGGATATTATACCGTTTCACCCTACCACCTCCTCACCAATCAAAGATTGGTAGTTTTTTAAAGCCGCTTCACGACGAGAGGGTGGTAGGGTCATATATCACTCCATTGTTTCAGAATTAGAAAATTTTAAGAAATTCTTGTAGCAACAGTATTTATCATATAATAGTAGCATGCTTGTTTTCAAGGCTATGCTGGGTTGACTATGTCACGTGCCGCCTGCCCTCACGAGATAGATTCCTCTGGAATCTGGAGAGGGTATCAAGGCGCTATGCGCATCGGACGGCCAAGTTTTCGCGCGATATGATTTGACCTATGCCGTTTCTTGATATAATGTATGTTTTTAAGGAGAACCAAAACTATGAAAGATTTATACTCTCTTCCGCCCGAATCATGGCTCTTGCAAGAATCCAAATGGGAAGCTCTAAATCAAAATACAAATGAAACAAATTTTGCCCTGGGAAACGGCTTTGTATCCTGTAGAGCTGTTCTGGAAGAAAACCCGATTAATTCAATTTCCGGAACTTTTTTCGCGGGAATATTTGATTCGGCCGGCGCTCAAACGCCGGAACTGGTGAACGCGCCCAATCCCTTTGATTTTAGAGCCTCCTGCCAAGGCGAAAAACTTGATGTTTCGCTTATGAAAGTTCTTAGTCATAAACGCGTATTAAATATGCGCGAAGGCGTATTATTCAGGAGAACCATTTTCAGCAATACTCGCGGAAAAAGATTTGATTATCAATCAATACGATTTTTAAGTATGAACAATATTCATGCCGGTGCTATGCGAATTTTTATAACCCCGCTTGATGAAGACGCCGAAATGGATATTATCAGCGATATAGACGCTTCACCGACAAATGAGGGCACCAATACCGAAGGGCGCAAAACACATTTGCTTGCCCAAGAAATTTTCACAAACAACACAATGAATTATCTCCGCGTAAAAACTTTGACAAATAAAAATCATTTGGCTTATGCCTGGCAACTAAACATAATCAAGGGAAATAAAAAAACTGTCGCTCAAACAAAGGCATTTAGCATGAACCTTAAAAAAAACGAAACTGTTTGCTTTACCAAGTTTTTTTCTCTTAACACTTCCATATACGCACCTTATACAAAGCTTAAAGCAATAAGCCTTAAAACGCTGAAACAAAATGTAAAAATCGGCTTTAAGGAGCTATTAAACAAACATAGTCGTTCATGGGACAAACTCTGGTCAACTTCAGATATTGTTATTAGCGGTGATAAAAAAATTCAGCGAGATATAAGATTCAGTTTGTATCATCTTATAATTTGCGGCATGCCCACTATAGAGCAAACAAACATATCTAAAGGAGAACCCGTAGGCATCGGCGCCAAAGCTTTAACGGGCGAAGGCTATAGAGGACATTCATTCTGGGATACTGAGGTTTTCACTCTTCCTTTTTATATTTACACCAATCCTCCCGTAGCTAAAAATCTATTGCTTTATCGCTATAACAGATTGAATGAAGCTAAAAAAATAGCGAAAAATAACGGCTATAAAGGATGCATGTTCCCTTGGGAATCCGCCCACAGCGGCAAAGAGGACGCGCCTTTATGGTATAGAGATATTGACGGAACAATAGGCTTAATAAAAACCGGACTGCTGGAACATCATATTACCGCCGATATCGCGTACGGCATATGGCATTATTATGCCGCGACCGGCGACTCGGAATTTATGCTTAATTACGGCCTTGAAATCTTGCTTGAAAGCGCGCGGTTTTGGCGCAGCAGAGTAAAATACGATAAAACAAAAAAAGGCTATGCGATAAATAATGTCATCGGCCCCGATGAATTTCACGAGCATGTGAATAATAACGCGTTTACCAATAAAATGGCAAAATGGAATTTGGAAACGGCTGTTCGGTTATATGATGATTTTAACAGAAATTCCCCTTTAAAAACTCAAGCGCTGGCAAAAAAAATAGGACTTAAAAGAAATGAATTTAAAGAGTGGTTGAAAATAAGCGAAATTATCCTAAATGCTGACAGTCAAGTTAAAGACGGACTTATTGAGCAATTTGACGGATTTTTAAAAAAGAAAAAAGTGTCAAATATCAAAAGAAACAAATACGGCTTGCCGGTATCTTGTAAAAAACTGTCGTTGGAACAATTAAATAAAACGCAATTTATCAAACAGGCGGATGTCATGCTTATGATGTATTTGCATCCTGATGATTTCAGTTTAAAACAAAAAAGAAAAAACTACAATTTTTATGATCCGAAAACCCTGCATCAATCTTCATTAAGTCCGGCTATGTACGCGATTATGGGCATTGAAATCGGCGCGAAAACAAAAGCCTATAAATATTTTTTAGCCTCCTTGGCGCTGGATTTGGAAAATATTAATAAAAATACCGCTCACGGCATACATATCGCCTGCTGCGGCGGGAATTATCAAGCTCTTATCAACGGTTTTGGCGGAACGAGCATCCGTAAAAACAGGCTCTGCTTTAATCCGAGACTGCCCGAAAAATGGAATGAACTGAAATATTGTTTAAATTGGCAAGGAAAGATTATTCACATACAAATCGGAAAAAAAGCTATTCATCTTGAAATTGAAGCCGAACAAAAATCGGATTTTATTATTATGGAAATTTTCGGCAAAAAAAAGGAATTGCTGCCGGGCAAGAACTATGTATTTCATTACTAAGTTTATCATAATGACGGATACCGGCTTTCAAAAAAATTATTGAGATATTAAGCAGCGTCCCATATTCGTATCCTATTTTGTAACTTATAGAGTTACCCCGTGGGTTAGGAACAGAACACTCTCCCGACTCGGAAATTTGTTTTGCAAATTTCTTATTCGGGAGCGACTTGGGTAAACCCGCAGGTTAGGAACAAGACACTCTCCCGACTCGGAAATTTGTTTTGCAAATTTTTTATTCGGGAGCGACTTGGGTAAACCCGCAGGTTAGGAACAGAACACTCTCCCGACTCGGAAATTTGTTTTGCAAATTTCTTATTCGGGAGCGACTTGGGTAAACCCGCAGGGGGAAGAGAAGCTAAGGTTGATCATTCATACAAGCCTGTGGCAGTGCCGTATCCCGCCACTACTGCACGGCGGGCAGGCAGAGGCTATGCCTATCAGACGGCGAAACTTTCGGTTCATCCCATTAGATAAACAGAAAAAAACTATCTAATGGAACCGACATTGCCCGTTATTGTCTCATTTCCTCTATTGTTGCCTCTAATGACTCAATCCTTTTTACCAATGACTTAATTACTTCATTCTGCGCAGATACTGTAGCTGATAAATCACGACCATTACCCGCCTTAATAAACGGATGTAATTTAGAGTGCTCTAATTGTCTTTCCTTGTTATTTTCATCATATTTTCCATCAGGAAGTCGTTCCATTGAAAAAACTGACGCATAAGCTGTCTCCAAATCTTTGGGATACGGTGTTCTGTCTGTAAAAGATAAAGCGGAACAATTGCCAGTCGTATAAATATTACCGGAAACATAAAGTTTTGATGTGGGGTTTGTAGTGCCAATACCGACATTGCCATTATGATATGCCGTTCCATCTCCCTTGACCCAAAATAAAACTTGAGTATCTGCTTTATTTTTTAAATGCAAATTATAATCTCCACTATCAGAACCGGATTGAACTTGCAATCCCCATCCATTATCAGCGTTAGTATTTTCAACTTTTGCAATAAAATTGGTAGCCTTATTTCCATTAACATGCAATAATTGACCAGGACTCGTCGTCCCGATGCCGACATTGCCACCATCTACAATTAATCCATAACCTGTGCCATCATTGTCTATGTATAAAGTTGTTTGATCAGAAGAAGCATGGTCTTGAACAAATTTAACAAGAGGTGAATTAACCTGAACAGCATTGGAATAAACATATAAACTATACTTATTTGAAGCTAATACAGCACCTTGTATAAGATAAAGACCATGATTAGTCCCTCTATTATCTAATTCCTGAGTCACTCCATTACCATACGAAATCAAGCTCAAAGTGTTGCCTGTTCCATCATTATAAATCTCCGCTGCAGGCATCGTCGAGGAATCACCATCTTGATGAAATCTGACTAATGAAGTTGCGGCATTCACGTGAGATGCATTACTATAAACATATAATGCCTTTTTGCCTACTGCTAATACACCATCTTGAGTTATATGTAAACTCATATCTGTTCCATTATTATCTATAAGCAGGGCTTCGACATTGGAAGTTTGTTTTACTTCAAGTTTTGCCCCCGGACTCGTCGTCCCGATACCGACATTGCCCGTGCTTGTGATTCTCATCTGTTCAACATCCCTCTGTGTGTGGAAACGCAGATCCATATGGGCACCAGCAGCTACTCTTGTGGCAAGAATTCTTGAACCTACTGCAGTTTTGTCACCTGAAGCAACAAAATCTATAGACGATCCCTCCGTTCCGTCATTGGCAGACGCGTTTGTCCATAGTTTTAGTTGTGGGATTATGCCTACACCCGCTGATGCTTTATAGGCAGTCAACATAGTATCAGGCTCCGTCGTCCCAATGCCGACATTGCCCGCTCCATCAATCCTCATTCTTTCACCAATACCCTGCCCAGTGATTTGAGTATAAAACCTTAAATCACCTCCCCAGTTCACTGTGTGGTAA
>CAZHQC010000103.1:0-8294 GCA_964534135.1 uncultured Elusimicrobiaceae bacterium | reverse complement strand
GACTATGACATTTCTATTTAACGCATATATGACATTTTAAAAAAATTACTACATCAGGATATAGCCGCTGAGCTTACTGACCCATTAGTTGATAAAATTATGAATCTTGAAGAAGACTCCTTCCTGGATATCGGAGAAATAAAAAATATTGATATACCCAAAGGTAAGGGAATCTTTGACGCAAAACCTTGCTCAAAATGCGGGGAGCTTACATTTGTGGATAAACTCAAAACTAATTCGGATGGTGAGGAAATTTGTATTCCCTGTTTCGGGAACAAAAAATAGTTTATAGTTTTTGAAAAAAGATGATGGGCGGGTTTATAAATTCGCCCATCATAGGATGAAAAAATATGCTTATTTATGCGATAGCCGGAGCGGTTACTTTTTTATTTACGACGGTTTTAACAATAGCCGGAGTCGGCGCCGCATTTATTTTAATACCTGTATTTTTAGCCTTAAAAGTTCCTCTTTTAACAGCTATGTCAACGGCGCTTCTTTTAAATTCCATAGCTATGGTTTTCGCCTCGATAAGTTTTGCCAGGGAAAAATTGATTGTTTTTAAAACAGCCATACCTATTTTAATTGTTGCTACAATCTTTTCTCCACTGGGAGCTATGACAGCGGAACATTTGCCCAGGGAAATATTATTATGGCTTTTTGTCGGCTTTTTGATTTTTGCCGGCGCAATGATGCTATTTTATCGGGCTAAAGAAAAAAAGATTGAGACAAATACAAAAAAATTGCTTATTTATGGCGCGGCAATAGGATCTTTTGCGGGATATTTGGGCGGGCTTTTAGGTGTTGGCGGAGGAAATTTTATAGTTCCCGTTTTGGTTTGGGCGGGATTTAATCCCAAAAAAGCTTCAGCTACCACAGCTTTTATTGTTATATTTTCATCATTAAGCGGTTTTTTGGGGCATATGTCCGTAGGGAATATGAATTATGAGCTTTTGGGGATTTGCGCCGTAGGGTCAATAGCGGGGTCCATTTTGGGCGCCCACCTTTTAAAGAAAAAAATGAGCGGGAAACAAGTGAAGATTTCAATTGGAGTAATTCTTTTTCTAATTGCCGCTAAAATGATTTGGGGTTTGTTAATATAATTCTATTTGAAAATACGGAGGAAATATGAAAAAAATACAAATACTTGGAATGGGTTGTCCGAAATGCAATAAGCTCTATGAAGTGGCTGAAATGGCCGCCAAAGAGCTTGGCATTGAATATGAAATGGAAAAGATAAACGATATAAATAAGATAACCGAAATGGGTGTTATGGCTACTCCCGCTTTAGCTATCAACGGTGAAGTTAAGTTTTCAGCTAGAATACCTGAAAAAGAAGCTTTAAAAGAAATATTGAGTAATTTGGTTTATAATGGAAAATCATAATCATAAATGTTCGGGACACGCTCATAGTGCAAAGGGACTTTCAACCAGAAAATTCTTTTGGGTCACGCTTTTAAACGCCTTCATTACGGCGGTTGAAATAGCCGGAGGTATTTTATCCGGCAGTTTGGCTTTACTTTCAGATGCTATACATAATTTAAGCGATACCATATCCATAGCCTTGAGTTTTTTTGCCTGGAAAATATCAGGGAAAGAAAAAAATAGGTACAAGACTTATGGTTATAAGAGAGCTCAAATTATTGCCGCTTTTATAAATGCTTCAACTTTAATTGCCATATCAATATTTCTTATTTTTGAAGGCATTAAGCGTTTTACAAATCCGGAAATTATAAACAGTTCTCTTATGATTGGCGTTGCCGCCTTTGGTCTTTTTGCCAATCTGTTTTCCATGTTATTGCTTGAAAAAGATTCACATGGAAATATGAATGTCCGTTCGGCTTATTTACATATGATGGGCGACATGGTTTCTTCAGTGGGAGTTCTATTTGGCGGCATAGCTATCAAGGTATGGGGAATACTATGGATAGACCCGCTGCTTACAATCGGTATTGCCATATACATTATTTTTGAAAGTTGGAAAATAGTAAAAAAATCCGTTGATATTTTAATGCAATCTTCAGCTGAAATTGATTATAAATCCTTAAAGAAAGATATAGAGGCAATGGTGGAGGTAAATAATATTCATCATGTGCATACTTGGCTGGCTGATGAAAATACTATTTATTTTGAAGCGCATATAGATATGGCAGATTGCATGCTTTCGGATGTCTGTCCCGTTTCAAAAAAAATTGAAAGTCTTTTAAAAGAAAAATACAATATTAATCATTGTACTCTTCAGTTTGAAACAGACCATTGTTCCGATAAGGATTTTTTTAAAAAGTAATACGATTAAAAAGTATAATAGTGACTGATAAAATTATAAATTTTTAGGATGATAAGATGACCCTACCACCTCCTTGCACGCCAAAAGGTGTGCCAATAAGATATAAAGCGGGTGTTAGAGGAAATATTATCTAAATTGAAATCTTTTAATAATATGATGTTTTTTTTTAAGTGGCTTGTAGCCGCTAAGGAGGTGGTAGGGTGAAAAAAATACAAATACTCGGTCTGGGTTGTCCAAAATGCCAAAAGTTTTATGATGTGGCCGAAGAAGCGGCGCGTGACCTTGGTATTGAATATGAGATGGTCAAGATTGACGATATAAATGAGATATTTAAAATGGGCGCCATGACTACTCCCGCTTTAGCTATTGACGGAGAATTGAAGGTTTCCGGCAATATCCCGAATATAGAAGAACTTAAAAAAATTATAGCTCAATGACCCTACTACCTGCTTACACACTTTAGTGTGTCTGTGAGTGAAAAATTATTTTGATAAAAAATTTTAGGGATAAGAAAAAATATAATATTTAAAAGCGGCTTAACCCGCTAAGTAGGTGGTAGGGTGAAAAAAATTCTTTTTTTATGCACCGGTAATTCATGCCGGTCACAAATGGCCGAGGGTTGGGCTAATCAATTACATAAAGGAAATATTTCAGCTTTTTCCGCAGGTACTGAACCGGCGGGCGAAGTGAATAAATATGCAATTTTAGCTATGAGCGAGGCTGGCATTGATATTTCAAATCATCGCTCAAAACATCTGGACGAATTTAAAGATATTGAATTTGATTTGGTTATAACCGTTTGTGATAATGCCAGAGAAAAATGTCCGCTTTATTGGGGAAAAACAAAAAAAATTCATAAAAGTTTTGAGGATCCTTTTGTTTTGGCTAAAGATTCAAGAAGTGATGAAGAGGTCTTAAATCACTACAGAAGAATTCGCGATGAATTAAAAGAATTTGTCTCATTTCTCAGTTAAATAATTTCAGTAATTGACAATTCCAAGCTGAAGTGATTAAATATTTTTAAACAGAATGTGTTGTTTTTTATTTAGGTTTCACCGCCGTTTTTATGAACGGCCAAAACGCAAAATATATGCGTTTCCGTGTCTAGGAGGAAATATGTCTATAATAGAAGAAATAAGAGCTAGGGAAATACTTGATTCGAGAGGTAATCCCACAGTTGAGGTGGATGTGTTTTTAGAATCCGGTTATTTCGGGCGTTTTGGAGTACCTTCGGGCGCTTCAACGGGCATTCACGAAGCTGTTGAATTGAGAGATAAAAACTCCAAAAGATACGGAGGAAAGGGAGTATTGAAAGCCGTTGACAATGTCAATAAAGTCATAGCGAAAGCCCTTATCGGAAAGGACGCTTTGAAGCAGGCTGAGATAGACGGCATTATGATTAAGCTGGACGGTACCCGTAATAAAAGCAAACTTGGAGCCAATGCTATTTTGGGTGTAAGTTTGGCGACCGCCAAAGCGGCCGCGGCATATTCAGGGCTTCCCCTTTACAGTTATTTGGGTGGAGCGGGAGCGAGAATTTTGCCGGTTCCCATGTTTAATATTTTAAATGGCGGGGTTCACGCTAATTGGCAAGGGACGGATTTGCAAGAATTTATGATAGCTCCCATAGGAGCTAAAAATTTCCGTGAGGCTTTGCGCTGGGGGAGTGAGACTTATCATGCCCTCAAAAAAGTGCTTAAAGACGCGGGTTATTTTACTGGAGTGGGAGACGAAGGAGGGTTTGCTCCGGCTCTTAAATCCAATGAGGATGCGCTTAAATTTATTGTAAAGGCAATGAAGGCGGCTGGTCAGGGACCGATATCGCTATTGCCATAGATCCGGCTTCAAGCGCTTTTTATGAAAATGGAAAATATAATCTGCGTACTGAAAAGAGAAAAGTTTCTTCACAAGAAATGACTGAAATATACGCTTCGTGGACAAAAAAATATCCCTTGGTTGTCATAGAAGACGGGCTTGCCGAAGATGATTGGAAAGGTTGGAAGTATCTCAATGAAAAACTTGGCGGCAAAATAGAGCTTGTGGGAGATGATTTATTTGTTACAAATGTGGACCGCATAGCAAAGGGCATAAAAGAAAATGCCGCGAATGCCGTATTGATAAAGCTTAATCAAATTGGAACCTTAACCGAAACCATAGCCGCCATCGAGATGGCTAAGAAGGCCGGCTGGGGTTCTATGGTATCGCATAGAAGCGGGGAAACCGTTGATAGCTTTATAGCGGATTTTACCGTCGCTATGGGAACCGGGCATCTTAAAACGGGAGCTCCGTGTCGCGGTGAAAGGTTAGAGAAATATAATCAGCTTATGCGCATTGAGGAAGAGTTGGGCGCCGGAGCCGTTTATGCCGGACGAAACGCCTTTGTGCGTTGATGGTTGTTTAATCTATCTGATAATATCCCCGCTGAGAGCGTTCTTTAACGCGCAGCGGGGATTTTTATATTTGTTTGCTTGTTTGGAAAATTAGGAGTATTGCCGTTCTTTGGATAAAGAAAATAGATAATCAATTATTAAAGATAAGATGTTTTCTTTCCGAGCCTTTTTCAAGTTCTTCGATTATTTTATCCATATTATTTTGAATGGTTTGAATGTTTTTATCTATGGAAGGTGACTGTACCAAAATACAGGGGAATTTTTTAATCATTCTCTTAATGTTTGGGCCGAATATTTTGGATACAAAAATATCGGCATCTTTTAAAAAATAGCCAAGCCCTTTCGCTTTAGCTGGGTCGCCATGTATTAGGCTTTCATCCTCTTCAAATTTAGCGCTTTCTTTTTTTTCTATAAATTTAGCTTCGGTTTTAGATATTTTGTAAAACAGATAATAATTTGAATTTCCGAAATGTTCAGTCATATTCAATGTTTTTCCGTCATTTGACGCGAAAGCAAATATTAATTCCATTGTTGTTTCTCCCTATTTTCTTTTAGTTAAAAAACTTTCCAGTTAAGAGCTATATTAAGTGTTTCTTCCCATTCATAGTTGGCATGGCTTGATGTTGTGTCGATATTGTCAATATTCCAACTTATATTAAAACTCAAATATTTATTCAGCGTGGCAATCAAAGTATTGTCCCATTCAAGTCTTATTTTCTTGGATTTTGTTAAGGTATTCCACGGGTCTTGAGTTGCATTGAAACTTGAATAAAAGCCTGCTTTTGATGTAAGGGACATGTTTTCAGCGACTTTATTTTTATAATCCAATACGAGTTCCATTCCACTTGATTTTTCATAGAGGCCCGAACTTGCGGGGTTGTTTGCATAATGTTGGAAGAAAAGTCCGGTTCTGGCTATAAGCTCCTGCTTTTCTTGCGATAAAAGAGGACTGCTTAGTCCTGCGCTTTCCCTTAACTGAAAGGGGCGGAAAGCTATCCATTCATTTGCGAAATTGGCATCCCTAATTGAAGTTTGGAGATTTAATGCGGCATAAGGGTTTAAATCTCTAAAAGTTTTCCATCTGCGCACGGAATCAATTTTAAGCGCATCGTTGGATTCCGCCCATTTACCGGTTGAGGTTGTGTCGGTTTCATCTTTTGTCTTGGTGGTTGAATAGTCAAGTTTTAAAGTGTTTTTCCAATTATATTTTTCAACATCTTCGGTAAGTTCTCCGTCAATTAAAATGCCATAGTTTAAGCTTTCTTTAGAGTAAAGAGTTCCTGTAGAGCCGATTTTTGATTTTGATTGATTTAAAGTAAAAGCAAAATTAAGGGTTTTTGTCCATTTGGCATTTGAGGGTGTAATTGCAATGGAGGTGATGAATATAGATACTAAAATAATTTTCATGGTATTTTTCATATTAGAGTAATTATAGCAAATGGAAAATTATGTATAAAATAAGGGTGTTTTAGGCCCTTGACAAAGCAAGGGGTTGTGACTATAACATAGTGATAATAAAATAGATTTCAGGTGAACCTTTATGAAAAAAATAATTATTCTAACTATTGCGTTGTTTTTTGGCGGTTCTTTTTTAAATGCTGAAAGCTTTGATGAGAATCTTAACAGTTCCATGGAAGGCATTAATGCCATTGAAATAGAGATGCCGGTGCCTCAGGCAAATGAAGAAGTTTCCATTGAAAAGGTTAAGTCGGGTGAAATAAATATTTTTGAATATTTTGACCGGAAGTTGGGCACAGAAAAAAAACCCAAAGCTTTGGGGCTTTTTCCCAATAAATCCGCTAATAAAGAAACTGTTCTTTATTCTTTCAATCTTTCCAAAATACTAAATAAAATTTTTAAAACATCGGTTTCTTTTAAAACGACAAAGGGAACGGTAGTTTATGTGAGCGGTACAAAAGCCATGAATTGTCCTGATGGCGGAAACAATTGTTAAGGATAGAGAGAAATATTTTGTAGTTTTAACTACGGATAAAGGCACGCAATATTTAATAAGAGGCGAAGAGATAGCGAATATTTTTCCCATTATGAGCGGTAGTAAAACTGTGGTGATAGACGGCGATAAATATGTTTTAAAACTCAAAATAGAAATAAGTTCGCCCGAGAATAGTATTCTTGAAATAAAGAGGGGCTCAAAAAAAGTTATTAATGCTACTCTTGAAAAACTTGGGGTTGCCATAGCTGAAAAATCCGAGACCGTTAAATTATCCAGAGAATTTAAATTGGCTTGTGGCTATGAGCTTATTCAAAGTAAAAACGGCGCAAAGTTTACTAATAATTTAATTATTGGTTTGGTTACCACTTCTCTTGATGCTTATTTTGTTTTAAAGGTTTCTGAAATAAGCAAAGAAGGTGTGGTTTATCCCGAGATTGATAATAATATCGGATTTAGAATAAATGGTGATATTCTTGATATATATAGGATATAAATAGTTAGCAGAAATTACCCTTAGGAATCTGTCCGCAGTCTTCAAAAGATTCCAAGGATGTGAGTCCCGTGAACAAAGTTACACAGGGAGAGAGCGGAGAGCAGTGAAAAACATAATAAAAAAGCCGGGCGAGTGCCCGGCTTTTTTTATTTAAAATTTATAACCAATCGTTATACCGGGAAGATGCGCGCTTGATTTATAAGTTCCATCAAGAATAGGTTGAACAGTTGAAGGTTTTGTTCCGTAGGAGTTTGTTATTGTTCTTTCAATAAATTTTACATATTGATACATTATGCTTATGGTTATATTATCTTTTGTATAACCGGCGCCAAAAGAAATGGCTATTCTGTCGGAGTCGGGCATGCGGGTTTCCACTCTTTCTTCTTTAATGGGATTATTGTCATAGAAAATTCCGCTTCTTAATTTCCATGTATCGGAATATTTATATTCAGTTCCCAATCTGAATGCCCAGACACTTTTCCAGTTTTTTATATCTGTTAATAAAGTCGTGTCATTGTTCCATTTAACGATAAGTTGATGATATGTGGTCCAATCCGTATAGTCGACTTCGCATGAGAAAAGCCATTTTTCATTGTATTGGTAAGCTGCGCCTATTTGAAACATATCGGGCAGTGTTATGGAAGTAGTGGCATCGGTAGAAGTTCCTCCTAATGCGCTTGGAAGTTTATTTGTGCCGTCTTCTATATCAACTTTGACAGAACTTCTAAAATTGGCTCCCAATGTCCACTGTTTATTAAGTTTATATAAAGCTGCGGCATTCCAACCTAAAGCGGTGCCATCGCCGGTTAATTCTTGTTCAAAATTGTAAGGTGCTCCCAGCCATTTTTTTAAGGTAGCGTCAAGATAAACAAAGTCTATTCCGGCAGCAAAAGATAAAGTGTCGTTAATTTTATAGGCTGCGTTTAAATTATGATTAATAACCTTGATATCCGAATAAGTGGCTATGGCGGCGGCATGACTTGTTTTATCCCAGTCGGTTGAAAGACCGAATGGGGCATTTACGCCAAAACCAAATGAAATTTTATCACTATATTTATGCGTGGCATAAAAATGAGGGGGGATATGAAGAATTTTTTCAGTTTCATCCGAGCCGCCTGTATATTCATGTTTCATTAAAGGATATATCATAACCGAGCCGGCAGATAATTGCGT
>CAZHQC010000102.1:0-8624 GCA_964534135.1 uncultured Elusimicrobiaceae bacterium | reverse complement strand
CGGATACCTAAAGCGGGAAAGCCCAATTTTCCAAAAATCAAAATATAATTTACCACGATATTAAGTCCCATAGCCACGGCGGAAGATATCATTACAATTTTAGTTTTACCTATGCCGGAAAAAAAAGCCGTAAAGCAAGGCCGGAAAATACCGAATATAACTCCATAAATTAAAATATTGAAATAGATTTTCTGAAGCGCCATCTGCTCGGGGCCTATTTTCATAAACTCAAATAATAAAGCGCCTAGCGGCCTGGCTAAAAGTATAATGGGATAGGAAATAACCGCGATAATCATTGCCTGAGTGATAACGACGGGGCAATTACTTTTTTTGCCCGCGCCAAAATGTTGCGCTGTTAAAGCCGTCGCATAGGTGATAATGCCAAAGAAAAAAGTCATCATCATAAAAGCCGTTATACCGCCGCTCATAGCCGCATTCATTTCAGCCGAGCCGAGTTTGGATAAAAACAACCTATCGGTAAAAGTCATAATGGTATAACAGGCATGAGAAACCACCATAGGCAAAGCGATAGAGAGCATTTCTCTCGTGCCGCCCATGGTAAATTTATCTTTTTTATTTTTTTTAATCATAATGCTCTGCTTTATTATAAAATATTCCTCATACTTTTACTAAAAAGACTAAAACTACACTAAAATGAAAAAACAATTTAAACGCGCTTTTATAGAAATAACCAATATATGCAATCTCTCTTGCGAGTTTTGCGTTAAATCTTCAAGCCCACAATGTTTCATGAAACCCGAAAAATTTGAAACCATTGTCGCGCAAGTTAAACTATTCACTTCCACAGTTTCACCGCATGTTTTGGGAGAACCTTTTATGCATCCGCAATTGCCGGAAATTTTAAGCATTTGCTCTGCGCAAAAAATCGATATCAGTCTTGTTACAAACGGCACTTTAATTGACAAATTCGGCTCAGCTATTTTTAAAGAAAAATGCCTGAAACAAATTTCATTTTCCCTTCACGCGCTTGAGAGCTTTCCTAAAAAAGAACGCCTAAAAAAACTAAACCGTTTAATAGAATTTACAAAAACAAGACCGTCCAATATTATTATTTCATTTCGCCTTAGAGGCAATAGAGAAGCTCCTTTTTTAAAAGAAACTTATGATTATATTTTAAATGCTTTTCCCGATAAAATCATTACAAAATATAAAGACGGCCTACGCTTAGCTGATAAAACTTATTTAAATTTTGAACTTTTCTTTAAATGGCCGGGTCAAGGCGGAAAAAGAGAAAAAAAAGGCTGTCAGGGACTTCAACATCATTTTGCCGTTTTATGTTCGGGAGAAATAGTCCCTTGCTGTCTCGATTATGACGGAAAACTTTCAATAGGCAATATAAACAATAAACCGCTTGCGGATATTCTTAGCAGTCCTTTAGCCATAAGACTAAAAAACAGCATAGCCGGAAAAACTCCCATTCCCGAATATTGCGCTACCTGCGGCTTCATTGCGCCGGGCACGCCAAAAGAAATTTAATTAATTTAACCTTTACGAAGGTATCGAATTGCCTTACTGATTGTATAAGTTTCCTGCCCGGGAACTAAATCCACCAATAATTCCTTAGCTGAACGGAAATCTTCTCCGAGAGTGACAATAGGAGGTTCTATATAACCGCCTGCCTGAACTTGAGGAAAGCCGGCGGTGGAAAATAAAGCATTGCATAAACAAACACGCCCTTTGGTATTCTGAGCTCTACCGCCCTTACGCGTAAAATCTTTTACCGACTCACCGGGACATCTATAACCCAAAGAGCCATTTGCCATAAGATAGGTAGCTTGTAATAAACAAATATCACATATCCGTTTCCTGCTTTCACGAATCGTTTTATCTGAAATGGTTCCGGGCACTTGCGCTACTTTAAATGGAAACCCGGCAGGTGAAAACATAGTATTACCCACTTTTAATTTATTTTGTTTCAATAAATTTAACACCTTGGTTCTTAATTCGGGAGCCATGCCCGATTGCCCTGATAAAGCCGCAATGGTGCCAACTTGAATACCCGCGGCGCCCACATCAAAAGCTTTTTGCAAACTTTTGGAACCGCCATAAGAGCCGGCCAGCCAAAAAGGCAAGCCTAATTTCCCAATAGCAATTTCATCCGCATTATCACTATCGGTATATATCGTAACCGCTTGGCCTTTAGCGTCAAATTTCATTTTTGCGGGAGCGGCATTATGACCGCCCGCTTCAGGATATTCTATTACAAAACCGTATGGACGAGTTTCCCGATTGGAATATAAAGCATCTGCTAAAGTGAGGGATGAAACTATGGCTAAAAATTTCGGACAAGAAATTAAAGCGGGAGCATTACCAATTAAAGTCTTAGGTTGAATTTTGGCAAAGAACTCTCCTGAGGCGGAATTTGTGCCATATACTTTAAGCGGAATAGTCGCATTTTCATGATTACATAAGGCTTTAATCATACCCGGAAGATGAGAAGGGTTGCCGGCCCCAACAATAACATAATCAACCTCTGCCAATAGGGCGCCATAAAGAGTCCAAAGCAAAGGCCTTTCAACTTTACGCAAGAAATTAATACCGACCGCGCCCTTATGGCCTTCTTTAGCCAGCCAAACTTCGGCAAAATTAGATGCGATAGCTAAAACTTGCAATTCACGCGTCGGCTCCCAATATGAATTTAAACCGGAAGACTGCCCTTCAAGACGGCTTAATCTCCATACAGGCACAACCTTATAGGGTTTATTGGCGGCCTTTCCGCCTTCAATATAATATTTATCGTATAAATCAAAAATAGATTCGGCAAGCGCGGGCTGAAGGCGCGCTAATTCCGTAAAAGCTCTGCGAACATGGCCGCCTTTATCGCCATCCTGTAAAATTCTGGGATAAATGATTTCAAGGCCGGTGCCGGAGACTATGCCCATATTTCCCGTCATGGCTGCAATTCTGGCCATAAGCCAAGTGGAAATACGCACCCCCATACCGCCGATAATAATTGCCGGATCTTTCTGATTATTTTTTGCTTTCATTTCCATAGTTAAACTTATAAATTAAATTTTGTATTTTTCTGAATTTTCATCTATTCTCTATTGCTCTGCAGTACTGCCGCGCTTTTGCGCTGTTTTATTACTTTATGCCTCTCATTGTTATACTAAAGAGGATATTTAGCTGATCACCGATTGGAGGAACATTTCCCTCCACAAAAGTATAAGTATCAATACCGCTTAAAATTGTGGAAGCCGCTATAGCTAAGGAATCGCAATCTTTCTTGTTGATATAATTAAATTCTCCCGACTTTATCCCACGAATCAAAATATCCTTAATCAGATTTCTTTCCAATGAACTAATTTCCAAATGTATTTTGTGAAAAATTTCAATATTTTTTTTCTGCTCCCGGACCATGGCGGGATAGGTATTTACTTTCTCTTCTAAAACATCAAAACGCTTGAGAAAAAAAGCTCTAAGACTCTCTTGGGCACTTTCATGTTTTTCAACTTCTTTCACTATAGCACTGAAAGTATCTGAAATTTCTTTTTGAGCTACGGCATAAAATACTTCTTCCTTCCCGGCAAAATAATAATAAAGAGTGCTTTTACCTTTACTCATTGTGTGGGCGATATCTTCCATTGTTGTTTTATTCAAACCAAAACGCATAAAAAGTTCCCTGGCTTTCATAATAATATCGGTTTTTATCCGATCATTTTTTTTAATTTTATTAGTCATATTGAACATTCGACTCCAATTGTATTTTAGTCCATTTTTAGTATACATCAAATTGAAAGCAAATGTAAAGGGATTACATTTATAATTGATTACTCTAATATTTTCAATTAAATATCTCAGGCTGAAACAAAAAAATCAAATCTGATTTTAATGGCAATATTATTTGAGGGTATCCTTAATTATTTTCAACAACTCCTCCATATGAAAAGGTTTATGTATAAAAGGGATATTGTTTTCTTGTATTTCTTTCCAGCGGGAACCAATATCCAGATAACCGCTGGTATATATGACTTTTTTTACGGGTTTGATTTTATTGAGTTTTTTAATAACTTCAAGGCCATTGCCATCAGGCAAAACCATATCGCATAAAACAAGGTCTATATTCTTATAATTTCTTTTATATATTTCCACCGCAGTCTTTACATCCCTCGCGAAAATTATTTTATAATTGGTCTTCCTTAACATCCTTACTAACATCTTCTGAACAATTTCTTCATCTTCAATTATCAATATATTTTCGCCATGGCCTTTAAAGCCCAACTCTTTCTTTCGGCCTTTAACAATAGCCTTTCCTTTAACTATTGGAAAATACATACTAAATGTCGTTCCTTTCCCGCCTTCGCTATAAACGCATATGACGCCTTTATGGGCTTTAACAATTCCAAATACAACCGATAAGCCCAGACCAGTTCCTCGGCCTATGCCTTTAGATGTAAAAAAGGTTCGAATATTTTATCTTGTATTTCTTTTTTAACTCCTTTACCCGTATCCTCAACAGAGACTTTAATATAGTCCCCCGGCTCAATATTGTCAAAATGCTTTACATCTTCTCTCGTCAAATTGACTTTTTTGCTGGATATCAGTAAACTGCCTCCGCCTGGCATGGCGTCGCGGGCGTTTATGGCAAGGTTCAGCAATACCTGATTGAGATTTCCCTCATCTCCGTTTATGAAAATCTTTTCCTTGCCAATATTCAATTTAATATTTATTTGCTCGCCAATAAGTCTTTTAATCATTTTCATGGAATCATTTATGACTTTATTTAAGTTTGTCTCCTTCATTTTTATCAGGTCTCTTCTGCAGAAAATCAGCAGCTGTTTAACCAAATCCGCCGCTCTGTCCGAGCTTTTCTTTATGCTTTCAAGTTCAACTCCAAACTTATTTCTTATTTCTTTTTCTTGCAAAAGAAGGTCCGTATCACCAATAATGGCGGTAAGTATATTATTAAAATCATGCGCAACCCCTCCGGCAAGAACGCCTATGGATTCCATCTTCTGAGACTGCAGCAACTGACTATCAAGTTGTTCTCTTTCTTTTTCCGCTATTTTGCGCTCGGTTATATCCTGTCCAATGCTAATTACGCCAATAGCATTATCATTTTCATCTTTTAAAGTTCTATCATGCCATTCAATTAATCTTTCTTCGCCTTTTTTTGTGATAATGGAATTTACATTGCCAACTACATTAATATCTTTTATGGATGCCTTGAATACCTTCCGGACTTTATTATAGTCGCATTTAGGCAAAAAATTGGTAAACCAGTCTTTTCCTTTCATTTCCTTCAATTTATAACCCGTAAGCTTTTCCATATACGGATTGAAAGTAATAATCTTTCCCTTTTTATCAAGCACAAGAATTACGGATTGCGCCGTACTTATTATTCTTTCAGTAAAGCCTTTTGCTTTTTTGAGCTCTTTTCCGTAAACAATCAATTGTTCTTCCTTAGCCAACAACTGCTGGTTTTGCACTCTTAATTGCTGTTCCGTAGCCGTTAATTGCTGATTAGAAGCCCTTAGCTGCTGTTCAGTCGCCCGCAATTGTTGATTCTGAACTCTCAATTGTTGTTCCGAAGCCGTTAATTGCTGATTGGAAGCCCTTAGCTGCTGTTCAGTCGCCCGCAATTGTTGATTCAATGTTTTTTCCGCTTCCGCCGCAAGCTTGCGTTCGGTTATGTCTTGTACCGTTCCCGTTATAATTGTCAAATTATTATTATCGTCGTAAATACCTTTAAAACTGGAAAAATAATACCCGATACTACCGTCAGGTCTGAGAAACTTTTGTTCATAATAATCTGTTTTATGATTTTCAATCGCTTTTTGAATAATCTCTTTGTCCCGCTTATTTTCTTCCGGCCAAGGAGACAATTTCATAACTGAATCAATTTGTGGTTTGAATTTTTTCTTATTAAGTCTAAAAATCTTGAACACTTCATCCGACCATTGCACATCGCCGGTTTTCACATCAAGTATCCAATGCCCCAGATGTGCCAACTCCTGAGCTTCCTGAAGTTGACTTTCACTTTGAATCAATGCTTTCTCCGCCCGCTTTCTCTCAGTGACATCCTGACCGACGGTTATTATCCCCAAAATGCTTCCATCGTCATTTTTTAAAGTTTTGGTATGCCATTCTATTGATATTTCTTTGCCTTTTTTCGTGAGAATGGAATTTACATTGTTTACCATTTTAATATCTTTTATGGATTCTTTAAAAATTTTCCGGATTTTATTATAGTCGCATTTGGGCAAAAAATTGGTAAACCAGTCTTTTCCTTTCACTTCCTTCAATTTATAACCGCTAATCTTTTCCATATACGGATTGTAAGTTACAATCTTCCCGTTTTTATCCAGCACAATGATTATGGCTTGAGCCGTATTTATAATGCTTTCAGTAAAGGTTTTTTCTTTTTTTATTTCTTTTGCCCCTGATATTAATTGCTGATTGGAATCCCTCAGCTGTTGATTTTGCACTCTTAATTGCTGTTCCGTAGCTCTTAACTGTTGATTTATGGCTACCTGCTCCTGTTCACTGAGCCCTAACCGTTTAAATGCGATTTCTTTTTCCATCTTATAGTGGAGTCGCAATATTGATTTCTCCACTATACTAACTATTAAATGAATCAAATCCTTCTCTTTCTTAAGAAACGCCCCCTTACCTTTACCCGGCATTTTCTTTAAATGTACAATTTCCAAAAAACCTTCAACCTTATTTTCTATCTTAAGCGGTAAAGATTGCGACCACTTCGTTTCTTCAAAATTATCTGTTTTATATTCTATCCCTCTGAATTTTAGCCTCACTGCTATCGTATCAGGATAGAGGAATACGTTTGCAATTGACTTAAGAATCTTTGGAGCAAATTTAGAAATTGAATCTTTTGATTTTTCAATAGAAACCAAAACATCGCATAAACATTTAAATTCCCTAATTGTCTCTTCAAATGTATAATTATTTTGCCTTAGCTTTTTTTCATAAACATTCAATTCCCGGTTCTTATCCATTAACTTTTTATTTTTTATCATTTTTTGAATCCTCAAAAACTTTGCGCGCAGTAATATCCTGACCAGTGCTAATCACACCCATAATATTGCCATCACCATCTTTTAAACTTTTACTATTCCATTCAATTACTCGCTCTTTCCCTTTTTTTATAAGAATATTGCTTATAATGCCTACATTAGTAATATTTTTTACGGATGACATAAATATCTTCCGGACTTTATTATAGTCGCATTTAGGCAAAAAATTGGTAAACCAGTCTTTTCCTTTCATTTCTTTCAATTTATAACCCGTAAGCTTTTCCATATACGGATTAAAAGTAATAATCTTTCCCTTTTTATCAAGCACAAGAATTACGGATTGCGCCATGCTTATTATTCTTTCAGTAAAACCTTTTTCTTTTTTGAGCTCTTTTCCGTAAACAATCAATTGTTCTTCCTTAGCTACCAGCGCCTGGTTTATGCCCATGTACTGTTGTTCATTGGCTGATACCTCCTGACTTAATAAATCTTTCATTTCCTCAGCTTTTTTAAGTACTGTAATATTCTCAAATATCATAACGAATTCATTTTTTTCCCGATAATATCTTTTCTTAGTCAAGATATTTTCCATCGACTTATTTACGTCTAGGCAAATACAATTAGCAGGCTTTCTTTTTTTGTCAAAACTTATTTCATAAAACGCAAGGCCATTGGCCATATCATGAAAAAGCTTTCTATATTTTTTAAGTTCAGCAATATGATTATTCTTTGACGGTTCGTTTTTCTTAGTATCATTTTTTAATATATCTTTTTTCATCGCTACTCTCCTATCCACCTTTGTAAATTATTTTTTTTAATTATTTTTTGAGCGGAATTGCCCAGCGTATATACAATATCTCCATTTTCTACGTTCACAGAAACGCTTCTTCGTTGAAACCCACCTACGGAACTGCCAACTATTTCCAAGTTATTTTCTTTAAGATACCCTATAACTGAACATATATTTCCTCTGCATATATCATCATTTTTTATTTTTAGTACATTTCCTCCGCCTACAATGCTCACTTTAATATCTGCCTCGTTTGCGCCTGAATTAATTATTCTTTTAAGCAATGCGTCTATAGCGTTAATGGCATATCTCTTTCTTTTTATCAGCCTGTGTTTTGGGGATTTTCCAGGTAACATGACATGGGCAAGACCACCCAATTTATTTTTAGCGTCATAAAAAACAATGGCAATACATGAACCTAATGAGAGAGCCCTTAATAAACCATTGCCCTTGACTATTTTTATTTCACCCAAATTTACATCAATAATTTTCATAGAACTCCATGCTTTTAATACTTATGATGCGCAACAATGAAGCAGATTCAGATGACTTATATTTTTAGTTTTCCCTGGTGAGTAAATACTTCTATTTTGAATCTATTACTTTTTACATGACAAATGACTTATAGTGATTGTATAAATTAAACCACAAGTTTTTATTGTTTTTTATTTGCCTTAATCACGGAACAAATTGTTATTATTTGAACTCTCTTATCATTCTTTACAACTCTGGCGCTAAATTCAACCGCTATAATTGATCCTTTCTTTCCGCTCTAATTAACCTCTACATTCTCTACAAATCTTTGCCCCACACCTTTTTTCATAATTTTCGCGCTTCTC
>CAZHQC010000101.1:0-8636 GCA_964534135.1 uncultured Elusimicrobiaceae bacterium | reverse complement strand
CACCGGCAGAAGTGTTTAATGGATTTGTTGCACTAGCGACTTGAATGTGCCGTGTAAACTAAACTGTGTAAATGGTCTTTAAATTTTATATGGTGGATTGTTGGTATAAGGTTTACTTACGAGGTTATGTCAGTGACATTTTCAGTTAGGGACGGGGTTTTCGAGCGGTCGTCCCTCTGTCTCTCACCCTTCCATAAGCCCAAGTCGGGTTCCGAACAGCCCTGCTTTGAAAACATCACGGCCATCCCTGTTGATTATTTGTTTTGTTTTTTATAAGTATCCATACTCTTATCATAGCGGATGTTTTATCCGCCCGCATAAAGGAGACCTTATACAAGGCCATTTACACAGAAATTTTTACACACTCGATTTTTTCAATTAATCCGCCGGTTGAATAATTCAAAAATAGCGCGAAAGCGCAAAGCCTTATATAGGACTATTGGGCAGAATTATTTGGGACCTCTGGCACTTGTTAAAAAGAGAATTTTCATTGATAATTGTATTGAGGCTTTTATATGCGAAAAAACAAATATTTCTTCATGTTGCCATTGGCTTTTATTTTGCTTTTTGGATTTTTCTCTGTGGTCAATGCCAAACAAAATTGTGAAACATTATATGCCGCTAGTGCGGATAATGTCATTGGAGATATAAATTCTCCTTTAAACCCCGACACTTCCGCGGTGAAATCCGGTCATGTTTATAATGGCGCGAAAACAGATAGCGGCTTTAAATACAAATTGGTGAAATTAGAAAATGTCCGCGAAGTTCATGTTTATATAGTGACTTTGGAAAACGATTCTTTTGTTCAGGCTCAAATTTTAGTGAAGAAATTAATTAATGATTCCAGAAACAGGAAAATTGTAAAAGCGTCCGAAAAAATAAAATTTATGATTACCGGTCATGGCTGGCGTTCCGTCCCCGAGGATCATATTCAATATGCCGCTTTTATGAGCGAAGCAAGCGACTCTGAGATTTGCATATTGATGGATTTTCCCGAATTCCGCTCAAATCCGATTTCGTGGCATTCTTCCAATGTTTCCGCTTCAAAAAAAACCGTCGCCATAACAGCGGCAATCAACACCGCCGATAACGCGGAGGTATGGTCAATGTTTGGCGAGAGCGGCATGGCCGAAGCCATAATCAGGATGTATGATGTGACAAAAGGCGAGATTAGAAATTTGCTGGCTGTAAAATCGAATATTGTGATAGATTCTTATCCGTTTTCGGCTTGGCCGTTCATTCCAAGAAAAGTAAATGATAAATGGTTGGAGCAGCTTGGCGGTTCTATTTATGTCAATTATACATTGTTCGGGAATTTCAGCAATAAATTAAGGGGCGGACCAAAAGTGGTAAATATATGCGCGGCGCTCAATGGAGAAGGAATTCCTCACGGACAGTATGAAAATATTCCCGAAATCGTTGAACTTGAACGGCTTGAAATTTCGGGAGCGCCTATTAAACAAATACTCGGTTATGTTAAAAGTGTGTGTTCGTGCAAAAAAGAAAAGGCGTTAAAATACCAAGACATAAATTCGCCTTGTTTTGAACGCTTAAAGACTAATCCCATCGCATTTGATTGATTCTTTTTAATATGACGGCGAGCAGAGCGAGGCAGGTCAGGCCGCTTATTAACCCGCTGGTCGTTTTTCCCATCATAAGCCAAGTAACGGCGAAAAGGCTTGAATAAATGCATAAAACGGTCAAAATCCAATTGATAAATTCCGGCGCTCCGACTTTTATAATTTCAATATCGTGGCACTTGTCTGCTATATGTCCCCACCAGCCGGAAGGTTTCACTTTTCTGTAAAATTTTTCAAGACAGGCGTCAGGCTCCGGTTTTGTTAGAAGGGTTGTGATTATTGCAACTATTGTGGTGCCCAGCATGATTATGGCTAATCTGGCGGCATAATAATTATCCCCCGAAAATGTCGGCGAAGTGAATAAAAACAGCGCTATGGCGATAGCCGCGGCCAAAGCCGATATTTCACTCCACGCGTTTATTCTCCACCAATACCATCTAAGGATAACGATGAATGCCGTCGCGGCCATTAGAGTGGCGCCGAGAAGCCATGCCGAATAAACGGAATTCATCAAAAAAGAGGATATGCCGGCGAGAATCGCCATTGCTATCACGCCGATTCTGGAAACTATGACATAATGCCTGTCCGAACCGTTCTTGACAAAAAATCTTTTATAAACATCATTCACCAAATATGATGATCCCAGATTTATGTGAGTGGATACCGTTGACATAAAGGCGGCAAGAAAACCCGCGACTAAAAATCCTTTTAATCCGATTGGAAGGAATTTCATCATCATCATCGGATAAGCGATTTCAGGGTCTTTTAAATCAGGGAAAAAAATCAGCGAGCCTATTCCGACAATAATCCATGGCCACGGCCTGACGGCATAATGGAGAAAACTGTAAAAAAGAACGGCGAGGAACGAATGTTTTTCATTCTTGCATGAAAACAATCTTTGCGCCAAAAATCCGTCGCCCTGAGCGCTTTGCCACCATTGAAGCGAAACAAAAGCCAAAAATGTTATAGCGGCGATATTAAAAGTTTCAAAACTAGGAAAAATAGTCATCAATTGCGACGGTTCAACTAAATTTGAAGCTGCGCCTGAAGCGGACACGGTTTCGCATGACTGAAGCGCTTTCTCAATCAATAAAGTAAAACCGCCCGACTTAACAATAACTATCGCGGCGAGCGCTATGCAGCCCGTCATGGCGAGTATAAATTGAATAAAATCCGTTACAAGTACGCCCCATAATCCCGAAAAAAGAATATAAAGCACGGATATTGCCACCAAAATCCATACGGACATAACTTTGGGCCAGCCCAATAAGACATATATTATTTTAGACATGGCGAGTATTACCCAGCCGAGCACGACTGAATTGCATAATACGGAGCGGAAAAGCGCGTAAAATCCCCTTAGAAAAGAGCCGGTTTTTCCATGGTATCTCAGTTCCATGAATTCCGCGTCCGTGATTATGCCTGAGCGTCTCCAGAGTCTAGCGAAAAAATAAACACACATAACCGCGCCGATAGCGCCCGACCACCAATACCAATTTCCTTGGAGTCCTTTAGTTCGTATTATGGCCGAAATGACAAGCGGAGTGTCCGCGGCAAAAGTGGTTGCCACCATTGATACGCCGGCAAGCCACCAAGTTACTTTTCTGCCGGCGACAAAATATTCGGTAATGTTTTTAGAGCCGCGTTTTGAAAAGTAGAAACCGATAAAAAGCGATATCGCGATATAAAACGCGATGATAAGCCAGTCTATCAGTGAAAGTGTCATTGTGGTATTTGTCATATTTTTAAATTATAATAGCTCTACCTCATTCTACCAGATCCATTCCTACCTGATGCGGGAAAGTGTTAACCACTACGACGGCTGGCAGGTTAACTCGGCGGCAGGTGGAAATTTGTTTAAAACAACATAAAACTTTCCTACTCAATCCATTTGATAACTAATGGGTGTCTGTAGCAGTTCTTTCGATAGCCAGTCCACTCCCGAATAAGAGTTTTGGCTAAAAGCCAAACTCCGATTCGGGAGTGGATCGGGAGTGATTTGGGAAAAATAGAATATTTCATAATGTGATTGGCGAATAATTATCGGCATTTGATTTTAAGGCTCCCTTTATAAGCTTTAAGCAGGTTTCGGCTTCTTTTAAATTTGTTTCGCGTATTTCGGGTTTTCTTAGTTCTTCAAGAAAATCTTCCAAAAGAGATGTCATCCATTCAGGATGGGCTGAGCCTTGAGACAGGCCGGTTTCAAACTTTATTTCTTCTTTGCCATCTTGATTTTCAAGAATTATATGATTGTCATTAAATAATAGAAGGCCTTTATCTCCATAAATAACGGCAGTATTTTTTCTTACCGGGCTTTTCCAAGATAAATGCATAGTCGCGCTGGCATTCTCAAAATGTATTTTACAATTGGCAATCTCATCTACCGGATTTTCTTCTTTAGACATTTCAAGTTTGGCTGATATGGATAAAGGTTTTCTGCGCAGCATATTCAATATTAAGTAGAAAACATGCCAGCCATGGTCAATCAATATTCCTCCGCCCGAAAGTTTAGGGTTTTTGCGCCAGCCTTTAAGCGAGCTTATGGATGGTCGTTGTCTTAAAGTGTGAAATTCTCCATAATGAATATTTCCAAGAACATTGGAATCCAGTATTTTTTTTATGGTTAGCATTTGAGGAGAATTCTTCCAATTATGCACTGTAAATAAGCATAAGTTTTTTTCTGTCGAAAGTTTTTTTATTTCTTCAAATTCTTGGATATCGAGAACAAGCGGTTTTTCGCATAAAACATGAATATTTGCATTGAGGACTTGTTTTATAAGATTTGCGTGAAGCATTGGGGGGCTTGCAATATCCACAAAGTCTAAACTTTTCTCATTATTAAGAAGTTCTTCAAGTGATGTATATCGGGCAGCATTTGGAAAATACTCTTTAGATTGGCTCAATGTTTCAGCATTAGTATCAACTATGGCGATAATTTCAAAGCTATCTTTATGGCTGGAAAAAGCCGGAACATGGGCCTTTTTTACCACTTCTCCAAATCCTATAATTGCGCCTTTTAATTTTGAATTTTCCATAGATATCTCGCAAGGATTTAATTAAGATTAAATCTTTTAGCTATTACGCTGAAAGATTCATCCAGTATATCCAAAGCTTTTTCGGCTTCTTCTTTTGTTATTACAAGAGGAGGATTGATTCTAATTGAGTGGGAATAGCACATAGACATCACGCCTCTTTTAAGGCATTCATCAAAAAGAACTCTGGTAATATGTTTATCAAGGTTTTCTCTGGTTTCTCTATCTTTTACCAGTTCCACTCCTATCATCATGCCTCTTCCTCTTACATCGCCGATAAAACGGTATTTTTCTTGCATGCCTCTTAATTTATTCATCATAAATTCGCCCAAAGTTTTGGAATGCTCCACAAGGTTATCTTCTATGATGGTGTTTAAAGTTGTATTAACAGCCGTGGCCGCCAAAGGATTTCCGCCATAGCTTGACGAACTGCCGCTTGGATTGGAGAAAGGTTTGGCGCTTATTACTTCATCGGAAGAGATAAGTCCGCTCACAGGGAAACCATTTCCCATTCCCTTACCTACGGTTATTATATCGGGAACCAAGTCCTCATGTTCAACTGCAAACATTTTTCCCGTTCGTCCAAAGCCTGTAATCATTTCATCTGCTATAATAAGAGAGCCTTCTTCTTTGGCGATTTCTTGGACCGCTTTAAGGAAGCCGGGAGGGGGAACTACATTTCCGTTTGTTCCTTGAATAGGTTCTATAAGGAAAGCCGCTATTTTTCCCGCGCTGGCTTGTTTAAGGGCTTTCTTCATATAATCAACACAGAAAAGATTACAAGTTTCAAGCTTCATTTTAAAAGGGCATTGATAGCAATAAGCATAGGGTACACTATGTATGCCGCTCATCATTGGGCCCATTTCTCTTTTAAATGTATCAAGCAAACCTATTACTGTTCCGGTCTTTCCGTGAAAGCCACCCCAGAAGCCAACTATTTCATTGTTCTTGGTGTAGCTTTTTGCGAGTCTTATGGCCGCTTCGACCGCTTCAGCTCCGCTTGAATAAAGCTGTATTCTATTTAAATTTCCGGGAGCGACTTCACTGATTGTTTTACAGTAATCTCGTCTTTGTTCTGTGCTAAAGCTGCCTGTATTAATTTTTGCAACCTGTTCGCTTATGGCTTTGGCATAACCCTTATGGCCATGTCCCAGGCTTGCCACTCCCACACCTCCGTACATATCAATGTATTTATTTCCGTCTACATCTATAAAATTTGCGCCTTCTCCTTTTTCCATCACTAACTCTGAAAAAAGACCTATACTTTGAACGCCCGGAGCTATATATTTTTGTTCATCTTTAAAAATAGCCTTTGATTTTGGTCCCGCTTGAAAGGCATCTGTGTTCGAAATTTTTTCTTCTGTTTTCATTTATTGACTCCTGTTATTTTTACCGTTTTTTTTGAATAAATATGTTCGGCTATATGAATTTTGGCTTCATCTCTTACTCTGGCAAAACTTGGCCAGCTATTTATATCTATAACATAAATTTTACTTTCAGGTGTTATTATGGCGTCTCCCCCATAAACTTCAAGATCCATGGATTTTGCTATTTCGCCTGCGGCTTTTTCTAAATCTTTTACATCAAATTCAAAATTTGAAAGCTCTTGGGGCCTATGGTAAAACCAGTCAAACCACTTATAAGGCCCGATGCCATAGAATTTTATTAAATCCCCGGGCACATGGTCTTGAATAACAACAGATTTTATATTTCTCGATTCAAAATCCATTTTTACTTTTGAGCAATCATTCCAGTCTTTAACAAAATGCACATCGTGAGTGCAGGTATTGTGAACATCGCCTCTTTTTACCCAACAGCCTTTTTTAGTAAAAAAATCAGGCGGACCATTTCCCGGAAAATTTTCCATAAGTCTTTTTTTCGTTTTTGGATAAAAAGGGGAGTCTTCTTTTTGAAGGATATCGGTCATTTTATTGCGATAGCAATTTAAAACCGAGCCCACGGGATTGATAAGGTAATTATCTTTCCATTTCGTAAGTTTTAAAATATTGGGGAGATTTTCGCACATAGGGAGGATAATATCCCAGTTCTTAGGGTCAATGGTATCTATATTTTCAGGTTCTATTAAATGCGTTTCAGCGCCAAGATGAGATAATTCCTCCGTGACGCCTTTAAGTATCAGTGTGTCGTCATTTTCTCTGTTTGGGGAATTTGTTTTTTCACGGAAAATACCAAGGCATTTAAAGCTCATAAATCTTTCTCCTAACGTAGACTAACTAAAGGATTCTTCTAATATGAATATTTCATCATTTCCGTATGAAATATGTCAAATTTAAGGTTAAAAAATGGTTATTTTACGGAATCTAAATGTTCCTCGATAAAATCTTCCGCAAGAATTATATCAGTCGCGTCATCAACATCCACACTTGCTGAAATTTTATGAGACCATATTTTTTTATTTTGTAAAACAATGTTCGCGAGATAATACCTTAGGGCGGGAAATGTTTCCGCCTCTGGCATTTTATCGGCTAGAGTTTTTGAAACTAAGTATAACCCTGAGGTTATATATTTTTTTTGCATGCAGGAATGACCTATATTTATAATTCTGCCCGAGGGTTCAATATCAGAGTAAAGAGGTTTCTCATCGTGAATTTTATCCGTTATACCAAGAATAAGATCCGCCTGAGTTTTGCTTTGCGTGTTTATAAGCTCTTTAAGTTCCGCGGGCTTATAGAAAGAGTCTACCGTTGTAAGTAGAAAATTTTCAGATGTTTTTGCCATTTCTTTTGATAAAAGAGAAAAGCTTTCCCAAGAGGAGTCCGTGTCTTTTACAATAAAATTCAAAGCGCCTTTAAATTCATTAAGAGTATTTAGATAGCGAATGGCTTCTTCGCCTCGACTATTAAAGAGAATGGTTATTTTGCTAAAGCCCGCCTCTTTTAAAAGTTTTAACATCCATTCTATAAGAGGTTTTTTTTTAATTGGAATTATCGGTTTGATTAAATTTGGAAAAGCTTTCTTAAGTCTTGAGCCATGGCCCGCCGCAAAAATTCCGGCATGTTTTATCCCTTGATCATTGCTGGGTGTTCGAGGCGTTCCTTTGTTAGCACAGTTCACTTTACCACCTCTTTTTCCGCATAGCGGAAGTGGAGTTTTTGTGTTGTTAAATCGCCTTTTAGGCGATAAAGGGGTGGTAGGGGCACCCTACCACCCGCTTGCCGCACATAGCGGCGGAGTTTTTGTTTTTTTTGATTGTCCAAAGGACAATAAGCAGGTGGTAGGGTCATTGTATTTTATCCGGAAGTTCGGCGAGATTATTTAAGATAATGGCTTTTGGATAAGAGAGTTTGAAGTCTTCTATATTATTGTTTCCGCAAAGCCAAAAATGCGGCATACCCATAAGGGCTGCCCCTTTTATATCTCTATGCGCGGAATCTCCCACCATGGCGGATTCTTGAGCGCTGGTATTTGTTCTTTTAAGCGCCCATTCAAATATTTCCCGGTCAGGTTTTATAAATCCCACTTGTCCTGAATCCGCTACTACATCAAAATATTGAAGAAGGTTTTCTCCTTTAAGTATTGGCTTGAGATTTCCGTAAAAATTTGAAATTATTCCAAGCTTTAAATTCTTTGATTTTAAGTTTTCAAGAATAGGCAGGGATGATTTAAAATATTTTCTTGAATTGGAAATAAAGGTTTTCATTATTTTTTCAGCTATATATAGGTCTTCAAATTTTAAGTATTTAAAAACATCTAAAACTTGAAGTTCCACTGTTTTTTCCAGGTTAGCTTTTGATAAATCATGGCGGAGGTGCAGATTGTCATCCGAGTCAAAAAAAGCTTTAGCGAAAGTGTCTTCGTCGAGAGTTTTAAAATAAGGTTTGTATATGGCGTAGAAATTTTGCCGCCAGGCAACAGCGTTTGAATCCAAGGTTCCGCCGAAATCAAAAAATATGGCTTTCATAATATAGATTGTATAAAAAAATAATAGGTGTTTACAGAGGTTTAAGCCAGCGTTTTCTAATACAGCAATGAGCCTGAAATAGGTTATTTGGTTGTAAGCGAT
>CAZHQC010000100.1:5987-8661 GCA_964534135.1 uncultured Elusimicrobiaceae bacterium | reverse complement strand
AATATATCATTCTGCATAAAATTATTAAGCCGAGGGGAGTTTATAGATTTTTTAAGGTAAACTCTGAGAATAATAAAATCATGTTTTTTGACGGTGATAATGATATTGCGGAAACCATTTATTTTCCAAGGCAAATGAGCGGAGAAAATTTATCTATCACCGATTTTATAGCGCCCATGTCCGGAAAAGAAAGAGATTTTATGGCGCTGTTTATTGTTACTTGCGGCCAAGGTATTAGAGAGTTTTCAAAAGCTGAGAGAGATAAAGGGAATTATTTAAGGTCTTATATAATTGAGGCTCTTTCTTTGAGTTTAGCTGAATCCTTTGCTGAAGTTATTCATCATAAAATCAGAGAGAATTGGGGAATTGGCGAAGAGAATATGGAAAAACCATTGCATCTTTCAAAATATAAAGGCAAAAGATATTCATTCGGTTATCCTGTCTGTCCCGATTTATCAAATCAGGCTAAAATTTTTAATTTACTAAAACCTCAACAAGATGTTAAAGTTGAGCTTACGGATAATTTTATGATGGAACCGGAAGCAAGCGTATCGGCTTTTGTCTTGCATAATTCAAAAGCTAAGTATTTTACTGCATAGATAAGTGTTTATAGCGTTCAGTGAGTTTTTAGAGTTTGAGATAAATTTAGGAGGTTTCGTGAAACAGAAAATAGCGGTTTATGCCGGTAGTTTTGATCCCGTGACTTATGGCCATTTGGATATTATAGAGCGCTCTAGTAAAATATTTGATCATTTGGTGGTTAGTATATTCACAAATAAAAATAAACAAGCTATGTTTACTCTTGATGAAAGAAAAGAGATGCTTGAAAAAACCATAGGGCGCAAGAAAAATATTTCCATAGATTGCTTTGACGGTTTGCTTGTTGAGTATGTTAAACAAAAAAAAATTAATATTGTTGTAAGAGGGTTAAGGGCTATTTCTGATTTGGAATATGAATTTCAGATAGCCGGGATAAACAGAATGCTTTATAAAGATATTGAAACGGTTTTCTTTATGCCGTCGGTTAAATATTCTCATTTATCTTCTAGTGTTGTAAGAGAGATAGGAAAATTTAAAGGAGATGTTTCAAAGCTCGTTCCACCTTATGTGGCTAAAACCATAAGAAAAAAATTAAATTAATAGGAATTGGTTTTTAGAAATTAAAAAAGCCCGGATTTTTATCCAGGCTTTTTTTATTAAAACTTGGAATTATTTATTTGGCCCAAACTTCATTTGACCAGCTTACAAATTCATCCCACTGGCTGTCTTTTGAAAGCGAGAGGGTGTTATAAGGTGTTTCAAATAATCCTGAGAGTTGAGAAGAAATATCTTTTTTTATTTTTCTCGTAGTTTCTATGGCTATGCCGCCGACTTTTGTGTAATCATAGTCGTTATTCGTGTCGCCATTAATACCTACATTTCCTACGATAAGACTTGAGCTAATGAAGGTTTGAAGATCGGTAGCCGCTTGAATTGTTGCTTGGCTTTGGGCCTTTTCAGCTGTAAGTCTGACGAAATCATAGAGGTCGGCATATGACGCAAGCATTTTTTCTTTATCGCTAGGGTCAATGCTGGTAAATCTTATGACATTTTGAATGGCATATTTAACAGCTTCTTCTTCATTATTGTCCATAGCCGCTTTAGCGAAAGCGCTAAGGTAAGAGGGCAAAGTATTCATGGCTTGTGAATCAATAATTGAGAGTGTGCCACCTATTTCATCCATGGGAATATCTATGGGGCCTATGCTCAACCCGTTGGCGAAAAACTCTTTATACCAGTTTGTGAAAAAACTACTTAGTTCGGTATTGGAAGCTTTAGTATTTGAGTTCATGAAATTAAGGAGTTTTTCATAATTGAAACCTTGGGCAAGCATGGTTTCTTCAGAACCGACTATAATACCGGTATAATCTTTAACTTCATAAGCTACTTCAGCCATTTGCATTAAGCAGGCATTTAAAACAAGAGCGTCAACATAGCCCGCTTGTTTCATCATTTCGCCAAGTTCTTTTGTTCTTACATAATTTTTTGTTTCATCATCAAAGAGGATTCCCTTGTCTGTTGCTCCAGTGCCGGCAGACATGGTTTCCATATTAGGGTCTAACCAGCCAAGGCCGTGATTCCAAAGAACGAGCATATATTTTTTAGCGGGAAATTCTTTTTTTGACCATTTAACAAATTCAACAACTCTTTTATAATCGCCCATATCGGCATTAGGATATTCACCATAAACTTTTTCACCGCTTGAGAATATGCTTGATTTTTTCTTTATCAACATTCTTTTTGAACCTTTGCCGGCTGCGCCGTGTTCAACAATGATATTGACTTTATCGGTTGTTCCCACTTTCTTCATTTCCTTAATATCTTTTACAGCCCATTTTCCTACCAAGCCTAAAAGACTGCTATCGCTTAAATCGTTTTTTGCATTCATGAAGACCATGATGGTCCATTCTTTTTCGACTTTTTCATCAGAGTCGGAATTGCCTGGTTTAATCCAATCAAAAATACCTTTTTGATTCAGCTCACCAGAAAACTCAATATCGCTCGCATTCATAGACTCTAAATTAAAGTCATTCTGAGCTTTAGCATTTGAAGCATAAAAAAACAAAAATGTTACTGCCAGTGCCGCTATTTTTATCATCGCTTTTTTCATCTAATATTCTCCTCTATTCCTTAA
>CAZHQC010000100.1:0-5887 GCA_964534135.1 uncultured Elusimicrobiaceae bacterium | reverse complement strand
ACGGCTGAGGAAATAAGCGCTATTTCTAAAAACAGTATTGAAACTCTTGAAAATAGAATTAAGGAGATTATTTCAATTTCAAAGCAAGATAGGAATTTTGAAAATACGGCATATGCTTTTGAAAAAGCTTTGTGTGAAATATCGGATGATATAACCGTGCCTATTTCCTTGGCTTATATTTCAGCTAAACCTGAAATAAGAGAGGCCGCTCAAAAATTGGAACTTAAGATAAGCCAATATTTTGTCGATGTTTTTACCAGAGAAGATATTTTTAATGCCTTAAATGAATTTGCTTTGAAAGGAGATGAATTAGCTGCAACTGAGCAAAGACTTTTGGATAAGATGCTTTTGGATTTTAAAAAGAACGGGCTTGGTCTTGAAGAAGAAAAAAGAAATGAAGTTAAAAAGTTGCTTAAAGAGGGTGTTGAGATTGAATTAAAATTTTCCAGCAATTTACGCGATGTTAAAGATACTATTGAAGTTTCTTTGGAAGAATTAAAGGGCTTGCCTGAAGATTATATCTCTCACCTTAAAAAAACACCTAAAGATAACTATATTATTACTATGGATTATCCCGATTATGTTCCTTTTATGGAAAATGCAGAAAGTGATGATGCAAGGCGCCGCCTTTCATTAAAGTTCAGTAATCGTTGTGCTGATACAAATGTAAAGCTGATGGAGGATGTGATTGCGATAAGGCGAAAAATAGCCAAAAATATAGGTTTTCCCACTTTTGCTGATTATGTTTTATCTGACCGTATGGCTAAAGATTCCAAAACTGTTTTTGATTTTTTAAATAAAACTATGGATAAGCTCAAGGAAAAAGGAAGAAAGGAATTGGAAGAAAGAATAGCGCTTAAAAAAGAAAAAGATCCTTCTAGTGAAGGAGTCATGCTCTCTTGGCAATCCACTTTTTATAATAATCTTTTAAAAAAGCAAAAGTATTCCATAGACCATGAAAAGATAAAAGAATACTTCCCTTTGGAAACGGTTATCAATGGCATGTTTGAGGTTTTTGGAAAAGTGCTTGGAGCTGAATTTAAAGCGGCCGATCTTGAAACTTGGCATGAGGATGTTCGCGCTTATGAGGTTAAAGATAAAGATGGGATAATAGCTCATTTTTATTTTGATTTATTTCCCAGAGAAGGAAAATATAAGCATGCGGCATGTTTTGGCATAAGGCAGGGAAGAGAATTAAATGATGGCTCATATCAAAAGCCTGCCGCCGCCATTGTCGCTAATTTTCCCAAGGCAAACGGTGATTTTCCCTCACTTATGAAATTTGATGATTTGGTAACGATGTTTCATGAATTTGGCCATGTTACGCATAATATTTTCACGAAGGCTAAATATGGGAGATTTTCCGGAACGAGCGTTTCAAGAGATTTCGTGGAAGTGCCATCACAGATACTTGAAAATTGGGCTTATTCCAAAGAGGTTTTAAAACTGGTTTCAGGGCATTATAAAAATCCATCTGAAAAACTTCCCGATGAAATCATAGAGAAATTGATAGCGGCAAAAAATATGGATTCGGGTCTGGCTCATTTGAGGCAGATATTTTTCAGCATATTGGATATGAAATATCATACGCTTGAAGGGGATATTGATACCACGGATCTTTATGGAAAATTAATGAAGGAAATATCATTGATACCTATGATGGATGGAGCTCATCCACAAGCCAGTTTTGGTCATTTAATGGGCGGTTATGAAGCAGGCTATTATGGTTATCTTTGGGCTAAAGTCATAACGATGGATCTGTTTTCCATATTTGAAAAAGACGGTTTGATGAACACGGAAACAGGTTTAAAATATAAGAAACTTATACTTGAGCCGGGTAGAACATATGATGAGGCCGGGCAGGTAAAGAAATTTCTCGGCAGAGCATCAAATGAAGACGCTTTCTTGAAAAGTATCGGAGCCGATTTAAAAACAGCAGTCAATTAATCGGAGTCTTTAAGTTTTATCAATTATAGATATAGCGAGGGGCAGGAGATTTTCTGCCGGCAGTATTTTTGATTTATGAAGACAAAAATTTCAATTATAGGTGGGGGTTTATTTGGGATACTTCTTATGTATCTCGCTTTTAGGAATATTGATATAAAGAATATTGCCGCAATTTATCGTGAAACAAATCCATGGTATCTCATCCCTTTAGCTTTTTTATTGATTTTTGAGATTTTTCTAAGAGGAGTTCGCTGGAAGCTGCTTTTGGATCCTGTTAAGAAAGTAAAGGTTATGGATACTTTTAAACTTGAAGCCATAGGGCTCGCCTTTAATAATATTCTGCCATTGAGATTAGGGGAAATTATTAGAGGTGTTTTATGCGCGAGAAGGTTTGAAATTTCAATGATAACGGTTTTTTCCACCATTATAGTCGAAAGGGTTATGGATACCATTACTCTTTTTGTTCTTGTTATGGTGGCCATCAAACTCGATGGCTATATTGGCGCAACTGATTTAAATTCTTATTTTTGGTTTATTTTAATTATTCTAGGTATAGGGCTTTTGTCGCTTATTTTTATTGAAAAAATTTTACTTCACCATAAGCTGACCGGGATTTTTCTTAAATTTCCAAGGCTTGCGGATATATTGAAAAATATCGCGCACGGAGCCAAAGTATTTCAGAAGTTTAAAAGTACTATGGCTGTAATTTTTTGCGGGCTTGCGCAATGGTCCGTTAATATTTCCATGTTTTATATTGTGGCAAAGGTTTTTAATATTAATGAAATTATCAATATTTTCAAAGCCGTAAAATTAATTTTTACCACAGCTGTAGCTGTATCCGTGCCAGGCATGCCCGGTTATTTTGGTAATTTGGAGTATTCGCTTACCAAAGTAATGAGTTTATGGGGGATAAGCGAGGCGGTGGGATTTGCATATGCGACTTATTTGCATCTTTCCATGTATATTGTGGTAACGGTCGTGGGTGTTCTTTTTATTTATCAGATGGGTTATTCAATCGGTGATTTATATAAACAAAGTAAAAAATGGAAAAACAAAACAAAATCAAATCAGTCTTAATGCTTATTCAAACTTTTTATCCGGCCATAGGCGGCGCGGAGAAACAGGCCTTAAATTTATCTATTGAACTTATTTCAAGGGGCATTAAGGTTTTGGTGCTTACAAGAAAGATTGAGGGAACTAAAGAAACTGAAACCATAAGCGGAGTTGTAGTGCAAAGGCTTAAAACAATTGGAAGGGGCCATATTGATTCTCTTTTTTTTATGATCAGTAGTTTTGTTTATCTTATCAAGCATTCAAAAGATTATGAGATTATTCATGTGCATTTGGCTTCCTCCCTGGCAATAGCCGCAATTTTAGCGGGTAAACTTTTAGGTAAAAAAGTCATAATTAAAATGGGGGGCGGCAAAGGATTAAATGAAATAGGTTTATCTGAAAAAAGCGGTTTTGGCAAAATGAAGCTTGGTTTTTTCTCTTTAACTAAATCCACTTTTTTAGTGCTGAATAAAGATATTTTAAATTGGCTAAAAACAACTCAGCTGAAAAAATCTGAACTATTACTTTTTAAGAATGGCGTGGATACCGGAAAATACGCGCCTTTATTGTATAACGAAAAAATAAAAGCGAAAACAAAATTTAATTTTGATGGAAAGTTGGTTTTTCTTTTTGTAGGCCGGCTTTCTCCTGAAAAAAGAATAATGGAGTTTATTGAAGTTTGGAGTGAGTTGACGGGGGAAACCGGTTTTACAGATAAAGCGGTTTTACATATAGTTGGGCCGGGCCCGCTTGAAAATGAAATAAAAGAATCAATCAAAAAATTAGGAATAGAGTCTTCTGTAATAATGGCCGGAAAACAATATGAACTTAAAGATTATTATGCTGCTGCAGATATTTTTGTATTGCCGTCTATTTCTTCAGAAGGGCTTTCAAATTCCATGCTTGAGGCTATGAGCTGCGGGCTTGCGATTATGGCTAGTAAAGTAGGCGGAGCCAAAGAAGCGGTTGAGGAAAATGTTAATGGATTTTTATTTGATCAATTTAATATAAAAGATATAAAGAAAATTATTATGAAGTTTATTGAAACCGATAAGCTTGCTCTTGAAATGGGCGAAAAATCCAGAGAGATAACGGTTAAAAGATATTCAGTTTCAAAAGTCACAGATGAATTATTGAAGATATATAATATATAGAGGTTAGAGAAATTTATGTGCGGAATATGCGGAAGATATAATTTTAATGATCCTGCTCCCATAACCAGAGAAGAATTAAAAAAGATGAATGATTTAATCATTCATCGAGGGCCGGATGATGAAGGCTATTATATTTCAGACAATATCGGGTTTGCCATGCGCCGCTTGTCTATTATAGATCTTGCCGGCGGCCATCAGCCTATGACTAATGAGGATGGTTCTATCTGGGTTATTCTTAATGGGGAAATATATAATTTTCAAAGCCTGCGCGAAGGTCTTTTAGAGCGAGGGCATAAGTTTAAAACAAAATCAGATACCGAAGTTTTGGTGCATCTTTATGAAGAGAAGGGTATTAATTTTGTAAAAGAACTGCGCGGAATGTTCGCGATTGCTTTATGGGATTCAAACAAAAAAAGATTTATTCTTGTTCGTGACAGAATAGGCAAGAAGCCTCTTTTTTATTCTTTAAATAATAATTTTATCGCTTTTGGTTCAGAGCTAAGAAGTATTTTATCCGTTCCTGGTATTTCAAAAGAGGTAGATTTTAAAGCTATCGATGCTTATTTAAGTCTGCAATATATTCCAAGTCCGCTAAGTATATTTAAGTCTATTCGAAAGCTTAAGCCCGCTTCAATGCTTATTTTTGAAAATGGGAAATCGGAAATTTCTGAGTATTGGGATTTACCTCTTAAAGAAGAGAAACTTGATTATCTTTCTCTTGAAGAAACAAAAAAGAGGCTTTATGATGAGCTTTTTGAAGCTACAAAAATAAGAATGATATCGGATGTTCCATTGGGAGCCTTTTTGTCAGGAGGGGTGGACTCTTCTGTGATAGTGGCTTTGATGAGCAAAATATCTTCAAAGCCGGTAAAAACTTTTTCAATAGGTTTTAAAGAAGAAAAATTTTCCGAATTAAAATATGCCAAGGAAGTTGCCGATATGTATGGCACTGAGCATACAGAATTTATAGTTGAAGCCAATATGGCCGATGTATTGCCAAAGCTTGTTTGGCATTATTCTGAGCCTTATGCCGATTCAAGCGCTTTGCCCTCTTATTATGTTTCAAGAGAAACCAGAAAGGAAGTTACCGTGGCTTTAAATGGTGATGGCGGAGATGAATGTTTTGGCGGGTATTTAAGATATGTTGCCATGCGTTTTGTATCTTGCATGAATTTAATGCCCAATAGTGTAAAAAAAGCGGCATTAATGATCGCTAATATCTTGCCGGATGGAAATGCTCCATATGGCATAATTTGGCGCGGAAAAAAATTCTTACAAGCTGTTTTAAGCGGTTCTTTTTCATCTACTTATCTTGCTACCGTAAGTTTTTTCAAAACGAAAGAAAAGAACGAATTACTTTCAGATGATTTCAAAAATGCCGTGGGAAAAGATTTAAATTATGCTGAACGTTATATAAGCGATTTATTTAAAAAAGTTGACAATCAGAATATGATAGATAAGCTTCTTTATGTGGATTTTCATTCATATTTGCCAGAATGTTTGATGACTAAGATGGATATTGCTTCAATGGCAAATTCTCTGGAAGCTAGGTCTCCATTTCTTGATCATAAGGTTATAGAATTTGCTTATCGCTTGCCAAGTAATTTAAAAATGCGCGGTTTAAATAAAACAAAGTGGATTTTAAAAGAAACCTTTAAAGATATGTTGCCAAAAAGTATTTGCAAAAGAGGAAAGCAGGGATTTGGCATACCGCTTGGGCCATGGTTTAAAGG
>CAZHQC010000099.1:0-8783 GCA_964534135.1 uncultured Elusimicrobiaceae bacterium | reverse complement strand
GAGCTATTTTGGCTCTGGTTACCGCGTCATCGGCTAACGCCAAGTTGTCTACGCTGCCGTCGGCCATATGCTGCGCCGTTACACCCGGTTTCAACATGCCGTCGTTAATCTTGTCAGCGTCTATATTATCCACTGAAGTTCCCGATATGCCCGTCAAACCGGAACCATCACCATAAAACCAACCCGCAGTCACTACAGAAGCAAATGAAACAGTGTATCCAGATCCGCCTACACTTAAATCGGATAAAGGATTTAGAGTTCCTTCAATAAGCACATTGGTTGAGATAACTATCTCCGAAGCGCCAGCTCCGGCTCTAAGTGAAGCTCCGCTATCAAAACTGATTGGCCCCATTACGCTATGAGTTCCAAGAGAAATAATGGGATCTGAACCATCGCCGGCATGTGATAAAGCATGACTACCAGGCACTCCTCCAGTCAAAGTATCCGTCCATACTGAACCATCCCAAAACTTAAAGGTATTATTAATTGTGTCCATCCATAAATCACCTACAGCAACTCCTGTAGGGGTAGAGACTGAAGTTGTATATCTTTTACCTGAATGCATTAGAGCATTAATCGCATAAGGAGAAGAGGTTACTTCTTCTCTGGGTGAAAGCGTTGTTCCTTCTATTTCAAGTTCAATCCAAAGGTTTCCGGTTTCCCAATCAGAAATAACCGGTTCAAGATCGACTTTGAAAACTCCGGTTGAAACATTTACGTTATAAACCGGACTTGTCCAAAGCGGAGTAGAGGAAGATGATGAATTGTAAATCCGAAATACCATATCCTTTGTGCCAATTACTAAAAATCCATCTTGTCTTATGTTGCCCTGATAAGTAAATTTGGCAGGAACAGCGGCAACAGCAGATAAAGGTTGAAACAGAGGTAAAGGAACGGAAGAAGGAATAACCGAAAGGATAAAGAAAAACACAAAAGTCATCAGACACTTAAGCGCCTGACTTTCAATTTTATTTACATACTTGGTTCTTATTTTTTTCATAGCCAATTACCACTCACATTAGCTTTTCAACCATTACACACTCCTTAATCCGCCTATGTTACCTTATAACCATTAACTTTCCAGTTTTTGAATTACCTTCGGACACCACACGCCAAATATAAACCCCGCTAGCGACTTTTTGCCCGCTTTTATTTTTCACATTCCAATTAACTTCAGGCACCCCTCCCAATAATGATAGTACTAAATTGGAAGCAATGTCAATCTTCTTCACCAATCTGCCGTCAATAGTATAAATTTCAATATTTCCCACATTGGGAACATCGTAAAAATTAATTCCGTCAACCTCAGTTCCTGTTTTGCCTATGCCTTTACCGGCATTAGGGCCATTAGGACGAAAAGGCACAGGGTAGACACGAACATTCTTGACATTATCCGATATCTGTCCAAGCAAAGCGTATACTCCCGGTGAAGAGAATGGAAGCAAAATTTTTTTTAAATTAGTATCAATACTGGCATCGGCCATTTTATCCCACCTTGACCATTCTTTGTCAAGCCCCCACACTTGAAGTGTATCAATCCTAACTGGGGGATTTGAATTATCTAAAATACCATCGTCATTAGCATCTTCATAAGACATGGCCAATGTGCCTTTTACGGAAAAAGGCTCGTCCCAATAATTCTGTTCATCAAATATAACCATCTCGGAAATATTTCCCGAATAAAGCCGGCTCCATGCTCCCTCATTAGCTTCCATCTTTAAATTAGCATCATCTATTTTGCTGGAATCTGCTATAAGGGGATTGTCTACGACATCCTTATTTATAGTAATGTCAAAAACATTTTTACCTACTGAATTCGCCGGCAAAAAAAGTTCTACATTGCCCGATTCAAAAGAAAGTTGAATCGGCAAACCCCTTTGATAAGTAAAATGCGGAGGATTATAAAAACCCACTCGATTGGCATATCCCCCCGCAAATGAGCCATCACCTGCCGGCAAATGAACTTGAGACAAGGCACCCTTCGATATATAATCACCGCCAGATGATAATTGCCCGCCACTAGCTAAATGAGAAAATTCCATTTCATAGCCGCCACCGGAACTGACAAGACTATGAATGGGACACGCACCACAAAAAGCCAACACCATCCAAAGAAAAAAAACAATGATGACCTTTGAAAGATATGATTCAAATATATTCATCTCAGCGATAGTATATGTGGGGCGCTCGTGAAAATCCCGAAGAAATTACGAAGATATCAAATAATATGTATAATAGTATTATAGTATTAAGGGTTAATTTGAAGCATTTAAATTAAAGCAATTGACCTCATTAAGCTCACTTAAAGCGCAACTCAAGAATAAGCCTGAGAGATCGTTTCCCAAGGTTTTTTTGGAATAAAAAGGAATTCAAATGAAAATATTTTTAAATTTAAATACACCGTGGTCTAAATGAAACTTCTGAACTTTTTCAATTTTTATATTGTATGCTCTGACACTCTTTTGTGCAGAAAATGGGAAAAAGCATTTTTGCGTGAAAACTGGAAAATCAACATTTTTGAAAATTTTTCAAAGTTTAAATTAGCTTACACAAGTGAAAAAGCTCTGCTTTTCATAGAAATTGGCTTAAACACAAATATAAACGCTGATGAGGTGAAAAAGAATTTTCACGCTAAAAATTTGTCCATAATAGCCTTTGCGGACGAAAATCATATAAACGATTCACTTATCGCCACTTTCTTAGAATCTTGTTGCGATGATTTTATTCCAAAATCACTTAACGAACGAATCCTTATAGCAAAAACGAAAGCTCATCTCAGAAGATTGTTACCTTCGACAAATTATTTAAAAACTGTTATTAGTACGAAAAAAGGGGACATAAAAATAGATACTAACAAAAAAACAGTGGAGATAAAAAACAAAACAAAAAAAACTCGTTATTTGGAAAATCTAACACCCAAAGAATTTGAAATTTTTTCAATTCTTATTTGCCATGAAGGTGACATAGTGCCAAGAGCCCTTATATTGGAATATATCTGGAGAAAAAAAGCTGAACATGTATATTCGGAAACAGTGAATAAACATGTAGAATCGCTTAGACGAAAACTTGGCGTCCATGGCAAAAAAATAAAAACGATATATGGTTCGGGATATGTATTTAAAAATGTATGATGTAAACGGAGAGTTATATGAAAATACTTATAGCTGAAGACAGCTCTATTTTTCAAGCATTACTAAGAGAAATTTTAACTAAAGCGGGGCATGTGCCCATGATTGAAAACAATGGCCTGCTTGCATGGAACCGCTTAAATAAAGATGGCGCGGATATGGGTATTTTAGATGTAAACATGCCCGAAATGGATGGGTTTGAATTATTAAAGAAAATACGATCCTGTGAAAAATACAAAAATCTTCCGGTGCTTATGTTAACTATAAAAGCTTTTGTTGACGATAAAGTGACGGGATATAACACAGGCGCGGATGATTATCTTACCAAACCTTTCGATAATGCGGTTTTATTGGCGCGGATTAAAGTTCTTGAAAGAAGAATAATAAAAAAAAACAGAGGATAAGGAATGGAGGCGAGAGTATGATGAAATTAAAACAAACTATGATGCTCTTTAAAAAATCGGCAAGTTAAATTTCATTCCGGCCATTATGATAATTGACATTAGGAATACTTGAAATGGACGGTTCCTCTTTTATTGAAAATCTAAAAAAACTTTCACTTTCAAGACCCGAATTAAAAGATATACCGTTTATTGTCATGACCGGAGAAAATTTTCATCTCCTCAAAATACCCGGGCTTTCACAATAACCCTTGTTGCAAAAAATATGTCCCAAAAATGACTAACCCCGATGAATTATTATCAATCGCGGAAAAAATATTAAAGGAAAAAATTAATCATAATTATTTTTTCATATAGGAAAACTCTATGCAGAAACATTATCCCATCTCTACAAATAACAATCCCCAAAAAAAACATCTAAAAATACTCGTTGTTGATAATGACGCACAAATTAGAAATCTATTGTCAAATGTTTTAGAAGAAGAAGGCCATAAAATTGAAATTGCAGAAAACAGCAACGAAGTTTTAAAAAAACTCGCCTATTCAAAATACGACATCCTAATACTTAATGTTAATATGCCGGATATGGACGGCTACAGATTATCGGAAAGATTATCAAAAAACATACTAAATCGACCGAAAATATTAATTTTCACAGGCAGAGATATCCTAAAAGAACAAGTGCAATTTATAGTTTCCGGAGCCGATGCCATAATTCAAAAAGGGGTTTCAATTGATAAACTGACTGAAACAATTCATAACCTTTTTTCTATAGAAACAAAGAAAAAACCGATCTCCCCCCAAGAATCTTTGCCTGTGCTCAAAAGAGAACCCGGGCAAAACAGCAAAAACGCGTTCCCGAAATCCACATGGCACAATAAGGAAATATCTTATGACCTCCAATCGGAAGTGAAAGCATGCGAACAAAAAATATCCTCGGTAGAAAAACTTGTCAATCAGAGAAATCAAAAATACGAACAATTTATTAGAGATTTACTTTTTGAAAAACAAAAAACTGAAAAGAATTTTTCTGAACTTAAAGTGTTAAAAGTCAAATTTAAACATATGGAAAAATGGCTTTATGCGCTTTTCGCGATATCCCTGATAGCTCTCATCAAATCATTTCTTTGACCTCTTGCATATTGTGTCCGCAAAAATGTGCTTAGCGTTTTTTTAGTATACTTTTTATATGAAAACTCTAACTTTTAAAACAAAGCAAGAAGAGCTTTTGGATATAACGGCCGAAATAATTGAATCGATAAAAAAATCCAATATTGAAAATGGAATTTGTTATATTTATGTTCCGCATACAACTTGCGGACTCGCGATAAATGAAAATGCCGACCCTTCGGTTAAATCGGATATCTTGGGTGAATTAAGAGAAATAGTTAATGAAAATTATCCCTATAGGCATACTGAAGGAAATTCCACCGCGCATATAAAATCAATTCTAACGGGAAATTCTTTAAACATTTTTATTGAGAACAATACTCTCAAATTAGGCACATGGCAGGGCATATTCCTATGTGAATTCGACGGACCGAGAACAAGAGAAGTTTGGATCAAGATAATTACAGCGTAGAGCGTATGGAGAATAGGAAAAAAAAATGGAGAAAATAAAAACTTTTAAAGAATTAAAAATATGGAAAAAGGGGATAACTTTAACAATAGAAATATATAATCTTGCAAGCCAATTTCCTGAAGAAGAAAAATTCGGAATAATAAGCCAAATGCAAAGAGCCGCCACCTCTGTTTCTGCAAACATTGCTGAAGGCTGGAGGAGAAAACATACCAAAGAATTTATTCATTTTTTGCATATTTCTTTAGGATCATTAGCAGAACTTGAAACTTTTCTTGAAATTTCCAAAAAACTTAAATATATTCAAAATATTGAAAATTTTGATAAAATCCTAAGTATTATTCATGAATTGCAAAAAATGATTTATACTATGTTAAAATCTCTATCCGCTAATCTCTAATCTCTCTATGCTAACCACAACCTTTGAAAAATTTTTTGGCATAAATCCCGATAAAATAAAAGAAAATTGCATAATTTGTCCCGCAAATGATGCAGTTCTTTTTAATGAGGAAAATTCAGAAAACGCTAAAGGAATTTTCTTTAAAATTGACAATTTAAAAAATGAAACTGTCATATCAGTCAAAAATAATTTTCTTATCGCAGATTGCATTCTTCTTTTAACGGAAACTTCCTGTAAAAATATTTTTTTATTCGGACCATGCGGAACTTTGCCGCCCTTTAATATTGGGGATAAATTTATAATAGAAAAAGCTTTTAATTTTGAAAGCGCCAGCGCTTTTCTTAATTTTCCATCAGATGCCAAAGCCTGTTTCCCGGACAAAACCCTATTTAATAAATTTCTTTCTTTCTCAAGACTAAAAACTTCCGCTTGCGCTACGGTAAACTCTTTGATACTTGAGAAATTGCATATTCCACAATTAAAAAAACTGGATATCTCTTCTTTGGATATGGAATCATCCATAATTTTTTCCTGCGCTGAAAAAATTGGTAAAAAAGCCATTGCCATTCTTTATGCTACGGACTCTCCCGAAAAAACCAATCTTTTTGTGCCCTTAAATGAAAAAGAAAAAGAGACTTTAAAAACTTCAAAGAAACAACTTGCTCAAACCCTTAAAAATTTTATTTCTCATTAACCAGAAGCTACAAAATTCACATAATGGACTACCGAAAAAACATTAGATTAAAAAATTATAATTATGCAGAGAATAGCTATTATTTTGTAACTATTTGCACGAACTATAAAAAGTCTTTTTTAAACATTCCTCAAATAAAGCAAATTGTAGTGGCAGAGCTTGCTCTGCTTACTAAAAGATTTTCAGGATTAAGCATCGATTATCATGCCATAATGCCAAATCATATCCATATAATTTTTTGTTTTGATAATTTACACTTTCCATTACATAAAATAATTCAGGCCTTTAAATCATTAACAACCCTAAAGACAAAGCAAGCTTTGCCACTACAAAATACTAAAAGACTATGGCAACCTAATTATTACGGAACACGAGCCTATGGCTCAACAGGTGTCTTGAACTATGTGAATGACTGAACATGTTATTCGAAATGAGAAATCACTATCAATGATAAGAGAATATATTGAAAACAATCCTCTAGATGAAAAAATAGATTGGAACAAAGTGGATATATAATAACAATGATAGAACACTTAATTAAAAACATAGACAAATATTTAGAGGACAATTTTCCTTGCTTAGGCATAAATAAAAAGCGAGAAATAAAAAGACTGCTCTTTGAAATAATTAAAAGAGATAATCTGCCCATAGAAACTATTCTGGACAAAAAAACTTCTTCTTTTGAGCAGATTAAAAAACTTCTTCTAAAAAAACGCTATCCCTCAACTTATAAAACCCATAAAAAAGATAGTTTCTATCTTTCCGCTTTAAATATCTCCAAAAAACTTGAATTACACCCTAAAAAAAACAAATACTCGCCTACAAATATCTATATTGAAAAAGAATCACTCAAAAGCGAATTAGCCAAGAGAGCTAAAAAACTTTTCCCCTCGGCAAAAATTGAAATAATTGAAAATATTCGAGATTACAGCAAAAGAAACAAATACGCTTTAAAGGATTATTTACAGAGGCAAAACAATCTCTTTATAATAAACGAAAATTATGATTTTTTTAAAAAATGCCCTTGTACAAAGTCCGTTGTCAGGTGCGGCTATCATATTCTAAATCTTGGTTTTGGCTGTCCGTTTGAATGTTCTTATTGTTTTCTTCAGGAATATCAGAACTTTTCAGGCATCGCCCTGCCTTCAAATATTGATGATTTTTTAAATATATTGGCAGTTAAACTGAAATCATTTGAAGGCCTTTGGAGAATGGGCAGCGGAGAGTTTTCAGATTCATTAGCTCTGGATAATATAAGCGAATATTCAAAAAAGTTAGTCCCCTTTTTCTCAAAATATCCCAATGCCTATTTTGAATTTAAAACCAAAAGTTCTGAAATTAAAAACCTCCTAAATATAAAATCTGTCAAAAATATTATTATCTCTTGGTCCGTAAATCCCCAGTTTATAGCGGATGAAAATGAATTTTATAGCGCCAATATTCAAGAAAGAATTAATAGCGCTAAAGAATGCTCTGATGCCGGTTATGGCATTGGTTTTCACTTTGACCCTATAGTCTATTATGCAGGCTGGGAAAAGGATTACCTGCAAACAATAAAAGCCATTTTTTCAAAAATTAATCCCGATAAAATAGTTTGGATAAGTCTAGGCACATTAAGGTTCAATCCTGAACTTAAAAAAATTATTGAAAATAGATTTCCCTCCTCAAAAATACTTGATGAAGAGCTTATTCTTGATTTCGACGGTAAATTGCGTTATCCCGATTATTTGCGAACGGATATTTATTTAAAAATGATAAAATCTTTGCAAGCTGCGGGCTTAAAAAAAGAAAAAATCTATCTATGTATGGAAGACTCGCCGATGTGGAAAAGAGCTGATTTAAAGTTAAATAAGAATTGGCACCAATAACCATATTCCACGGGGTGGAATATGGTATATTAAAATTATGGAAAAAAGAAATTTAATTACCAATCAAATTTACCATGTTTTTACAAAAAGTATAGTGGGATTTAAAGTGTTTAATAATGATTTTGATTTTGAAAGATTTAAAAAAATTTTCACTTATTATCAAAAAAAATCTCCTGTCGTAAAATTCTCCCGATTTATCAAATATAAGGAAATTCAAAAAACAAACCCAAATCAATTAAGTCCTTCCCCTATAAAAGAAAATTTAGTAAATATAGTTTCGTATTGCTTGATGCCAACACATTTACATTTTATTCTGAAACAAAAAACAGAAAATGGAATTTCTCAATTTATGTCAAAAACTCTCAATAGTTACACAAAATATTTTAACACGATACATCATCGAAAAGGCCCTTTATGGGAAACAAGATTCAAGTCTATTCCAATTGAATCAAATAAATACTTAATTCATCTCACAAGATATTTGCACTTAAATCCTGTAACCGCATTAATAATTAAAACTCCAGATAAATGGCCCCATTCATCCTATAAAGAATTTATTGCCAATAAACAAAATGAAAACAAAATTTGCGAATATGATGGCATTTTAGATATAAATCCTACAACCTATAAAACTTTTGTTGAGGATAGAATTTCATATCAAAAAGAACTTGCAAAAATCAAACATCTTATCCTGGAATAACCATATTCCACCT
>CAZHQC010000098.1:0-8905 GCA_964534135.1 uncultured Elusimicrobiaceae bacterium | reverse complement strand
TCTCGAAAAATATAAGTTTTCCATTTGTTATGAAAATCTTAGTGGTATGCCGGGATATATAAGTGAAAAAATTCTTGACTGCTTTACTGCAGGGTGTTTGCCGATTTATTGGGGCGCTCCAAATATTCAGGACTATATTCCTAAGAATTGTTTTTTTGATAAGAGAGATTTTTCTACATATGAAGCCCTTTACGAGCATATGAAAACAATGTCTGATACTGAGTATCTATCTCGTCTTGATGCCATAGAACTATTTTTAAACAGTGAAAATGGTCGCAAATTTTCGGTTGATTGTTTTGTGGAAACTATAGTGAGCGCTTTTAATGTTAAATTATGAAGAAAGCTTTATTAATGCGTTGACACTTTTAAGTAAACTTTAATTTTTTTATTAATTGAAGGAGATGAAGTATGAATATCTTATTGACTGGTGCAACAGGATTCTTAGGAAGTCATATCCTTGAGATGTTGCTTTCCAATGAGAAAGTAAAAGTAATAGTTTTAAAGAGGAGTTTTTCTTCTTTAGATAAAATAAGTCATTTGATTTCTCATCCTTCTCTCAAAATGTATGATATTGACTGTGTTTCTTTATCTGAAATTTTTTCCAAGGGAGAGATAGATACAATTATTCATGTTGCTACTGAATATGGTCGCGAAGATTCTTCTTGTATAAAGGCAATTGAGACAAATCTTATTTTTCCTGTGCAGTTAATTGAAGAAGGACTGAAGTATGGACTTAAGACATTTATAAATACTGATTCATATTTTAATAAAGAAACATTTTCATATTCCCATATGGTTAATTATTCTCTTTCTAAAAAAGTTTTTTTAATCTGGCTTCGTCATTTTTCAAAAAGAATTAAGGTTTGTAATTTGGTATTGGAACATATATATGGAGAGGGTGATTCTCAGCCTAAGTTTGTGCCAATGATGATTGAGGCTATTGCTATTAATCCACAAGCGCGGTTAGAGCTTACTCATGGACATCAAAAGAGAGATTTTGTTTATATTAGCGATGTTGTTAGCGCTTACAAAGCTGTTGTTAGCTTTGCCGAAAAAAATAATTTTAGATTTAAGAATTTTGAGGTTGGCACCGGGAATAGCACATCAATTAAAGAGTTTGCGGAAACTATTAGAGAAGTTTCTAATAGTGAAACCAATTTAAATTTCGGTATTTTGCCGTATCGAGATGATGAGATAATGAATTCATTCGCAGATCCAATAGAGTTAAGAAATATCGGGTGGAAGTCGGTAGTATCACTTAAAGAAGGTGTTTCCCGGACAATAAAGGCTTCATTAACAAAGAAGGTTATCTAACTGGGCGTTCTGTTTTAATAATTTTGCATTGCCTATATAGTAATGTTGATTCTTGATATAGAAATTTTTTTTTAGAGATTTATCTTTTAGTTGAGTGCATCAGGTGAATTATAGTAAAGTATTTTTAGGATAAAATTATGAAGAAAGTTTTATTGATAAGTCCTTCCCTTCAAGCAAATATCCAGGAATCTCCAAAAAATAATTCCTATAGCATGGGTCTTGCTTATTTGCATTCAATTATTGAAAAAGCTGGGTATTTAATTGAAACTAAAAATTATAATAATCTAGATAGTTCCTTAGCTGAAAAAGAAATTTCAACTAAGATTAAGGATTTTAATCCCGACTTTTTGCTTATTCAAGTTTTTACAATGAATAGAGTGGCAAGTTATAATCTAATTCGGATTGTAAGACAATTTAACCCAAATATGAAAATCGTATTGGGTGGAGTTCATGCTTCAATATATTACGAGCAATTATTAAAAAATTTTGATATTAATTGTGTTGTTATTGGGGAGGGTGAAGTAACCATTGTTGAGGTGCTAAAATCTTTTTCCAATGAAACGGAAATAAGTGAAATTAAAGGCATTGCTTACAAAACTAATGGAAAGGTGATTAAAAATCCCGACAGGCCTCTTATTGAAAATATTGACAATATTCCTTTTCCAAAACATGAGCTTTTTATAGATTCGGAAAGAACAATGGCCTGCATGCTTACAAGCCGGGGCTGTCCTTTTAAATGCAGCTTTTGTTGTTTACATACTATTTCTCGCAGAAAATTTAGGACAAGAACCGTTAAAAATGTGGTTGATGAAATAGAGTATATAGAAAAAAAATTTAAAAATATAAAAACTATTCAGTTGGCAGATGATACTTTTACTCTTAATCTGCAAAGAGCTATCGATATTTGTAAAGAAATAATAAAAAGAAAAATAAAATTAAAGTTTTTGTGCTCGGCAAGAATAAAACCTGCTACTCCTGAATTGTTTGAGTATATGGAAAAAGCGGGATTTACCCATATTGGCTTTGGGCTTGAAACTGGAAGCCCTAAGTTGCTTAAAAGTATACATAAGAGTCTTACTCAAGAGGATGTGATAGAGACTTTTAATATGTTGAAGAATAGTAAAATAAATTTAATTACATTTCTTATGGTTGGTTTTCCCGGAGAAACTGATGAAACTGTGGCGGAGACAATAGCCTTAACAAAGCGTTTACAAGAAATAAGATATTTTGAATTTGCCGGAGTCGCGCGCTTATGGGTTTATCCAAATACTGAAGTTTATGAATATATGCGTGATAAAGGCAAAATAAATGACGACTTTTGGCTAACGGAAGAAGATGTGCCTTTTTTTACAGTGGAGCATAGTGCGGAAAAATTAGAAGAGATGGTTACAAGAATTGCTCTTTCGTGTACCCCTAAAAAACAAATCTTTAAAAGTATGGTTAGTGAAATATTGCATCCTTCTGTGTTTATAAAAAAAATATTGCCACGTATAAAAAAGATAAAAAAACATGTTTTAAGGAAGTTTTAATAATGAGTTTATATAAGTCTCCTGAAGTTTACATATGTATCCCCACGTATAATGCGGAATTAACACTGCGAAATACTTTAGAGTCTGTTTTAGCTCAAACTTATAAAAACATAAAAGTTCTTGTAGTGGATAATGCTTCTGAAGATAAGACCTTGAAAATTGCTGAAGTTTTTGAAAAGAAAGATAGTCGCGTTCAAGTTTTTAAATCTCGAGAAAATACGGGGATGTTTTCTAATTGTACAAGATGTATAGAACTTGCTAAGGGAGACTATACTGCTATTTATCATTCGGATGATATGTATGAACCAACTATGGTTGAAGAAGAAGTTGAATTTTTAGAAAGAAATAAATTGGCGGGTGCGGTTTTTACTATGGCGGTTAATATTGATAGAAATGGAAATAAAAGAAAACTTTATAAATTACCGTATGATTTGCATGAAAAATATAAGAAACTCTATAGGTTTGATGAAGTTTTTAAAGCTATGTTAAAGTATGGCAGTTTTTTATTTTGTCCAAGCGCTATGGTGAGAACTGATATCTACAAAAAATATATTAAGGTATTTGATGAAAAAAGTTTTTCCGCTTCCGCTGATGCGGATGCATGGCTCAGAATATTAAAAAAATATCCCATTGGAATTATTGATAAACCACTTTTAAAATATAGAGCCAGCGTTAATAGCTTTAGTTATCGTTTGAAGATAAAAGATACAGAACCGCATATTATGTTTAAAATGTTTGATGCCTATATAAAGGATTATGCGAAAGATATTATAAATGAAGATGATGTGCGTAATTATGAATTTCTTATTCTTAAAGATAATATAAATAGGGCGTTTAAATTTGTAATGTTAGGAGAATCCCGAAAGGCTTTTCATCTTTTAAAAAAACTTTTTCAATTCAGAACTATATTGTATTCTTTAAAATCATTTGTTCATGCAAAAGTTGTTTTCTCGGGGTATGCGGTTTGTTTATTGTCACTCTTGCCAATGAATGAAACCTTGAAAACTATTGTTTTTCGAATGAGATTTAAGTGATTTGTTGTTTTATTCGGTTATGATTAAATTTAAACTAGAAAATTTATTAAATACGTTTTCGGAAAAGAAAATAAATGCCTTAAGTGGGACTATTCTTTTTTTCTATTTGTTCTCGTACTTTTTTATGCCATATAAGCCATGGTCATTTTTTATCAGCTTTCACTCCGTGCTTTTACTTGTAGGCACAGCTTTGGTTTTTTTACAAATTGTCCGAAGATTTTATTTTAAAAAGTCTGTTTTTACCCCGGATATTATTGTTCTTATTATTGCCAGTTTATTTTTTGCTATTTCATCTATGGTATTTCATTTAGATCTTTTTTCTCGAGCTGGAGTTCAGCCTTATATCCTTTCATTTATTTGTTTTATTTTTATTAAGTTCGCAATTAAAAATTTAGACTTTAATCAATTCTATCATTGGGGAAATATTTATTTAATCCTTTCGGGAATTCTTATTCTACTACAAGTTAATTTTGGAAATATGTTTTATATAAGCGGTTTTTTTGGTAAGCATGGGATTATTAGAATATCGCAGGGATGGGGATTTGCGGATACTCCTACTTTGGCAGGAGGAATTATGGCATGGTTTTTAAGTGTTTCGATTGCTCATTATTCTTTTTCATTTAAAAAACCAATGGGTGTTTATAAAGAGATGTTTAATTTATCCGCTATAACATTTGGCGCGCTGGGGCTTTTTTATACTCTAAATAGAGGGGCATGGATAGCTACCTTCATAGGTATATTTGTTCTGGGAATTGTTTTTTTTCTTTTTAAATATCCCAAAAAATATTTCATTCGTTCTCTGCTATTTATTATTTTTTTTATCGCTTTTTTTATGAAGTTTACAAATCCCCCAATTGCTATTATGAATGATAAAATATCATTTTTTAAAACAGTAGCGTATAACACTGATGAATCAATAAAATATGCGGCTTCAGTTAATACGCGATTAAGAGCATGGGGATTATGCATTGAATTGATAAAAGAATATCCCGTTTGGGGGATAGGCTTGCTTCAATATCCGCTATATTATGAGAAGATTTTTCCTCAAAAATTATTCGTAGATGCTCATGGTTATTTAGATCCTGAATCCGGATATTTAGATCCTAATCCAAGACAAATACCTCATAATTCTTATCTTTACTATATGACAGAAGTTGGAACACTTCCCGCAATACCATTATTTGCTTTGTTTGCATTAATAGTGATTCGAGGAATTCGTTCTACTCCAAAATCAAAAGAATTCCCTTTTTTAATCGGATTAATTACTATTGGCGCATGGATAGGAACATGTGATTATATAAATGAACGAATTTTTTGGATTGCTCTTGCCAGTGTTGCGGGGCTTGTGTTTATTGATAAAGACACAAAAGTGAAGAAAAATATTAAAAATAGCAATCACAAGTCTAAATGAAACTAGCGATTATAAATCTTACGGGAGGGGGAATAAGCGGCGGTCATAAGAAGTATATAGTAAATATGCTTCCGAGATTTTCCGAGTCCAAAAAAATAGATTCTATCCTTTGTATATCCCCCGATACTCTTGATGTTGAAAGCTGGTTTTCTTCAAAATTGCCAAAACTAATTTTCAAGACATGCCGACCATTTAGTTTTCTGCGTAGGGGATTAGACACTCAAACTATAGAACAACTCGATTCTTTTAAACCAGATATTGTTTTATCAACGCTTGAAAAAGGATTTAAATATGGTGGAGCTCCAATAGTAACTTTGCTTCAAAATATGGCTCCTTTGACGGGGGATAAAACAGGGTGTGGAATAATTGAAAAAATAAAATCTTTTGCTCGAAGATTTGAATCCAAGATGTCTATAAAAAATTCAGCGGTAGTAATAACTCCGACAAAATTTGTGAAAGATTTTATTATTTCCACTTGGAAAACTGATAGTTCTAAACTTGAGGTAATAAGCTTTGGTAGTAATTTGCCTGGCGTATTTGATAAACCAAAAAATGTTCCCTTAAATTTACTGGAAAATTTTATTTTTACCGCAGGTTCAATTGAAAGCTATAGAGGTCTTGAAGACTTAATAAAAGTTATGCCCGCTATTAAAGTTAAGAATTCTCAAGCAAAGCTATGTATTGCTGGTGGAGCTAGAGAAGCGGCGTTAAATTATCTTGATAATCTTAAAAAAACTGCTAAAGATTTAGGTGTTTCAGATGATATCATCTGGCTTGGCAATGTTCCTGAAAAAGATTTGTCCTGGTATTATGCAAATTGCGGGGCTTTTGTTTTGACAAGCAGGGTAGAGTCTTTTTGTTTTGTTGCCGTGGAAGCTCTTGCTCATGGTAGTAATTGTATTTCAACAAAGAGTCCGTGTTTGCCTGAGGTATTGAGAAATGCTTCTTTATATTATGATTGTGGTGATATTGAGGGTCTTTCAAAAGGCATCTTGGAAATACTCGATAGAGGTGGTGAAGAGAAAGCTCAATTCTCAGATATAGCTAAAAAACGGGCTTTGGATTTTTCTTGGGACAATGCTTTTTTAAAGACAATGACTTTATTTGAAAAAATTCTTTCTTCATAAAAAATAAGTTTTTGGTTTAATCCCTATATATGACAAGTAAATTAAATTTGTTATTATAGTGTTTATTAATACTATGACTTTATCTAAAGAACAATCTATGAAACGGATTTTAATTTTAGGCGGAGCGGGAACGCTCGGTCATAAGCTTTGGCAAATTATTCCTCAAAAATTCCCCAATACATATGTGACTGTAAGAAAGCCCAAGGATTTTTATGCCAAGACCGGCCTTTATTCCGAGGATAAAGTTATTGATTTAATTGACCTTAGAGATTTTAATCATATTGAAAAAGTTTTAAATGAATTAAAACCCGATATTATTCTTAATTGCGCCGGCGTTACATTGAGAAGTAAAGAGGCCAAGGATGAAGTTTCAAATATTGCAGTTAATGCTCTATTGCCTAATAAACTTGCAGATTGGTGTTCAGATAATAATTCCCGATTAATTCACTTTAGCACTGTTTGTGTTTTTACTGGCAAGACTGGGAATTATGATGATGAAAGTATTCCCGATGCGCAAGATTTATATGGTAGGACAAAAATTTTGGGAGAAGTTAATAAACCTTCAGCTTTGGTTTTAAGGTCTTCTTTTATTGGCAGAGAATTATTTGGAGGAGCTGAACTTTTAGAATGGTTTTTGGCTCAAGAAGGAAAAACCATAAAAGGGTTTCGTAAGGCAATTTTTACGGGACTAACCACTGATTATTTAGCGAAAGTTATTATAGACTTAATTGAAAACTATCCAAATTTAAGCGGTATCTATAATGTTTCAAGTGAAATAATAAATAAATATGATTTATTGAATTTAGCTAAAGAAGCTTATGGAATAGATATTAGTATTGAGCCCGAAGAAAATTTTGAATGTAAAAGAGATTTAAACGGAGATAGATTTAATAAAGCTATTGGTTTTAAATGTCCGGCATGGAAAAAGTTAATGACGGAAATGGCTTCAGATAAGACTCCGTACAAGGACTGGAGGAAATAATGATTTTGAAAAATAAAACTGTGGTGGTTACCGGCGGAACGGGTTCATTTGGCAAGGTTTTTGTCAGAAGAGTTCTAAAAGGAGAACTTGGCATTCCCAAAAAGCTTATAGTTTTATCCAGGGATGAGGCCAAACAAAATGATATGCGTTTGTCGTATATGAAAAAAAATGTGGCGACCGATGAAGTGATATATAAAAATTTTATGAATGTTTTAGAATTTCAGATTGGAGATGTTAGAAATTACTCGGATGTTTGTTCAGCTATTAAAAATGCGGATATAGTTATTAATGCGGCTGCTTTAAAACAAGTGCCGGCTTGCGAATATTTCGCTCATCAAGCGGTTCTTACAAATTGTATAGGGCCCTCTAATATAGTCAGGGCCATTAATGAAAATGATTATCCGGTTAAGATTGTGATTGGTGTTAGCACGGATAAAGCCTGCAAACCCATAAATGTTATGGGTATGACTAAGGCCTTGCAGGAGAGAATTTTTACTTCCGCCAATGTCAAAAATCCCAAAACCAGATTTACCTGTGTACGTTATGGAAATGTTTTGGCCTCAAGAGGTTCGGTAATACCGCTTTTCCATGAGCAGATAAAACATGGCGGCCCAGTTACCATTACCGTTAAAGAAATGACAAGATTTCTTTTAAGTTTAAATCAAGCGGTTGATACTGTTTTTGCCGCTCTTAAGTATGGCAAAAGAGGGGAAACATATATACCTACCGCGCCTGCGGCACTTGTAACCGATGTGGCAAAAGCTTTAATCGGAAATAGAAAAATTAAAATCAAAATAACGGGAATTCGTCCCGGAGAGAAAATATCTGAGATTTTGGTATCTGAGGAAGAAATACATCATTGCATAAGAAGACGCGACCATTATGTTATAACACCTATGCTTCCTGAATTGATTGAAAAAGGCGCTAAATTTAAACAAGCTTTAAAGAAAGAATACAGCTCGGGAGATAATGTTTTGGATTTCAAGGGAACATTGGCCTTACTTAAAAAGCATGACCTTATGATATCTGAAACGAGATTGCAGGAAGACGGGGAATTTTTGAAATAGATTTTTTAAAATTGGGAGAAAATATGCCTTTGAAAGTAATGACTATTGTTGGAACTAGGCCGGAAATAATAAAGCTGAGCCTAATTATGAAAGAGCTTGAAAATCATGTTGAGCATGTTTTGGTCCATACAGGTCAAAACTATGATTATGAACTCAATGAAATATTTTTTAAAGAGCTTGGAATACGAAAACCTGATTATTTTTTGGATTCAGTCGGTAAAACGCTTGCTGAAACTATAGGAAACATAATAGCCAAATCTGATGAAATTATGGAAAAGGAAAATCCGGATGCCATATTGCTTTATGGCGATACCAATAGTTGTTTATCGGTTATAACGGCAAAACGCCGTAAAATCCCTATTTTCCATATGGAAGCAGGAAATAGATCTTTCGACCAGAGAGTGCCTGAAGAGCTTAATCGTAAGGTGGTGGACCATTTGA
>CAZHQC010000097.1:0-8954 GCA_964534135.1 uncultured Elusimicrobiaceae bacterium | reverse complement strand
TGGATATGGAAGCCGACCTTGGTATTGATACCGTTAAACAAGCTGAATTATTTGCCTCCATGCGTGAACATTTCAGCTTACCTAAAAACGATAATTTATCGCTTAAAGATTATCCTACCATCCGCCATTGCATTAAATTCGTTATGGAAGGAAAAGGAATCAACGCAAGCGATGAAGTGGCAAGTGACAAGTCACAAGTGACAAGTGAAACTGCCACTAAAACAACTCAAACTGCCGTTACCAAACCTGAACCGGAAGCCGAACAAGCAAACAGACATATTCGATATGTTCCAAAAGTTGTTCTTTCAAAAGCGGACAAAGGAAACATTAGAAAATTATCCCCAGAAAAACCGGTTATTATCTTTTCCGACAATGCGGAATTGACAAGACTATTCAAAAATGAACTTTCAAAAATGAAAGTGGTGTCGCATGTTTTTACTTCTCTAAAAACAAAAGCTGCAAACACCATAGTTAATGACTGGAATGATAGTGAAGCGGTTGAAAAAAATCTACAAGATTTCGCCGCTAAACACAATAATGTGCAAGGTATTGTTTATCTCTTGGGAACGGTGGATAAAAAACTTGGTAAAAAAACCGCGGCCTTTGAAGATCTAAAACATTATGCCATGCCTTTGTTTTTAGCCATCAAATACTTTAACAAAACCTTAAATACGCCTGAAGATGGTAATTCAACTTTTATGGCAATAATTACCACCGTTGACGGCCATATGGGTTATAGGACAAAGAAAACTTATGACCCCATCTATGGAGCCATTAATGGCATAGCGCTATGCGCCAGAAAAGAATTGGAAAATTGCACCGTAAAACTTATAGATTTTGCTCCAAGCTCAAGCTCAGAACTTATAGCGCAAAAAACCTTCTTTGAAATAATCTATTCGGATTCCCGCTTAGCTCTTTCCTACGACAATAATAAACGCTATACATTAATGATGACTCCTGAATCCATAGAAACAGAAACTGAGAAACTTGATTTAAGAGGGAAGAAAGTTCTTATCACCGGAGGCGGCAGAGGTTTGGGCGCTTTATTCGGTAAAATTATAGCGGAAAAATATCAACCTCATATAATTATCTTTGACATTATAAATTTTGCCGAGGAATCTGCGGCATGGGCAAAGATGGATGAGAATCAACTTAAAGAGCTTAAATCCAAGCTCTGGGAAGACTTAAAGGCGAGCGGAGAAAAAGCTACTCCCGTTATCCTTGAAAGGGCATTTACGAAAATTAAAGATTCCGCCCTTCTTTATAAAACAATAGAAGAATTGAAAGCTACGGGCTCTAAAGTTACCTATTATTGCTGTGACTTGAACAACCCGACCATATTCAATTCAACTATTGAGAGTATTAGAAAAGAATTCGGAAAATTAGACGGCGTAATTCACTTTGCCGGACTTGAACGCTCCAAACTTATTGCCGATAAAACCATAGATGAATTCTATGCGGTTTTTAATACCAAAGCCAATAGCGCAATGAATCTATTGCACTCTGAAATAGTAAAAGAAAGAGGTTTTTGGGTTATGATTTCATCCATAGCCGGAAAATTCGGTAATCTCGGACAATCGGATTATGCGGCTGCCAGTGATTATATATCCAAACTTGCCATCAGCCTACAAAATAAAGGCGCAAGGGCTTTCGCTGTGGATATGACAGCCTATGCCAATATTGGCATGGCGATAAGACCGGGTGTTGAAGCCTTTCTTAAATCTCAAAAAGTGGATTTCATCTATCCCAATGAAGGGATGCTTACAATAGCTGATGAACTCGTTTATGGGACTGAACCTGAAATAGTGCTTTCTGCAAGTCTGGGGAAAATGGATTGGGACACTCAATTGGAATTAGCCGATGGTATGGAGTTTTCCGAAGGTTCCAAGAATGAAAGTCATTTTCATTTCATTAAAGACGCAAAAAAAAACGGTGATAAAGCTCAGGGAGCAAAAGAGTTTAACATCGCGGATGATCCTTATCTTTTAGATCATGCGATAAACGGCACGCCGCTTGTTCCTGGTGTAATGGGCATTGAAACATTCGCTCAAACCGCCGCCTTCACCTTAGGCAAGAACCCTAAATCGCTTAAGAATATTCGCTTTCAATTGCCTATTAAACTCTTGAAAAACAAACCGGTAAGAATAAAAATTACGGCGGAAAAAGAAGACGAAGATTTAATCAGTATGAAAATGGAATCTGATTTTATAAATTCCAAAGGATTAAAACTTGGAAAGACCAGAACTCATTTTATGGGAAAAGCCTCTGAAAACTTTAAAAGTAAATTGCTTTATGTGGATAAAACCTCAATTCCCACCAAAAAGAAATATAAAATAAGCAAAGAGGATATTTATAAAATTTATTTCCATGGCCCGAGCTTTCAAGTTTTAGACGGCATAATATCGCTTGAAAAAAATAAAGTGCTGGGCGTGTTTAAAACACCCAAAATGCCTTTATGGCAAAATAAAGATGAAAATCTTATTGCTCATCCTATGGCCATGGAAGCTGCTTTCCAAACTTGCGGCTTTAGAGATATTCATTTTGACAGCAAAATGGCTTTGCCTGATGCTGTGGATGAAATAATAATTCATGATAATGACAGAACTACCGATACACTTTATATTCATGCCATCCATAAAGGAATAAATGCTGATGGCAAAAGTTCTTATGATGCCTTTGTCTTTGATGAAAAAGGAAAGATACGCATAGAAATTAAGAATTATGTAGGTATACCGACAAAAATATGACAACAGCTCGACAGCTCGACAGCTCGGCAGCTCGACAGCACACAACAAGCAAAAAGCAATCAATAGAGAAAAAAAAAATCTTTCTTGAAAGAGTCGGGATAAATGATATTCACCGACCCGATGAAATACTTTCAAACGAAGAAATGGAAAAATATTCATCTTTCAAAATTCCAAAACGCAAGAAAGAATGGCTTGCGGGAAGATTTGTGGCAAAAACCGTCATAAATAAACTTTTAAATTCATCTTTTAATCTTAAAGAAATTCCAATAACTTATAATATAAACAGACGACCTCTTTGCCTTTTGAACGGGAAGAAATATTTGCTCTCCATAACCCATAGCGGTGATTGGGCCGCGGCTATCGTTAAAAATGAAAACACCTGTTTTTTGGGTATGGATATTGAGAAGATTGAAGTAAGAAGTAAATATTGGATTGAAGATTATTTCCATAAAGATGAGGCAAAAGATGGAATGCCGGACCACTTAACAAAACTATGGACAATAAAAGAAGCCATATTAAAAGCTCTGGCAGTTGGTCTAACGGTAAATTTACTCGACATCAAAATAGTTGATGAGGAAATAATATTTTTTAATAAGGTTTTACGCCATTATGAAGAAATAGGCAAGCCTAAATTTGATATCATAAGTGTACGGTTTTCTGAACATTATTATCAAACAATAGCAGTAAACAGCTAACAATAACTAAAGGAGGGCTTTAATGCCTGAAGACTTTATACGACAATCATCAAAAACAGCGAAAAAGAACCTCTCAAAGGCTGAACGCAAAAAGAAACTTAGAGAAATCCCTGCAAGCTTAAAAAGATTTAGAGAAATTAGAGAAGAAGCTTTACTTGGAGCTGGTCCTAAAAGAATAGAGGCTCAAAAGGCCAAAGGAAAACTTACCGCCAGAGAAAGACTTTCTTATTTATTGGATGAAGACTCCCTTCAAGAAATAGGCCTCTTGGTTGAAACCAGAAGCACAGATTTTGGCCTTAAAGAGAAAGGCATCAAAGGTGACGGCGTTATTACCGGTTTTGGAAAAATTAACGGCAGACAAGTGGCTGTTTTTTCTCAGGACTTTACTCAGCTTGGCGGTTCTCTGGGCTTAGCTCATGCCAGAAAAATAACAAGTATGATGGATCTTGCTCTTGAAGCTAAAATTCCCGTTATAGGAATTTTGGATTCGGGCGGCGCCAGAATTCAAGAAGGCGTGGACAGTTTAGATGGTTATGGAGAAATATTTTATAGAAACACCAAAAGTTCCGGTAAAATCCCACAAATATCAATTATTGTCGGACCCTGCGCGGGCGGAGCCGTATACTCGCCGGCTTTAACCGATTTTGTATTCATGGTTGACGGTATAAGCAATATGTTTGTGACCGGCCCTGAAGTAGTAAAAGCCGCCACCGGTGAAGATGTGGATTTTGAAACCTTAGGCGGAAGTATGACACATGCCTCAAAAAGCGGCGTCTGTCATTTTGTCTCAAATAGCGAACAATCCTGCTACCGTCAAGTAAAAGAACTTCTAAATTTCCTTCCACAAAATAATGAGGAGAAACCTCCTTTTGAGGAAACTAAAGATCCCGTGGATAGAAAGCTTCCTTTATTGGAAAAATTATGCGGAGTGCATCCCCGTAAACCCTATAGAGTGCATCATATAATTTGGTGGTTATCTGACGACCATAAATTTCTTGAAGTACATCATCATTTTGCCAAAAATATTGTTGTCGGCTTTATAAAACTGGGAGGGATGACTGTTGGTGTAATAGCAAATAATCCTTCACATATGGCCGGAGCCTTGGATATAGACGCCTCAGATAAAGCCTCAAGATTCATAAGATTCTTAAATAAATTCAATATTCCCATTTTAACGCTTGTGGATGTTCCCGGTTATTGGCCCGGCGTAAAACAAGAACATGCCGGCATAATACGCCATGGAGCTAAACTTCTTTATGCTTATTCTGAGGCCACCGTGCCTAAGGTAACCCTCGTTTTAAGAAAAGCTTATGGCGGAGCCTATATAGCAATGAGTTCCAAATATTTAAGAGGGGACATAAATTTCGCCCTACCAAATGCTGAAATTGCCGTTATGGGACCGCGCGGCGCCATTGAAATACTCTATTCCAAAGAGCTTAAAAAAAGCAAACCGGAAGAAATTGATGCGCTGAAGGAAAAACTCACTCAAGAATATGCCGATAAATTTGCTTCGCCTTATCAGACGGCTTCTAGAGGTTCTATAGATGAAGTTATAGAACCCTTAGACGCGAGAAGCAGATTAATAAATGCCTTTGAATTATTAAAGAATAAAAAGAAACCCGGTTCGGATATTACGGGTGGAAATATACCGTTATAATTGTCTGGGATTCCCAGACAAAGTTGCAAGTCACAGGTCTCAAGAAACGGCAACAACAAAGAATAGAATGTAGTTGAAAAGCCGCCCTGCTCTGCTAAACAGAATAAAGTACGGAAGTAATTCTTAGACTTGAACACTGATGGGTGTCCTATATAAACACGACAAGATAGGTAGCCCACTCTACAACGCTTTGACTGTTATTTTGGGAATAATTAAATGACAATTAGCCTTCTCGCTTATTTATTAATACCTTTATTTTCGGCTATTTTGATTCAATTTATTTCAAAAACCAAAGAAAACTTCGCCGATATCATAGCTAATATTACTCTCTTTTCAGGACTTCTGAATATTGCTTATCTTATTTTTAGTCCATCTAACCTTAGATTAACCCTTTCACATATAACGCAAGATACCTTCACGCTATTAATGATTCTCATGATTTATCTGGTAGCTTTTTGCGTTTCATTATATTCTTCGGGCTTTTTAAATAGAGAAAAAAACCGGCATCACTTTCACAGTCTTATTTTAATTTCCGTGTCAGCCATGTGCGGCATTGTCACGGCAGGTGATTTTTTTACTCTCTATATTTTCGTGGAAGCTCTTACGATTGCGTCTTTAGCTTTAATCGCTTTCGATAATAATAAAAAAGGTTTTCAAGGTGCAATGAAATATTTCCTTCTAATGTTTCCGGCCTCCTTTTTCGTGCTTTTTGGCATAGCAATATTATTATTTGCTAAAGGCAGCTTTAGTTTTGCCGCTTTACAAAATATTGCAAATGCTGGTGACGTGCCTTTTCCCGTACTACTCGGAGTTATGCTAATGTTGCTGGGTTTTTTAATAAAATCAGGTCTAATTCCTTTTCATAATCAGACAGTATCCAGCTGTCAAAAGGCTTATGCGCCTGTTGCGGCTTTTATGAGCGGAGTGGTAACTAAAATAGCCGGCGTCTATGCCATAATTAAAATAGCTATGATATTTAATTTTTTTGATTTAAAACTACACGAAATTTCCCAAACTTTAATGCTTATAGGCGCGATATCAATATTATTTGGCGCGATAGCCGCTATGCGCCAAAAAGATTTCAAAAGAATGCTTGCTTTTTCAAGTATAAGCCAGATAGGCTATATAGTCCTTGCCTTGGGCCTGGCAACTCCTTTGGCAATATTAGGCGCTATATTTCATATATTTAACCATGCCACTTTTAAAACAATATTATTTTTAAACGGAGCCAATCTTGAAAAACAGCTGAACACAAACAATATGGAGAAAATGGGGGGAATTAAACACTCAATGCCATGGACATCATGGTCATCAATTGTTGCCTTCATGGCTACCGCCGGCCTACCTCCTTTATCGGGATTTTGGAGCAAACTTATTATCATTGTCGCTCTTTGGCAAGGCGGAGAAATAGGCTATGCCATAATGGCAATTGGCGCAAGTATCTTAACTTTAGGTCATTTTATAATGATTCAAAGAAATATCTTCTTTGGTAAAGTAACGGATATTGTAAAAAAAGCGAAAGAAGCGCCACTATTAATGCTCACGCCCATAATAATTTTATGTCTTGTAATTTTAGTTTCGGGAATATTATTTCCATATTTTTACAGTTCTATAATTGAAACAGGCACAAAGGCTATTTTATGACTTATCATTTAGCTCTATTTATATTAATAATTGTTTTGGCCGTAATTGCCGTAATGACTAAAAATATATTTTTTTCAGCTATAATACTCGCTTTTATAAGTATTGGAGTGTCTTTGATATTATTTACTTTCACCTCGCCATGGGCAGCCGTTTTCGAACTTTCAGTTTGTGCAGGCCTCATTACCCTGCTATTTATAAGTGTGATAAGCTTAGTGCAAAAAGAAAAAAGAACCGTCCAAGAAGATAGAGCTAAATTTACTCTATTCCCTTTTGTATTACCCATAATAGCTGTATTATCCTGGTTTTATATTGCTCCTTTATTTGAATCCGTATCTAAATATCCACATTTAAATATTCATAATTATCCTCTGGGCCAGATTATATGGAAAGACAGAGTCTTTGATCTTATAGGCCAGATAGCTATATTTGCCGCCGGAGTATTCGCAATTAAATCTTTTTTTGCTCGCCAATTAACGAGCAAAAAAGCACAAGTCATAAATCACCCTCCTTCGCTAAAGCTACGGAAGGGCAAGCAAATTGAAAGGAAAATTAAAACCTAAAACACATGACAAATATTTTTTCCATAGACTGGTACTTTATAAGCTTATTGTTCTTTATAGGCCTTTATTGTCTGCTTATTTCAAAAAACATGATAAGACAAATTATAGGACTTGAAATAATGTCAAAAGCCTGTCTTTTAGCTGTAATTTTAAGCGGAGCCGCAACAAATAATATCAATCTGGCGCAGGCAATAGCCATAACCATGATATTAATTGAAGTGATGGTAGTAGCTATCAGCTTAAGCATTGTGTTTAAATTTTATAAAGCTACCGGTTCCATAGATTTGAAGAAACTCTCATGAATATATTATTGTTTCCACCTATCGCTTTTATCATAATATTTATTTTTGTCTACATCCTTTTTAAGCTGATAAGCCAACCACCCACTTATGACGCTATAGGCGATCATAAAGCTCCACAAGCGGGTGATGGGGTAACTCCACCCGGTGATTATCAGAAATTTTTCTCCTATGCCACCTTCTTTACAGTTTTGCATGTAGCTGGACTTATATTAACCACATGGACATTCAATCCTTTGGCTGAAACCATTGGTCCTGTTATAGCGTATTTAATTTCGGTAATTGTTATTCTTGCAGTTCTTTTTATATAGCAATAGGTTAAACATATGACAAATTCAATTCTCCTGCAATTATTTTTTATTATAATTTTTCCAGGGTTTTTCTTTTTGGGTATCTATGGTTTTTTTTTAGAATGGATGAATAAAAGAATCTATGCCCTAATAAAAACCAGAGCGAATTCGGAAATCTATCATCCAATAGACAATTTCATAAAACTTCTAACTAAAAAAACCATTATCCCACAAGATTGTAACCCTATTTTGTTTAAGTCTCTGCCTTTTATCAGTATAGCCGCCATAACAACTTCTATATTGATGATTCCCGTTTCAGGTAAAGCTCTTTTTTCTTTTCAAGGCGATTTGATAACTGTAATTTACCTTTTAATGATACCGGCAATAAACTTTTTTTTAGCTGGCCAAGAGCTAAGCCCCTTTAACGGGATCAAGACTTTAAACTCATTAACCCGAATCTTCGCTTATGAAGTTCTATTTATACTCGCTTTAATCGGTCCTGCCTTACTTGCCGGCTCCTGGAATATAGCTGAAATATCCAAATTCATGTTTCACCGGCCATTACTCCTTATGCTTCAAATTCCGGCTTTTTTAATAGTCCTTATTACCTTACAGGGAAAACTTCAAAAATTTATTTTTGACGAGCCTGACACCATCCCCGAAATTACAGGAGGACTCAAAGCCTTTTTCAATCTCGCCGTAAATATGGAAACAATAGTCGGGGCGGCGCTTATAAACGCTGTTTTTCTAGGTGGCGCGTTTAATGCGACCGGAATAACTGCAATAGGTATTTTCATTTTTAAAACGACATTAATAGTAGTTCTACTCACAATTGTTAAAATCCTTCTATCAAAACAAAATATGCCTATAATCGATCTTTGCTGGAAAATACTCGCGCCCTTAAGTTTCGCGCAAATAGCGCTTAATATATTTCTTAAAATAAAAATGCAGTAATATATACCTTTAATTTATATATTCCTTAAATACCAATACCAAAACCTTAACTTCCAAGATTATTATTAAAGAAAGATACCATTAAATTATTTTTTAAAATATTGGTCT
>CAZHQC010000096.1:0-8983 GCA_964534135.1 uncultured Elusimicrobiaceae bacterium | reverse complement strand
TAAAAAATTACCGTCGGGGAGAGATTTTTTTATCTGAAAAAGTGCGGAAGTCGGGTGTTTCCGTTGCGTCTGTTTCCATCACCTCTATTTCCATCGTTTCTTTTTCCGCGGGTTTTTGCCGCTTCACAAGCGGTTGAACATTTTTCAGAAAGCTTTTTCTTATTTTTTTCAAGACAAGCTTTTATTCTGCCTTCACCGTATTTAATGTCTCCACAGAGTTTTTTTATATCAGCTTTGCATGCGGTTATAACTCTGTTTTGTCTATTCTTGGATCTGTTGTTGACTTTATTCTTTTGGCCTCTGTCAAAACCTCTCTCATAGCCTCTGGCGAAACCTCTTTCAAAACCTCTCAAGAATGATTCATCTTTGCCCTTAAAGTTTTTATTTCCGGAGCGTTTGTTTTTCTTATTATTTGTCCATTTTCCTTTTTTATTTTGATTTTTCTTTTGAGGATTTTCAACTCTTTCTTTGCAGTCTTTTGATATTTTTTTTATGTTTTTCTTCAAACAGTCTGATATCCTTCCTTCTCCCGGTTTGATGTCTTTGCAAACTTTTTCAATATCGGCTTTACAGACGCCTCTTAGATTTCTTGCTTGCGCGTTCGGTATGGCTATTAATCCAAATCCGAAGACAAATGCAATTGTTAATACAGCTTTATTTTTTGTTCCCATAAATCCTCCGTAAATAATTTTTTAAGCTTCTACTAGAGTTAACGCATAATAGGTGGAATTTATTGCATCTTTTCTTTAATCGATAGTTGTTGTGGAAAGTTTTGTCTTTGGTATAATGAATAAGCAAAAAAATATCGGGGTTAATTTAATGGAAAATTTTATATCTAATGTAGAGCAACTTATAAACGCTTATAATGCCAATATTGGAACTTATTTGTTAATGGCATTCCTTATTCCTACGGGAATTTATTTTACTATCAGGCTTAAGTTTTTACAGACCAGTCAATTTGTTCATTCCTTAAAAATTATAAGCGGGAAATATGACGACCCTAATGAAACGGGGGATATAAGTCATTTTAGAGCTCTTACCACCGCGCTTTCAGCTACCGTTGGCACCGGCAATATTGCGGGAGTTGCCCTTGCGATATATTGGGGTGGCCCCGGAGCTATATTCTGGATGTGGGTAACTGGTTTTCTTGGAATGATAAATAAATATGTGGAATGTACCTTGGGTTTAAAATATAGGAAAGTTCATGAGGACGGCTCAGTATCAGGCGGACCTATGTATTATATGGTTGAGGGTTTAAAAGATAAACTTGGCAAGGGTTTCGCGGGCATAATGGCAGGGGTCTTTGCGATTGGCACGGTTATTTGTTCCCTTGGAACCGGAAATATGGCTCAGTCCAATTCCATGGCCGATGCTTTAAATACAAGTTATGGAATTCCTCCTGTGATTTCCGGTCTTGTAGTCGCTTCTTTGGTTTTCCTTGTTATTATTGGCGGAATAAAAAGAATAGCTAATGTAACTTCAAAGTTAGTGCCCTTTATGGCGGTTTTTTATGTAATAAGCGCCATAGTGGTTTTGCTTCTTAATTTTGAGCAAATTCCAGCGGCATTTGCGATGATATTTAGGGATGCGTTTACCGGTACGGCCGCAACAGGTGGTTTTATAGGTTCAAGTTTTTTTCTAACCGCAAGATTTGGAATAACGAGAGGTTTGTTTTCAAATGAAGCCGGACAAGGGTCGGCTTCCATAGCTCATGCAGCGGCCAAAACGCATTATCCCGCCAGAGAAGGTTTAGTGGCTTCCGTGGGGCCGTTTATAGACACGCTTATAATATGCACGCTGACAGCTCTTGTTATAGTTATTACCGGTGCTTGGAGTTCAGGTCTTAAAGGAGTATCTATGACAACAGAGGCTTTTTCCACCGGACTTGCTCCCCTAGGGTTATCCGTAATTGCCGGTCATATTGTAGCGATAGGACTTTTACTTTTTGCTCTTTCAACTGCCATAAGCTGGTCATATTATGGGGATAGAGCCATGGGTTATCTTTTCGGCAAAAAATCTATTAAGCCTTACAGACTTGTTTATTGCGGTTTTTGTTTTCTGGGCGCTATTTGGAGTATAGATTTAGTATGGAGTTTCTGTGATATGGTAATAACATTTATGGCCATACCGAATCTTATTGCCATGCTGCTTTTATCCGGAGTCATTATTAAAGAAACCAAAAAATACTTAAGCCAAAAAGAAAACGATTTTAAATAAACTTTGATAAAGTTTCGGTTTAATTTATTCGCAGGGCCTGTCGGTAAATTTAACAGTGGAGAATGACTAAAGACTGTGAGTTTACAGAATCGCTCATGCAGAGGTTTTTAACGCCGTCATTTATTCTCTTTGGAAATAGTTTATTACGGGCTTTATCTCATAGGGTGGCACAAGTTTTTACGCTCACTTTCTGTGGGTTTTATTTAATAGTGGCTTTCGGACTTTCGTCAGTTCCGGAACTCAAACAAAAGACAATGCTTTTGTTTTCACACATCCTCACTGTCTCTGAGAGATACACTCAAGTCCTTAGCCAAAAACCCAATATCGTTCGGCGTAAAATATTGAGCCACCCTTTTGGCATCTTCTTTTTATTTTGTGAGATAGGCCCACCTGTAGAATTGAATCCCACCCTCAAGGTAGGACTTTATATAATACAGCAGAATTACCCGATTCATAAACAGATTGACACAAGGAAATTCTTGATGAATTTGATATGTTTATTCCTAATACATGAAGAGTAATATTAAAATCGTGGTAAATAAAGATGTCGTGATAAAAACAGGAAATATATTTCGTAAAATAAATTTTTCGTATTTATTCAGGTATGAAGTTGATTGAGCTTTGATATCATTCACTCCACTATTAATTCCTATTATAAAACATACTTGTAATAAAATATCTTCTCCAAGGATTCCATGATTTATTATGATAAAACAAGTGGCTATGCATACTAAAATAATATATAGGGGTGCTAATATTTTGGCGGTTTTCCTTGTGTCAGAGGGTGAAAGTATACTTGAAATATAAAGTATTATATATCCAGTGAAAAACCCTGTAAAGACAATTGTCATTGCTGTAATAGAATCAACTCCAATTAAATAATTAAAAATTTTATCGAAGATTTTGCCAATAGGACCAATAGTCTTATACTTGAAAAGTTTTTCAAGAAGTGTAAAGGGCAGTACAATCCACCAAATTGCAAGTCTGATTATCCAATCTGTTAATATGAGAGTTGTGAATGCGGAAGGTATTATCGATAACCATCGGATAAATTTTTTATAATCAGATTTTAGTGGAGTCATAAATTAAGTTTAGTGTAAATCGTTTTGAAATAATACTTATATAATTATTATACAAGATATCCTATTTTGTTTTTATTTTTTTGGAACGGGATTAAGATATGCATTAAATAGGTTTCAATTGATATATAAAAAAATAAATAGACGGCTTTGTTGGGTGGGGAATTCAAGTTATAGTTTTCATTTATAGATTGAAATAAGGAAATGTCTGATGAGTTTGATATATTATAGAATAGTGCCTACAGGGTAAAATAAATAAGGGGGAGCAATATGTGGAAGCAAGATATTGTTTACTTAAAACAACATTTGACGAGTTTTGAGCGTTTATTAACTGAGGAAAAAAAACGTATTAATGAAGAAGTACCTGAATTTCCATTAGATAAATATTCTGATGAGCAACAACATGAAATTTCTGCTGATTTTGCACTTGACGAGATATCGGTTGATCAGGATTTGGCCCCTTTCCATTATCAAGCTATTTTTTTGATTATTTACGCCTGGTTCGAACATTGGATAAAAATTAACTTTTTTGTGAAAGAGAATAAAGACAAAGGATATTTATCTAAGTTTAAATATTGGATAAAAAGAAATAAGAAGGATTCTTTTTTTAAAAAATTAAAAATCACCTTAAAGAGTAAAAATAAAGGGAATATACTTAGATCAGATGATTGGAGTATGATACAGACTATAGCGAAAATTAGAAATTTAATTTCTCACAATGGCACACTATTAGAACTTAATTCCAAAGGAAGAAAAGAATTGGAAAAATTTGTTGATGAGAACCCTGACAAAATTGAATTTACTGGGGCAGTTTATGATTTTGGAAAAGAAGGTGAAAGGTATCCTAGAGAAATAAAAGTTAATAAATTCTTTTGTAAATATGTTCTTTTAACATTAGAAAGTTTTTTAAGTAAAATTTATACTTTAAGTGAATCTGAAAAGTGAGGTTTAAAATTATATGCGAATACCTAAAAAACAAATTAAAGAAATAAAAAACTTGGGTAGGAATGCTTTATTTAGAAATATTGGCTGTTGTTTGCTGTTTTTTGTTCTGCTTGTTTCCGGTCAAGCTCTAATGGGTGAAACGGTTAGAATAGATGAAACAAAGTATTTTCAAATAGATACTGGTGATTTATGGGAGAAGCTTTCACATAAAAATATTACTGAATTTTCGAAGCAAATTTATCAACAAACGGGGATGGAAGTAAAATACCTTGTTGGCTATGTAAGTACTTCTAAAAATCGAACGAAGACAAATGGTGTTAATCTGCCATGTATTCTAATCTCAAACAATGAGAAAGGAAAATATTCGCAGAAAGAAATCGATGAAATTATGAGTAATTCTGACGGTGGAATACAGAAGTGGTTAGATGAATTTAAGAGTAGTTTTAAGAATGATTTGCCTCCTATGCAAATTAAAGCTATTAGTTATGAAAAAGATCGTAATATAATGTGGACTGAGAGTGTTTCTGATAATCCACAGATTGGAAAAATTCACAATATAACCGCAATGATGGTAACCGAGACTGGGATGCTTAATTTTTTTCTACATGTTGTTTCTTCTGAAAGAGAAGTTCAGCTGAAGGAGTTTAATAATTTTCTAAATAGAGTAGAATTATCCCCATCTTTAGTGTATCAACCCGAACTGCTAAAGTCTTCAGGATGGGAAAGGGTTCTGGGGAAAGCTGCCGGGACGATTTTTATAGTACTTTTTATTGGACTTCTTGTGGGTACATATAAAGTTATTTTGAAGGTAATCTCAAAGATTAAAGGTCCTTCTAAAAAGGGCAATTCGGATTTACCATAAATTGGGTTGGGTGGGATATATTATTTTAAAGAAGCAAAGGTTTGGCAAAGAGCGGCAGTAATGTTTTCAAAGCAGGGATGTTCGGAACCCGACTTGGGCTTATGGGAGGGTGAGAGACATAGGGGCGACCTCTAGGAGACCCCGCCCCTGACTGAAAATATTACTACCGCTCTCTTATAATATTATAAATCCTTTCTTAAAGAAGTTTTATTCCATTATTTCGATTTGGCCGATGGAGGGTTGAGGGCAAAGGGCTTTGCTGATGCCACTGACTCCTTCGCTTACATAAAGAGCCGCGACCAAAACCACGCTTGCAAGTAAAATGCCCACCGCCACATTTCCTTTTTGTAATTCTCTTCCCGCATGAAGTTCTTTATCCAATGCTCCGAACAGGCGAAGTGTAACTTTAATTGTAATAAATGCTAATAACATAGACATGGTTAAATGGCCAAATGACATAAGAACAATTTTCCATAAACAGAATGTGCTTTCAGCTGGCGCTGAAATATATAGTCTAAACATGCTGACGACTGAAGTCATTCCCTTTTGAAGTATCATGGAAGCTGAGAAAAGTATGGCCGCCATTAAAATTCCAACCGCAACATTTCCTTTTTTAATTTCTTCTTCCATGTCGAAATCAGGATTAGCTTTGACAAAAATTTTATAGGTAATAACTATTACCAAGCCTGTCATTATTACCGCAAGCGCTAACCCAAAAAAACTTACCATTAATCTTGTTCCAAACATATTTCCTCCGTTTAACTTTTTAATTTATTACAAAATTTGTTTAAAGGGCTCTATTCTGTATCCATTTGAACTTTTTAAAAGTGTAGTTGTGTTATAGCCCACTTGACCCGGTTCAAGCCACGCCGGGCCTGATGGTTCAATCAATACATATTCAAGTCCTTCATATCTGACAAACATATCGCCTTTGCCCGGAATGCGTCTTATAGCCATAAGATAATGACCGGGTACAGATATGCCTACTAATTTCATTTGATTCCAATTGCCTAATATCGCGGCTGCTATTCCGGTTTTTGTATCGCAATCTCCCCAGCCGCTCAAAATAGCTTTAGCAGGTGGCAATAAGCCGCCAGTATGAACTTCTCCTTTTGTCATGGGAGGTATCTTATAGCGAATAGCTGTTTGTACCATGGATAAAACAGAACCTACGGTTTCTTCTGAGCCATAGCCATTCTCTTTGGCTATTTTTTGAAAGGATAGAGCCAAGGGTTTCATTAATTTTACATTTCTCTTTATAATAAGCGGCATGTCACATTCAACGACATTACCTTTTCTCAGGGCAAAGCCTCTTGAACGCAAAAGTTTGCGCAGCTTGTCTTGATAATCCATTTTAACGCTATCCATAGCTTTATTGCCCGCTATTCTATCTCCATTTTTTGTGGCTTTAGCCCAGGCTTCTTTCCCTCTTTTCTCCCACCAGCTTCTAAGGTTGGCTATCTCAGTATCTGAGTAGCCATAATTTTTTAGATAGTTTCGGTAATGGGATTTCTTCATTCCAAAATAAATAGAGAGATTATCGGAATTAAAGTTGCGGAATTTATATTGCGCATGATACACACCGTCTTTAAGCCATACTTTTTGGGCAGCTCCCTTGCCTTTTCCATATTGAGAACTACCTTGAGCATAAGAAATATCCATTAAAGGAGGATTGATAATTACCCTACCACCTGCTTGTCCCGTATAGCGGGACTGCTGTATTTGTAAATCGCCTTTTAGGCGATAAGTAGGTGGTAGGGTTAATTTTTGTTCCCATTCATAGGAGAATTGCACGGTTAAAATAAATAATAAGGAAGATAAAATGGAAGAATATATATATACTTTTTGGCGTGACATCGAAATTTAATTATAGCAATTGGCGATAATAAAAAAAACGGACAACAGTCTGTCGGCAATTGCTATAATTATAATTCAATTATGGAAATATTAGCTCCGGCAGGAACAAAAGAATCGTTTATAGCTGCAATTAAAGCGGGAGCAGACTCCGTCTATGTCGGCCTTAAAGATTTTAATGCGCGCAAGAATGCGGGTAATTTAAATATTTATGACCTACAGGTTTTAACGGATTATGCGCACTCTCAAAACGTTAAAGTCTTTATTACTTTGAATATTCTGATTAAACATGAAGAAATAAATAATGCCGTTCAAATAATAGCTCAAATTTCTAAAGTCGGGGTTGATGCGGTAATTGTGCAGGATTTGGGTTTAGCGCGTATAATACGCGATTATTTTCCGGAATTACGCCTTCATGCAAGCACGCAGTTGGCCTGTCATAATTCTTCCGGGGCAAAAGTATTGGCGGCTCTTGGCTTTAAGCGCGTTGTTTTGGCCAGGGAACTTACTCTCTCAGAAATTAAATCAATTACAAAATCAAATAAAAATATTGAATACGAAATTTTCGCGCATGGCGCTCTTTGTTTCTCTCTTTCAGGGATGTGTTTGTTTTCTTCACTGATAGGCGGTTGTAGCGGCAATCGGGGTCGTTGCACGCAACCTTGTCGCAGGTTATGGCATGGCAAAAAAAACTCCGGATATTTATTTTCACCCAGAGATTTGGAGTTGTTTGATTATCTGGATAAGATAAAGAAAACAGGTGTTTGTTCTATAAAAATAGAGGGAAGAATGCGGAGCAGTGAATATGTTTATAATGCCGTAAGCCAATATAAAACGGGCAAAAGGATTGTTGATTATGCGCGTCAAAAAACAAGCTGTCTTTTCTCCGGTCGTGATGATAAATTGTTTGAGCCTGATAAAGCCCAGTGTCTTGGTATTAAAATTGGTGAATTTCCTGATTTTAAAGCTGAAATTGGAGATAGGCTTCGTATTGTAAATCCTAAAACCGATCGCAATATTGTTTTTAAATATGGCCGTGATACGCCGGATTTTGAGGATTTTGAAGATGGAAATCCAGTATATCTGGCGAGTTCGGGGGCTTTTGACGAAGGCTCATTAAATAAGCAATTGGATGCTATTTATGCTACTCATCCGCGCAGAGATATTCCTTATAAGACTTCTTTGAATCAATACACAAATCTTATTGCCAGAGTCTGGCCAAACCCTAAGCGGAAAGCTGAAAAATTATGGTTTAAAATTAATGATATCGAATGGCTTAAGTTTTTGGACTCTAAAAATATTATTTTTTCCGCAAATCAAAACAATTTCCGTCAGATTCCTGAAAATGTTGTAGTTGAATTGCCACCCTTTATAGCAGAGAGGGAGATTAATGATTATAAACATATTAATGCTAAAAGCTATGTTCTCAATAATATCGCTCATATAGATATTGCCGGAGAAAATGTCGAGAAAATAGCCGGTCCTTATTTATATGTTTGGAATGCCTATACTGCCAGAACATTAACCGACTTAGGTATAAGTAAGTTTTTCACTTCATGGGAAGATGATACTTTGAATATCAGGCGTTTGAAATTTCCTTTAATAATAAATCTATTTGGTAAACCAGTAATTACGCGTTCAAGAATATTAACGAAAGCGCACGATTATGGCACAGTTATTTCTGATAAAAAGGATATTGAGCTGGATCAAATCATGGAAGGAAATCTCAGTCTTCTTATTCCTAAAATTCCCGTTATGCTTTTTAATGCAAAGGAAAAATTGAAAAGCATAGGCATAAATGAATTTTGTCTGGACTTAAGCTATATAAAGCCGGATAAAAAATTCTTAGAAGAGTTAATGGGTTTTTATGCTGCCAATAAAAATTTTGAAATCTCAACAAAGTTTAATTTCAAGAAGGGTGTGAAGTAGGCTATATTAATTAAGTGTAACGGAATTTCAAGGCTATGCCTTTCAGACGGCCAATATTTAGTAATAAAGAATTTGCAGCAAATAAATCTCCCCCAAC
>CAZHQC010000095.1:0-9108 GCA_964534135.1 uncultured Elusimicrobiaceae bacterium | reverse complement strand
GAGCTTAACGGTCGCCTTGGTTTTTGATTAGTGACCTATCTCTAACGGGGCAAGCTCCAATAGAGCTTCACGGTCGCCTGATTGTATATATCCCAAAAACCCTAAAATGGTAAACTATCAATAGTTTTAGCATACGCTAGTCGCTTTAGTTTAATAGGCGACCTATCTCTAACGGGGCAAGTATGAATCAGCTGATTGAAAGATTTCTATTGCATATAAAATCACAGCTTAATTTTTCCAAACATACCTTGAAAGCTTATAAAACCGACCTCAAGGAATTCTCCGCTTATGCCAAAGCGCATGACACGGATAATCCCGCTAAAGTAGACCGTTTGTTTCTGAGAGGTTACATAGGTTTTATTCAAGATAAAAAAACTTCAAGAAATACATTGCTTAGAAAAATATCTTCCCTGCGTTCATTCCTTAATTATTTATTGGTTGAAGGTAATATTGAAAATGACCCCTTCGCTTTAATTAATATTCCTAAAAGAGAAAAAAAATTGCCCCATTTTATGACGGAAAAGGAAATGGAAAAATTGATAAATTATAATAGGCCTGAAGAGGTCTATGAGCAAGATGCTGATTATAAATTTGCCGAGAGAGACTTTGCCTTGCTTGAAATTATGTATTCCTGCGGGCTTAGGCGTTCGGAAGTGTCTTTTTTAAATATAGGTGATGTGGATTTTATTGCCGGCTTTGTAAGGGCTATGGGTAAAGGCTCAAAAGAGAGAATGATTCCGGTTGGTGATAATACTTTGATAGCTTTAAGAAATTATCTGGATACTCGTCCTCAGCCTGTAACAGCGGGCATGCCTTTATTCTTAAATAATAGGACTACAAGGTTATCAGATAGCGGAGTGGCGCTTCTGGTTAAAAGAATGGCAAGGCGAGCCCGTTTTGCCCGGCCTGTAAACGCTCATACCATAAGGCATTCATTTGCTACACATTTGCTTGAGCATGGTTGTGATTTGAGAAGTGTGCAGGAAATGTTGGGCCATAAAAATCTTGAAACAACTCAGATTTATACACATATAACACTTAATCAATTAAAAAAAGTTTATGATAAAGCGCATCCCCGTTCAAAGACTGAAAGTGAATAGTGGGAAGTGGCGAGAGGGATTTGCTATTATTGTTAATCAAATATGAAAACAATTTTACTTATAATTTTATTTCTAAATCTCACAGTTATTTCGGCTTTTTCAGGGGGAGTAAAAAATGAGATTAAAAAAATATCCTCTTTAAAAGGTCTTGAAAACGCTCAATGGGGTTTAAGCGTTAAATATGCCGATACCGGGAAAGATTTAATTTCTCTGAATGAAAATAAAAATTTAATTCCGGCCAGTATTTTGAAAATTTTTATAACGGCCGCGGCTTTGGAATATTTTGGCCCCGATTATAGATTTAAGACACAACTTTATTACAGAGGTAAAATAAATAAAGGAACGCTTAAGGGAAATATTTGGCTTACCGGAGGGGGAGATCCTTCACTTGGTTCTCACCGTGTTATGGGAGCGCTTTCTTTCAATAAAGTTTTTGCCAAGTGGACAAGAGCTTTAAAGAAGCTTGGCATAAAAAGAATCACTGGCCCCATATATATTGATGATTCTTTATTTAGTGGTATTTCTATTCCAAGTTCCTGGGCTTGGGAAGATATCGGCAATTATTATGCCGCTTGGCCATCCGCTCTTTCCATAAACGATAATATCTATAAGCTATATTTTAAGTCTGCGCCTAAAGAGGGCGCTAAAGCCAAGGTTATAAAGACCGTTCCCACTATGGCTAAATTAAGATTTACAAATTTTATGAAAACCGGGCCTAAGGGTTCAGGGGACCATGCTTATATATTTAATATGCCAAAAAATTATAGAGCGGTTTTGCGCGGCACTATTCCTCTCGGGCCGAAAGAATTTTCCATTAAAGGCGCTATTCCCGACCCGGCGCTTTTTTGCGGTGAGCACCTTAAAAGATATTTAAGGGCCAGAGGTATTAGGGTAACAGGAAAAGTTATAAGAGTTTCGCCAATAAAAAAATATCCGTCCCAAAAACTTTTGACTGAAATAAAATCTCCACCTTTGAAAAATATTGTTTTTACCACCAATAAAAAAAGTTTCAATCTTTATGCTGAAATGTTACTGAGGCATCTAGCGGTAATTAATGGCCGTAATGGCAATTTGGAAGCGGGACTTTATACTTTAAAAAAGTTTTTAACTGAAAATGGAATAGATACTTCAGAGATGAAACTTAGAGACGCTTGCGGATTATCGCGTTTAAATACGGTTAAGGCTAAAAATTTTACGAATTTTCTTGCAGGTATTTATAATAAGAAGTATTTTGATGATTTTTACAATTCACTGGTCTCTCCAGGGGAAAATGGCGCCACAGGGCATATAAAAAGATTTGCTTTGGGGACATTTCTTGAAAAGAATATCAGGATAAAATCAGGTTCTTTAAATGGAGTGCGGGCTTATTCGGGCTATTTTAGAACTAAGAAAAACAGGCTTGTAGCGTTCACTTCCATAATGAATAATTATTCCATAAAAGCTTCTGAAATAGACGGCCTACATCAAAATTTATTACTCAAAATAGCTGAGGAATATTAGAACAGCGTTCATTGCGTTAATAGAGTTAATGGCGTTAATAGAGTTATAGGGTTTTATGTTTGGCTGTTGCCGTCTAGCTGCCAAGCTGTCTAGCTTTAGAGGTGGCTTTATTCAATGATGTTTTTTAGAAAGCCGTTGTTTTCTTTTAGAAGTTTTTCCGCTTCTTTTAAATCTACATTAAGTCGGCTCATTACAATAGCCTGTTTTACATTATAGGTTGTTTTTTTTAAGATTTTTTTTGCTTCCTTATCGGTAATGTTACCTAAAAAGGCTGTGATTCTTTCCGCTCTTAATATAAGTTTTTGCGAGGTGGGTTTTACATCTACCATCCAATTTTTATAAATCTTGCCTGAGATTATCATAGCTGAAGTGGTAAGCATATTAAGTATAAGTTTTGTGGCGGTGCCCGACTTCATTCTTGTTGAACCCGCTATGGGTTCAGGGCCTATATTGGCGGATATGACAGTATCAGCTTGGCTTGTTTTATCTTTAAAATTAAGTGTAATTAAAGTTGTTGCGGCGCCCTTTTTATTTGCCGCTTGAATTCCGCCTTTCACATATGGAGTTATGCCGCTTGCCGCTATGCCTATCAGCATATCTTTCTGCTTTATTTTTTTGAAAATTTCATTATAACCGTTTTTGAAAAAATCTTCAGCGCCTTCTTTTGAAAGAAAAACCGCGTATTTTCCTCCGGCCATAATGGGAGTAAAGTTTTTAGGCTCCACGCCGAAGGTGGGGGCAAGTTCGGCTGCTTCCAAAACTCCCAAACGGCCGCTGGTTCCCGCTCCCATAAAAAAAATCCTCCCACCGGAGAGATGAGTTTTTGAAAGAATTTTAGCGGTTTTTTCAATTTGCGGTATTGCTTTTTTTACGGCTTTTGATATGAGGGAGTCTTCATAATTTATTTTTATTAAAACTTCTTTGAGACTTATTCTATCGAGGTTTAAGGTTCTTGGATTATTTTGTTCGGTTACAAGAGCGGAATATTTTTGTGATTTAATTGAATTATTAGATTTCTTCATTTTCTATCGTATCTTCTTCCTCTAAGGTTTCTTCCTGGGAGGTTTCTTCTTCCTGTGTGTTCTCTTCGTCTAGCTCATCTTCCTGCAAGTCATCTTCCATATAAATATCATTCGGATCGGAGAAGGGGATATTTACCGTTGCCGTTGAACAATCGACTATGGTCGGAAGTTTCAAGTTTTTTGTCCAGGCTAAAATTTTTCTTATAGTAGTTGATGTTAAAAGTTTGGTTCCCGAGCCACTCCTTACTATTATGGTGGTGATATTTTCTTCTCCCGATGTTTTTTTGGCTAGATCTTTGAGGAGTTGAAATTCTTTATATTGCCTTTTATTATCTGTGCCTGTAATAAATAATAAAGGTCGTGTGCCATAGGCTTTAAGAGGATTTACCGAGAGGACATCATTTACATTTAAAACGGCGGATAAGGTTATCGCGCCTTTTATTTCAGGATGAATGGCGGTTGTTTTAATAGCGAGGTTTGCTCCGAGCAAAGAGCCCATTACAATCAACCTATCTTTGGATATACCTTTCTCTTCTAAAAATTTAATCGCGCCTTCAATATCTCTGGCCATTTTATTAAATTGATTATCCGCTCCTGAGAGTTTGAATGATTTATAAGTTTTTGTTGTTTTTTCAAGATTATAAATACTTTCACCATGTCCTCTCAGGTCCAAAGCCAAATAACCGTATTTATGTTTTTGCAAATGATAGAAAATCCTTTTAAAAGACAAGTGACTTTTTTTTTGGGCATGCAAAAGCAAGAAGAAGGGTTTCTCATTTTGAGGATTTGAATATTTGGCGTGTATTTGCCAGTTGTCATCGGCTTTAAAGGTTACGGTTAAGCTTTGAGCCGCTGAGGAAAATGAAAAAACAAAGAGAAGACCGATTATAAATTTCATAGTGTTCAGTCCAATAATTCGCCGGGTTTAAACCACAGGGCCAGTTCTTTTTCGGCGTCTTTCTCATTTCCCGAGGCATGTACGACATTTTCATAATAGCCTTTTGTGGAAACTCTTCCAAACGAACCTCTTATTGTTGTGGGGTCCGCTTCTTCGGGATTTGTCGCGCCTACTGTTTTTCTAACTTCTTTTATGGCGTTTTCGCCTTGATAAACCAAAGCCAAGACTTTCTTTTTATAAGTATCGTGAAATTCTCCCTGTATAAATTGCATCAAGTTTTCAAAGAAAGGTTTATCTTTAAGTTCAGCATAATGTTTGTGGGCAAGTTCGTCCGATACCGATACTACTTTTGCGCCAATCATTTCAAAACCGGCATTATCAAGTCTATCTATGGTAAGGCCGCTCAATTTTCTTGAGATGCCGTCAGGTTTAATAAGTATTAAAGTTTTCTCAATTGCCATTTATCAGCTCCATTATTTTTATTTTTGCCATTGTTTTGTTTTTTGTTCTAGCAGAGTCTTCTTTTGAGTCCTGCTTCTAAATTTATTTTACATCTTTTGGCAGAAAAACAAAAAAGCTATTTAAAACAGCCGGATTTTTTTGAAAGCATTGTGATTGATTAATATCCAAATTGTTCAATTTTTGACTATTTCTTCTTGTTTTAACCGATAACAATCTTGTATTATTATGATATATTTAATAAGTATAATAAAATGCAACACCCAAACAGGTGGGTTTATGTCCAAAGTAATGATTGTTGATGATGAGAAAGATTTAGTTTATCTTTTAAAAGTGATTTTGGAAAAAGATGGTTTTGAAGTATTGGAAGCATTTGATGGAAACGAAGCTCATGAAAAGCTTGTGACCATTGTTAATAAAGACAATCTTCCTGATGTTATTTTGCTTGATATAATGATGCCTGTGATGGATGGCTATACTCTTCAAGCTAAATTGCAGGATAATTACAGGCTTAACGAGATTCCCATTATAATTCTTACAGCTAAAGGACAAACGAGGGATTTGTTTGAGCTTGCATCAAATGTTTTTGCTTTTGTGGAAAAACCATTTGAGCCAAAAAATATAGTCGAGATGATTAAGGATGCGATAAATTCAAAAAAATGACCCTACCACCTGTTCAAGCCGCAAAGCGGCCTCAAGAAAATACCAATCAGAGATTGGTGATAGATTCAATGAAGAGAAAACAATGTATAATAAAAAAAAATTAAAAAGAAAAGAGCGCCTTACAGTCGCTGAAGAGGTGGTAGGGTGAGCGGAAATACAATAAACGAAATAGTAGATAATAACTACCAAAAAATACATGACCTTCGGGAAAATGGCATAGACCCTTATCCCCGCCGATTTAAAATTACCCATAATGCTGACGAATGCGCGAAGCTTGAGGAAAATGCTCCCGCTATAATTGCGGGCAGAGTGGTTTTGATGCGGCTAATGGGTAAAGCGGCATTCGCTCATCTTAAAGACGGTTTCGGCAAGATTCAAATTTATATTAGAAAAGATAATGTCGGAGAGGAAAAATTTGATTTGTTTAAAAAGAATATTCATGTCGGTGATTTTATAGGAGTTGAAGGCGTTTTATTTATTACGCACACCGGTGAGAAAACATTAAGAGTTTCAAAATTAACAATTCTTTCAAAGTCCGTAAGACCGCTTCCTGAAAAATGGCATGGCTTAAGTGATCCTGAAACCAGATATAGAGAAAGATATTTGGATTTAATTTCAAATGATGAAGTGAAGCAAATTTTCATGGGTAGAAGCGTGATAATTTCAGCCATAAGAAGCGCTCTTGATTCTTCCAAATATGTGGAAGTGGAAACGCCTATTTTATGCGCGCAAGCCGGCGGCGCCGCCGCAAGACCGTTCATAACTTTTCATAATGTTTATAAAACCGAACTTTATCTTCGTATCGCTACAGAGCTTTACCTTAAAAAATTGATAATTGGCGGTTTTGACGGTGTTTATGAAATTGGTCGCGTATTTAGAAATGAAGGCATAGATGCCAATCATAATCCTGAGTTTACAACCTTAGAGGCTTATAGGGCTTATAGCGACTATAATGGCATGGCCGAGTTATTGGAAACGGTTTTTTTAAAATGTTGTGAGGTTATGAAAATTGATTCCATTGACTATGGCGGCGATAAAATAAATCTTAAACCGCCTTTTGAAAGAATATTTTTGCCGGAAGTTTGGAAAATTAAATGCGGCCAGGATATTCATGATATTTTAAATGGAAAGGTTTTTAATAAACCTAATTTATGCAAGCTCGCGGATTCTCTTCATATTGACTATACATTGACCACGCCGTCGGCTAAAATTTTTGAAAGAATATTTGATTTAAAGATACAACCTGAAATCAAACAACCTACTTTTGTTATGGATTATCCGACTGCCATAACTCCTCTTGCGAAATGCAAAGTAGGTGATGAGGCGATAGTTGAAAGATTTGAATTTTTTGTTGCCGGCAATGAATTAGCCAATGCTTATACCGAGTTAAATGATCCTGAAGACCAAAAAGAAAGACTCCTTGAACAAATACGTCAAAGAGATGAGGAAAGAAATCAAGAAACGGATGTTTTGGATAAGGATTTTATTGAAGCCATGGAATACGGCATGCCGCCCACAGGAGGCATAGGAATTGGAATAGATCGTTTGGCGATGCTATTTACCGGAAAACCATCTATAAGGGAAGTTGTGCTTTTTCCTCTGCTTAAGGGAAATAAAGGTGAAGTCGACGGCCCTGTGATAGATAATACTCTTTTATAAAAGGCAGTTGAGAGCGTAGAGTTGAGAGAACTTAGTAAAAACTTTAAACTCTAAACTCTGAACTCTAAACTCTGAACTCTGAACTCTGAACTCTGAACTCTAAACTGAATTTATGTCCGCAGAACTTTTTATAGCCTTAAGATATTTGAAAGCCAAAAGAAAAGGACTCTTTTCTATGATAACCACTTTCATAGGAATAGCCGGAGTTGCCATTGGGGTGGCTGCTTTGATTGTCACGCTTTCAATAATGAACGGCTTTCAATCTGATATCAAAAAGAAAATTATAGACGCTCAAGCTCACATTACAATCTATGGACAAATTCCCAAAGGGGAAATTGATTATTTTACCAAGCGGGTTAAATCCGTAGATGAAGTTGAGAAGGTTTCAACTTTTGTTTTTGGCCAGGCTATTTTAACTTTCAAAAATCGTTCAACCGGGGTAATTGTAAGGGGTTTTGATACTAAAAAAGAATTTCAAGTAAATAATCTTGAAAATTCTCTCGTTCATGGTTTATGGTTTGAGAAAAAGAAAGATAATAAAAATGTTCCCGGCATTGTCCTTGGCGAAGAATTGGCTAAAAATATAGGAGCCTGGGTAGGCGACGAAGTTATACTTGTATCTCCAAAAGCTATTTCAACCTCTATTGGTGTTTTTCCCAAAATGAAAAAATTTCGCATAACCGGTTTGATTAGAACCGGTTATTATGAATTTGATAGCGGTATGGCTTATACGGATATAAGTCCCGTCTCCAATTTTTTTGGCCTTAAAGGCGGAGTTAATGGTTTAGGTTTAATGCTTTCAGATATTAAGCATGCCGATAAGATTGCCATCAGTATGAAATCCAAACTGGGTTTGCCTTTTATTGTTAAAACTTATGCTGATATGAACAGAACTCTTTTCTCGGCTCTTAAACTTGAAAAATTTATAATGACGATTATTTTGGCTTTAATAATTTTGGTGGCCACTTTTAATATCGCGTCTAATCTTCTGCTTATGAGTGTTGAGAAGATGAGGGATATAGGTATTTTAAGGTCCATCGGGGCAAAGGCCTCTTTTGTGCGGAAAATATTTTTATTGGAAGGAAATCTTGTGGCTTTAAGCGGGATAACTATTGGCGTGATTTTAGGGCTTTTAATATCTTTATTTATTGCGAAATATCCGGTTATAGAGTTGCCGGCTGATATTTACTATATAACCAAGGTTCCCGTGCAGATAAGGTTATTTGATGTTTTGGCGACTATTGGGGTAAGTTATGTCTTATGTATGTTAAGCGCGGTTTATCCTGCAATGCGAGCGGCTTCCGTAAGCCCCGTTGATGCTGTGAGGTACGGATAATAAGATGATAGTTGAAATCAAAGATTTAAGCAAAAGTTATACTCAAATTCATCAACAGACGATAGTTCTGGAAGATGTGGATTTTGATATAAGTAAAGGTGAATTTATTTCTATTGTCGGGCCGTCCGGTTCTGGAAAATCCACTTTATTAAATTTGATAGGTATTTTAGATGATTGTTATAGTGGCACAATAAAATTATTTGGTCATTCTCTTTTATCTTTAAGCGATAATGAAAAATCACTAATGCGGGTCAAGAATATAGGTTTTGTTTTTCAGTTTGATTCTTTACTTGAGGAATTTACCGTTATAGAGAATATAGACATGCCTGCCAGAATATTAGGTAAACCGGATGAAAAATATGCAATGGATTTGCTTAAGAAATTTAATCTTGAAGATATAGCTCAAAAATTTCCAATGGAAATATCCGGAGGGGAAAAACAAAGGGTGGCTATATTAAGAGCTTTGCGTAA
>CAZHQC010000094.1:0-9140 GCA_964534135.1 uncultured Elusimicrobiaceae bacterium | reverse complement strand
TAACAGGTGCCTTTGGGTATAACCGCACCCCTTTGTTTTTTGTATCAATCCTTCCAAACTTCTATAACTTAACTGTTACAACGGCAAAAAAAAGTAAGAAAGTAAGAACCCCCAGTACCTGAGATAGAAACCTAATTTACATAGGTTGCGCCGTCTGATATAATGCTTATCTAATGATCACCCAGGAAGTGCAACCCATGAATACAAGTTTACAACAAAATTTCCCTAATTTTCAACTAAAAAAAACATCGGATACAATTACAAGCAAAAGCGGATTAAGTATTTTTTACAAGCAACGAGCCTATGGCTCATTAAGTGTCGGAAGTTTCGCTGTCTGATAGGCATAGCCTCTGATACAGCACTGACATAGTCTTGTACGAACGACTGAAGCGGCGATGGCTTTGGTCGTCTGATGGGCATAGCCCCTTGATACGACACCCAGCATAGCTTTGGAATGGAATACGCGCCAAGCAAACTATTAAAAGCGAACAGCGTGTATTTTCGCTTGGGGATGTTGGCGTATAATGTGACAATAGCGGTAAAAAGATTTTTTTGGGTAAAGAGTGGATAAAAAAAACAATAGGCACATTACGCTGGCAGATAATATTTGTGGCGGGTAAAGTTGTAAAACACGAAAGACAATTGTATTTAAAAATAGCCAAAGAGTATTTTGATTTATACCCTGAAATAAGACAAAAAATAGTGAGTGTCGCGCAACCTAAATTCTTATAAAAAACCAATATTTTAAATTAAAACAAAAAACAAGCGCGGGAATAGTTATGCCTAAAAACGAAGTATTTCCCTATTTTTTCATTCCAATTGATATTGCCGTTTAATTTTAAATCAGAAAAACAGAAATAAAATTACACGAGCGCAAAAGGTTGTCGGTAAATTATAAAAAATGCTGTAAATGGAAAAAAATTAAGATTTTATTTTTCTATATCGATTTTTGGGTATGTTACCAATATGGCCGAAATAGAAACATTTCTCACATAGTCCATAATCCCATTAAAATCTTCCCTTTACGCCCTTTGCCTCCCTTTAATTTTCTCGCATACTATACTCAGAAGCAAAATAGTTTTCAAGGAGACAATATTATGAAAAATTTATCATCAGTTTTAACCAGCATCTTGCTTATAACTTTTACAACTTTCGCTTTCAGCGAAGAATCTAAAAATATATTCAATATCAACACCGAAACATTAACCACTATCGATGAAAACTTTTCCATTGAGATTCCCGAACCCACAACTTCCGAAGAAATGGATTTTACCCGCAATAAAATGAACGCTCCTATTAAATGGGAAATAATTCCAAGAGAAAAGTCTCCAAATAAGTTCTATATAAAACGAGCGATGGCGCCTCAAACTAAAGAAGAATTTTGCGAAAACATGAAAGAACCCAATTATTTCAAACAACTTATTCTCGATCAAAGAAACAGATTAAGCTTTAGAAATGCCGGCGGATTTTTCAACGGAGGAGTATGCTGGTGGCACTCATTCTTGGAACAAAGACAAACTTATCTCACGGTTTTCAAACCGGAATTGCCGAAACCCACAAAAAAACAAGTTCTAAAAATATTCTCAAAATACTTTTGGAGAAATTCAGTGGTTGAAATACCCGGCTATGATAATTTCTATGACTTTTCATTAGCCTGGCATAAAGTCCTTCAGAAAAAACTGAATGATTGGCAAGCGGTTGACGGCATCTTGGGCGCCTCCTGGATAAACGGCCTTGCGGGAAAATCCAGAGTGTCCCCGAAACAATTAAAAAGCAAAATGGATGCTCTTTATAAGGAAATTAATGAGAACAACAGAATAGTCTGGCAGAAACTTCAATTTCCCGGCGTAGCCGCTCACGCTTGGCTTGTGGTAAACATGGACAAAACATCTTCCGGTTACAAGTTTACGGTTATTGACAGCAATTATAAAAATGAATATATCGTCTATTATCGCAATGGCGATGTTGCGACCCGAGTGAATGGCTATCCCTATTTTGTCGGCTATACACAGCATTTGGGAGATTTCAAGAAGATAGCCAAAGCGCAGAAAAAATATTGCAAATAATTGGAAACCCGCCAGAGAAACCCGCCAAAGGCTTGACTTTCTGCTCCTTACCTGCGAAAATATTGGTTTAAAGGAGATTTTGTGAAAATATTATTAATTTTTATTCTTATTTTTTCCGCGCCAAACTTGGCTTTCACCGCCGGCTCCAAATTAACCGACAAGGACAGTCAGGATCTTGCAGTTACTATTCAAAACATGTTAACAGGGCTGGTGGAACAAGTTATGACATCAGTTAAATATGTCACTTCCTCCACCATCGCGCAAGCGCATATAAAAGAAACTTTCGCGCGCCAAAAAGTCGCGGGCAAACCATTTCATGCGGATTTCATCCTTGTGGAAACATCTTTAAGATTGGCCTTCAGGGCTAATGCCGACCGCCTGAAATTCGGTAACTCATGGCGCTCCTATCCTACCGATAAAGCCTATGCCGAACAAGCAGAAAAAGTGGCGGGAGCTCTTGAAGAATCTGTAGCGGGACTAAAACAAATACGCACCTGGAATTGTTCATACGATAATGAAGCTTCCCTCTTAATGAACGCAGCCATAACTCCGCTTGTAATGTCCGGCAGGATGGGTCTTAAAAAACAACCCGAAGAGCCGCCTTATAGCGAAATGGAAAAGAAATTTAAATTAGGCTCCATCACTCCAAAAATAGAAGAAGCAAAACCAAAAAAGGATGAGAAATCGGCGCTTTGGCTTGATTGGGCTGCAGCCCATGAAATTGAACAATCAATCGCTAAAATGAAAAAGGAAGCAAAGCCCAAGCCACCCGAGAAACCCGCGCAAAAGCTAGATCCTATCGCAACCCATAAACTGAAACAATTTAAGGTTAAAATGAAAAGTGATAATTCCACTACCAAAACCAAAGAAGCAAAACCTCTACCTAGTCCTGACCGAACACATATTAAAGAAGCTATAAAACTTTGGGCAATGGCTACGGCTGCGGAAAGCAATTATCCGACTCCCGCATTATCTAATGAGCGGCTTAATAAAGAAACAAATTTGATAGTCGATATTATAATGAAAAAATATGGAAAAGCGTTCTCAGATGAAATACACGATTGTAAATTTGACGATTTTGTCGCAGGTACTATTAGAAGGGCGGCTAAACGCCTGCTTATCAAGACCAATAAGGCCGAAAAGAAAAAATAAAAATAAAACTTAACTTCTTTTGTGTTTGGCGAGAACTTCAATAACTGCCATTAATCCGCAAAATCATTAATTGTTTAATATCCCGATTGAGTAACGGAATGCTTATCTAAATTTTTAACCGCGTTTAAAACATCATCTTTTGCAAAACCGGCATCAATGACTTTTTGGTAATATATCCTCGACTCTTTATAATATCCAAGACCATTATAAGTAATAGCCAATTGTTTATTATACTTAGCCAGCATCTCTTCCGAATTTCCCATCGAACGAACTTTTTTCAGACTTTTATATGCCTTATCATACTTCTCAAAAAAATTGTATGCGGCGCCCAAATTATAATATAACCATGGAATATCAAGCTTTAAACTTTCTGCCATTTCCAGATTAACTAATCCTTGGGAATAATCTCCCCTAATTATAAACACCATGCCTCTAGTCAAATAAACCTCACCCGCTGTTGAGCCTTCTTGAAGCGCAAGGTTCGCATATTTTAACGCAGCGTTAAAATCCCCCATATTAAAACATGCCCCGGCCAATCTTTCATAAATCTGGGTAATTCTTACAACCGTTAAAGAAATCTGATTAGTTTCATTATAATCAAGGATAGTATCATAATCCTCAATCGCCTCTTTATATTTTTCTATGTTTGAATAGTGATCCGCCCTTAACAATAAAATCTTTACTGTTTCATCATCAATTGTCGATGATAGTAAAAAAGAACAAGCACTTACACCCTTAGCGCCACTGTCCTTTTTTTCGCAAGTATTTAAAATAGGCTTAAAATAAAATACATAAAACGCTATATAAATAAGAACAATTATACCCGCCACTATTGATAACCACATTAATATTTTCTTCATCTAATTCCCTGTTATCCAACTGACACAATATTTTAAATTTATTTTTTCCATTTCAATCTATGATGCAGTATGTTTTCTATTAATGATGTCCGGATAAAGTGCTTATGTAAATAGCGGCTAAGAAACCCAAAACCGTCATAATTCCGGTGGCCGGCCCGCCCTGTTCGGAAGCTTCCGGCAACATTGTTTCAGCTATCATGGCCAGCATGGCGCCCGCCGCTATACCCTGGACAAAAACAAAAACCGTTGTAGGTATACTTGCGAATATAATATTGCCCACAAATGCTCCAATACCGGTAAGAAGACACAATGAACCCCACATCCAAATAATATTGGAAATGGACTTTCCCTGCTTGCGCATACCGACTGCGGAAGATAAAGCCTCGGGGAAATTAGCAAGAAAAACGCCGCCTATAAGGGTTAAACTTACAGCTCCGCCACCTATCATACTGGCGCCAATTACAAGAGATTCGGGAATACCGTCCAAAAGTATACCAAGCCAAATAGCAAATGAAGCATTGGAATGTTTTTTAGTAGCCTCATTTATTTCAACATCATTTGGCAAAATGGAACCCATATCAATATTGGCTTTTGCAATCTTGGCCCATTTTTCGCCTTCAATAGCTTTTTCGGCTTTCGAATATATATCTTCAATACGCCTAACAAATAATTTCGAAACCTTCTTTTTTAATTCTGGGGAAACATCCAAAAGCCTTTTAAAATCATCTTTCTCAAGATACCAGCCCTTCATATCTTCCAAAACTTTTACAGTGGCCACTCTGGGCTCATCGGAAACCAAAGCCATCTCACCAAAAACACTATTATCGGCAAGTTCCACAACTTTATTAATATTACCGCCAATAGTTACACTGACTTTTCCGGTTTCAATAATATAAAAATTGTCGCCCTCATCACCTTGTTTGAAAATTTCAGTATCAGCCTTAAACTTCACTTCCCTCATATGCGGAAGTAAACCGTGAATTTCCTTGGGTGGAAGCTGTTTAAAAATATCACTTTTGGAAATCTTCTTAAGCATATCACCGAATTTCTCAAGTTTTTCATGAGAAAGATGATCATTTAAAGTGGCTTTTTTTCTTAAGAAACCACCTTTATCATTGAGGATTTTATTTAAGAAAGCAAAAAGAACAGCTCCTAAAATAACGCCGCCGCCTAAAGGATAAAATCCGGCTTTCTCCAAACCACCGCTGACAAGCTCTAAAGTTAAAGCGGCAAGCAAAGCACCGGCGCCAAAACTCATAAGTGAAGAAGACCATTTGCTTGAAGGCTTTAGCCATAAACCGATAGCGGCTCCCAAAGGAAGTGAAACCGCGCTTAAGCAGCCATAAAAAAATGCCATTGTAGAAGTATCAAAATGTCCCATAGTATTCCCCTAAAAATAAATTATTTAAATATTTTTTTAAAGCCCCAATTTCCTACGGATTGCTTCAAGCTCTTTTACTTTATTTGCGTCTATATTCTTTCCACCGCCCAATGTTTCAGCATTTAAAGTTATCTTGGCAAAATGCTCAACCGTCTCCATTCTCTGGAAAGCCTGCTCTAAATCTTCTCCATATGTCACCGCTCCATGATTGGCCAAAAGTAAAGCCTTGTGTTCCCTCAGCAATGGAATAACGGAAGTGCTTACTTCATCCGTTCCGGGTGTGGCATAAGGCGCTAAAGGAATCTTGCCCAATGTTATTACCAACTCCGAAGTTAAAGGCTCACTTAAATCTCTACCACAACAAGCAAAGGCAGTAGCTACAGGAGGATGAGCATGAACCACCGCTTTGGCGCAAGACCATTCCTTATAAATAGTAGTGTGTAATTTGTATTCAGATGATGGCTTCTTTCCACTTATTACTCTTCCATCTATCGTCATCTTGGTTATGTCATCAGCATTAATATTTCCCTTCGGCATGCCGGATGGGGTTATGAGGAAAGTGGAGGGGGTGAGGCGGGCGCTGATATTCCCATCAGTAGCGGGGACAAAACCAAGCGCATAAAGTCTTATGCCTATATCTACTATTTGATTTCTTAAATCTGTTTCACTTAGATTGTTTTCTTTTTTATTACTGTTATATTCCAGCCAATCTTGAGACAATGGGCTTATGATGGCATTAGCGGGAATGGACTGTCCCGACTGAACCATTTGTTTTAATTGCCAATCACTTATAAATATTTTTTTATTATTATCATCCGTCATAAAGTATTTTGAAATTTTAGCAATAAAACAACTGCTTATAAACAGTCATTTAACCCCGCGGGTTTACCTAAGTCGCTCCCGAATAAGAAATTTGTTTTGCAAATTTCTTATTCGGGAGCGACTTAGGTAAACCCGCGGGGTTAAAAAAGAAATTTATATTGAAATTTATATTTTTAATTATCGGCAAAGTTTTAATTGAATAGACTGGCGGTTGCATTTACACGCAAGACCAGAGTCGCTTAGTACTGCGCTCTTCCGTCTCTCAGCCTTCTGAATGCACAGGTCGGCTTCCGAACGGTCTTGCTTAGCAAACACAACCGCCCGCCTTTATGACTTAGTTTTTTATAGAAGTGTCCCACCCTATCAATGGTAAAGCTGAATAACCCCAAGGCCTATGTAAGGAGTTACTTATAACTTGAATTACCCAACCCGACATAAGGAGTTATTTATATCTAAGTAAAAAATCTTTTGACTAAATAATTAAGAGTTAGTAAACTGAACGTTATATTCAGAAAGATGTTAGGAGGTATATAATGCTTAGTTTTACTATTGTATTTGTTGTAGCTTTATTTTCGACCTACATATTTAAAAAACAAAAAGAATTTATGCCCCAAAACTACTTTTACTACGGGCAACTTCTTGAAAGTTCTGAAGACATCTCTTTCCTCGGAATGATCTTTAGAACAGTAATACCACTTCTTGCTGGATTACTAACTGGAACCTTAATTATTCTCTTTCGGTGTCCAACAACACCAGAAAATTACGGGGTACTTGTTGGCCTTTTTATCACTTTTCTTGTAATTTGGCCAAGTATATATTTCCCTGAAACTGTTATTGAGTATAAAAAGAAACGGAATAAATTATACCTACTACGCATCCTATTTATAACTCTTTTTGGATTCTTAGGGGGATTAGGAGGAAAACTTTCAATTATATTTTTTCAGTTATTGGAATGGGTTACAAAAAAAAATATTTATAATTTGATTGATCCTAAAGCAATTATAAATAATTTACTTTCAAGCCTAATATGGGTGATAATCATAGCGATACTTATTTTCTTTCACAAAAAATATTCAAAGCTTATCAGCGAAAAATCTTAATAAGTCAGACCATAACGGCACAGCAAACCGACTTGATGAAGCCTCTATGCCATCAGAAGTCCTGACAGGTGTTTCATCATAATTACCAATCCAAACTAAACCATAAACATCGTTATTTACTGGTCCTACAAACCAAAAATCACAATTATTCTCACTAGTACCAGTTTTTCCTCCTAACACTTCACTATTATCTCTGTTTAAAAACTTTCCAGTTCCAACTCTCGCAGTTGCACCTAATAAATGCTTAATTTTATCTGCTGTGTTAGTAGAAATAATACGCTCGCCATTATTAACTGGTATATTCAAATCAATATTACTATCTTCACCTCTTGCCCAAGACAAATGACCGCTAGTTAATACTGGAGACAATGTCGCTAATAATTCTGCACCTGTAAGTTTAACTGGACCTAGTGCTAACAAGGGTGTATTAGGTAGGGGCACTTGTATTCCAGATTTACGGAGATACAGGATGAAATTTTCGACTCCAAGCCTTTGAATAAGTTGTATCGCAGGAATATTTATTGAATTTGCAAATGCATATTCGAGAGAAACTCTTCCTCTAAATTTATTATCCGCATTACGAGGTTCAATTTTATTGTCCATCCATAATATGGACATTGGACTATCATAAATCTCAAAATCTGTTTGTATTGGGAATTTTTCCAAAAAAGCTGAATACAAAGCTATTTTAAGTGTTGAAGCAACTATTCTACGAGTATGTATTACAGGAAAAGTGTTTTTCGTATTTCCATAAACTTTAGAATGAATCATCTTTCGTTTCGATGAACTACAAAGAATTACAGCTGCACATAATTTATTTTTTTCAACAACAACTTCTTCTATTTTTTTTAATCTCAAATTTATCAAATCATCAAATTCATTGACACTCTTTCTAAAATTTTTATGCAACTCTTTATAAACATCCTTTAGATAAAAATCAGCATTAAACAATAAAATATGTAAAAGTTCCCTATATGTAAGAGTTTTATCTCTAAATTCACCTTTCCCGTTGTAAAACTCTGCAAATTCTTTAACTAAATCCTCACGCTTTTTCTTAAAAGATTTTAAAAATATCTGCAATGCTAATTTAAAAATCTTAGCTCCTCCTTCCTTTGTATTCAACAGCATCAATCTTTTTAAATAGTTCTTAGGAGTAATTTTTGAATTAGTCCAATTTAAAGAAGTTTTTATACCTATTTGAAAATGCCCAACCGTATAGTTAGATAATTCACCAACAGCAAGCAGTGATTTACAATAACTAAAGAATGCCACCAAAAATTCTGCCCACCGAGCATAGAATGGCCTTGCTGTTAACTCAATTTTCAATACAGCAAATGCCATTTTTTTTTCTTGGTTACTAAACTTTAAGCCTTCAAATATTTTTTCATAATCTTTAGGAATGGCTACTGAAATAACACTATTTATAACGCTTTGTCTTTTTAATTCTAATAATATTTCAGGTTTCATTGGTTATCGTTCAGCGTACTAGGCATTAGGGAACTTTGTTTTATTATTTAATCCGTGAGAAATTTAATCCTGCAGGTCCTCAATTTTAACTGTCACATTATTTCTTTTTGCTACCACATCAAAAGCCTCATTGAGCTCTTCTTTGCTATGCTCAGTCTCTAATACACATGTCTTATTAGCTTGGCTGTATTTAACAAGTCTTATCTTTAAATGTCTCAGATTCTTATCTATATCTACTAGGGCGTGTTGACGAACTTCTGTCTCAACCCTAAACAACACGAAACTATATGAA
>CAZHQC010000093.1:0-9145 GCA_964534135.1 uncultured Elusimicrobiaceae bacterium | reverse complement strand
CACCTGTACACTAATTAACGGCATTATCTGTATACTTTAGAAACGGCGTTAACATTTTAGCTTATATTAAATATCAGAGTAAATATGCACATTCGCTTTATTATTTGCATAAGCTGATAAGAGCAGGACTTATGGAGCGATTATCCTTACTGGATACATTAAACTTGAGTCATAATCGTCTAAATCGGATAAGGGATGATGATTTACAGCCTTTTCTGCCTTTTGCCTAAAAAAAGTTTCTTGGGACAGCCGTGGGTAGGCATAGCCTCTTATACGGCACTGCCATAGGCTTGTGCGAACGACCAAACATTAATATTAAATCAAACCGGTCAAGAATTTATCCGCGCTTATTACTCTTACGCCTTTTTCAATAAAATCAATGCCTTTTTCGTTTACCACTTGATATGAAAAAGGAATATTAAGTTTAGTGGTAAAAAACTTTAACGGCTTTGAAATGTTTCGAGAGGAATGTTTAACTTCAACAACAAACCATGGCTTATTGTCTACCGTTATCAGAAAATCGACTTCTCTTTGCTCACGATCTCTCAGATAATGCAATTTAGCTTTATATCCTTCAGCATCAAACAAATAATGAACAAATTTTAAAAGATGTACAGCGATCAAATTTTCAAATTTAGCACCCTCTTCTTTAAGTTCAGACCAGTCCCAAAGATAAAGCTTAGCCTCTTTTTTAAGAGCATTGATTTTTCTATTTTGATAAGGATAAATCCTAAAATGATAATAGAAGCGTTCAAGAATATCAATCCATGACGCCGCTGTTCTAAAATTAACGGACAAGTCTTCACGCACGGAATTTATTGAAAGTAAGGACCCAACTCTTTCCGGCAAAAGCTCAACCAACACCTGAAGAGCCGATAAATCTTTTATATTTTCAATATCCCTGATTTCTTCTTTTACCAATAAATCCACTCTTTCATTATGCCATTGCCGAAGCCTCTTCTCGCTTTGTTTTGAGTAAATTTCCGGAAACCCGCCAAATTTTAAAAGTGTTGCCAAAATTTCACTTGTTTCTTTTCCTTCCTTTTTAAATTTAAGAGAATTAAAAGGCTCCGTATTAGTTTTTTTGCATGAAAATAACAATTCCCCAAGTGAAAGAGGATGCAAACGATAATTCCTGTATCTTCCAAGCAAAGAATCTCCCCCTCTGCGATATACATCAAGTTTCGCGCTGCCTGTAACGACTATATTGAAAATAGTTTTATTTTTGTCGTATAACCCTTTAAGATAATTTTTCCACTTCTTATATTTGTGAATTTCATCAAAGATAATTAATTTTTTATTCGCGTCAAATTTTTCGTCGAGAATATTTTTGCGATCTTTTCTATCATCCCAATTTAAATATAGTGTTTTTCCTTTGTAACGCTTTTTTCCAAGTTCAACAGCTAATGTTGTTTTTCCCACTTGTCTGGGCCCTGAAATAAAAACCATTTTTTCGCACAAATCCGCCGTTATCTCATTATCCAAATACCTTCTAAACATATTTACCTCCATTTTACATCATACTACAAAATATAATACTTTTTTTTGCAGTATAATACAAACAATCAGATATTATATAAATGCACCCACCCACTACTTTTTACTGCTTTCTGATATCTGCTCTCGGCTTTTTATTTACTGCTTAATGAAAAAGGGGATGGCCATTAGGATGGCGCCGATTAAAAACATTAATATTAAATTTGAAATGAAATAAGGAAATCCGCAAAGAGCTATACCGCTTACAAGAGCAATTCCATTGCTTTGCTTTCTGCCATACATGATATAGCCCATGCCTACGCACCCGAATAACAACCCGCTAAATATAGCGCCCATCCCCATTTTATTCTCCTGTGCTTTCAGAAACGTCCATACGATCTAAAGCTGAATTTTCATAAACAGCGGAGGCTTTTTTGGCTTTATCAATATTGCCTACGGTATTTCTTATATAGTTACCCGGAGCTTTTAATAAACTGTCCATAGTGTTTTTTTTAGCGGGAGTGGAAACTTCCACCGTTTCTTTATTTGAATTTACAACTTCTTCTTCCGGTTTATCCGCCCCACAACCTAAGAAAAAAGAAACGCCTAAAATTAAAAAAGACATTTTAAATAATTTTTTCATATTCGCCTCTTAATTATTTCTTAATAATGTGTTCTGCGATTTGAATGGTATTTAAAGCTGCGCCCTTATATAGATTATCAGAAACTATCCATAATTGAAATTCTTTTGTAGAAATTTTTGATTTTCTAAGACGGGAAGCCATAACTTCGAGAGTTTTTGGCGCGTCAAGCGGCGTTGGATAATCATAAGGATTTTTAAAATATTTTAATCCTTTGGTTTTTAAAAGCATTTTTTCAATTTTTTTAATTGTCCATTTTTTATCTGTTTTAACCCAAACGCTTAAAGCATGCCCTCTTAAAACAGGCACTCTTACAGTAGTGGAACTAATGCGCAACGAAGGCGCTTTCCATATTTTTTTCAATTCCAATTCAATTTTATTTTCTTCCGACGAATAACCGTCTTTATCAAAAGCACCCACTTCAGGAAATAAATTAAGCGCTATGGCTCTTGGAAAAACTCTGCTTTTAATATTCGGAGTTTTTCCGGTTTTTACATAAGCCGCCAACTCTTTATTGAATTGATCAATAGCTTTTTTTCCCGCTCCTGAAACGGCTTGATAAGTGGAAATTCTCAATTCTTTTATCTTAAATTCTTTATGTATTTCATAAAAAGCTACGGCCGCTCCCGTAAGCGAACAATTAGGGCCTGAAATAAGTTTTTTATTAGGCGTAATATCCTTAGCGTTTATTTCAGGAATGATAAGAGGGATATTTTTTTCAAGCCTAAACTGCGAGGTTTCATCAATGCAATAAATGCCCTCAACAGATAATTTTTTGGCAAAACGAGCCGAAACATCCTCTGTACTGACAAAGAAAACGATATCCGATTTTTTTAATTCCTTAAGTGTTGGAGCTTTACAAATATGTTTTTTATTTAAAAAATTTATGACTACCTTTTTCTTTCCGGAATTAAATAGCTGTATTTCTCCAACCGGAAATTTTCTTTTTTTCAAAAGATTAAGCAATTGCCGCCCGACCATACCGGAGGCTCCAACTACCGCAATATTATATTTTTTTGTATTTTTTCGGAGACTCATTCTTCTTCATCTTCCACAGTAGCCAAAGAAGGAATAATTATTTCGCTGCTATAACCAATATTTCCCAAAGCATCAACACCCGCGGCTCTTAAATAAAACATATCCTCGGAAAGTTCTCCATTCTTAAAGGTATGATAATATGGAGGACTAAACATAAATTTCGTTACTCTTTGCCAATCAAACTTATCGTAGGAGATTTCAAGCCAAGTATTATGAATATCTTCACCTATGGCGGTAAAAGAAACTATCATATCTTCCGGACCAATCTCAGCTCTAAAACCCTTTATTATCACTCTGTACTGATTTTTAGGAATAAGTTTTATAGTCATAGCGGGCTTCACTCCGGTTATCGGCATTTCAAGCGTCTTCTTGCCAAAAGGAGGATTACCTCTAATGGAACGATTAAGCCAAACATTTTCACTCTTATCATCTGACAAAGCCGCCGCTATTATAGGAGAACTGGAACTTTTAGTGAAATATCTGGAAGTTGACCAAATCGCTAAATAATTCGGCCCGTCGGAAGAAATAACTGAAAGAGGAATTTCAGCCCAAAACCATTGCGCGGAATTTATACCCTCTAAATAATCTCCAGGTAAAGGTTCCAAAGGCAAATCGGAACTATCAATAAGAAAATACATATTTTCCGTCGTAAAACTGGAATCCGGGGAGATACCCATATAAATCTTACCGGGGATAATCCTTTTATCCGATGACTTTGGATACGATCTTATTTTGGCTCTGCCAATTTTAGCGCCGACAAAAGCCTTGGCATAATCATCCGCAATTATGGGAGGAAGTTGTATTATCCAGGCATTATTATAACCGACATACCAATCGGCATGAAAGCCGCCATTGCCATAAAGATAAAATTTACTCATATCCCTGACGGGAGATATATAATCGGGAACAAAAGATGTAGGAGCGGGAAAGGAACGCCCCCCTTCTTCGGCATGAGAAATACCGCCCAGAAAAACAAGCATGCAAATAAATATTTTGAGCATATTATTTTTTATCGAACTATTATTTCGAGAGTATATTGTATATTCTGTCAAAATCATTCAGTGAACAATATTTTATAATAATTTTACCGTTCTCGGGAGAATCACCGGACTGAATTTCAACCTTGGTTCCAAGATACTTTTCAAGATTGGATTCATATTCAATTATTTCAGGGGCTTTATTTGTTTTTGTAATTTTATTTTTTTTATTTTGCCGTTTTGGAGAATTATTTCTAACATAATTTTCGATTTCTCTTACCGACCACTTATCTGAGATTATCAGATGATAAGCTTCTTTTCTTTTGGCTATATCGCCAATTGAGACAAGCGCTCTGGCATGCCCCTCTGTAATAAGCTCAGATTGTACGGCTTTTTTAATATCATCGTCCAAATCTAAAAGTCTCAATGTATTTGAGACGGCTGATTTTGATTTATTACAGTACTTGGCAATTTCAGATTGATTTACATTAAATTCTTCCATGAGACGTTTATAACCCAAACCTTCATCAATAGCGTTTAAATCTTCTCTCTGTAAATTTTCTATAAGAGATAAGGCCAAATTCTGTTCATTTGAAGAATTTTTTCGAACAATAGCGTCTATCTGCTCAATTCCCGCAAGCTTCGAGGCTCTCCAACGCCTTTCACCGGCAATAAGCTCATATGAGCCATTTCCGGTGCTCCATACCGTTATAGGCTGGATTAAACCATCTTTTTTAATGGACTGAGATAATTCTTCTAAAGACTCATCCCTAAAAACCTTTCTTGGTTGATATCTGTTCGGTTTAATTTTATTTATTGAAATTTTTTGAAGCGCTTCTCTTTTTGATTCATCATTATTAACTTTTGTAATAAGAGCATCAATACCTTTTCCTAAAGCCTGTCTCATTTTTTCTCCTTAAAAAACCACTTCGCCGCCCGATAATAATAGCTTCTATCACAACACTGGCACAGCCTTGTGTTTTTTTACCCTCACAAAGGGTTATTCTTTATTCCTAAATTATCCTTAAAAATTAAGGATTTTTTACAAAAACTGAAGCCATGTTTAATAAAGTGTCAGCAGCTATACGCATGACGAACTATTATTAAATTAATTATACGCCATTTCCGGCTCTTCCGTTACATATATCTCAGAAGCGCCATACTTTTCAGGATTTCCGCCTCTTCTTACCAAAAATTCAATAGCAAGATTTTTATAAGCAAAAGCTCCTTTTGAACTTGGATCATAAATAAAAATTGGCTGGCCGAAACTCGGAGCCTCAGCCAAACGAATATTTCTTTGTATGACGGTTTTATAAACCTTATCGCCATAATATTTATTTATTTCCCCGAGAACCTGATTGGCTAAATTTATTCTTTTATCAAACATCGTTATTATACCGCCATCGACGGTTAAACTAGGATTTAAAGCGCTTTTTATTTTAGAAACAGTGGCCATAAAATGAGCCAAACCCTCCATTGCATAATACTCGCATTGAACGGGCGTTATAACACTATCGGAAGCTGTAAGCGCATTTACTGTCAGAAGACCTAAAGAAGGAGGACAATCTATAATTATATATTTATACATGGGACGAAGTCTGTCTAATATTTTCTTAAGAACAGACTCTCTTGAAAATTCACTTACAAGTTCTATCTCAGCACCGGCAAGATCTCTATTTGTAGGCAAAATATCAAGCCACTCAACAGAGGTCTGCCTTATAGCGTTTTCAGGCTTAAGCTTTCCACATAAAGCGCTATAAATATTCTTATCTCCTTCAGAAGCATCAACACCTAAGCCGGAAGAAGCATTGCTTTGCGGGTCCAAGTCCACTAATAAAGTTTCATTATCAAAAGCTGCAAGAGCGACAGCCAAGTTAATTGCTGTGGTAGTTTTACCCACTCCGCCCTTTTGATTTGCTATAGCTACTATTTCAGCCATATCCAGTCCTTTGCTACATTTTTAAAGATAGTTTTCACGTGAAAACTTATGTCTTCCAATAATCAATATCTAAATTTTAAACAAATATGAGAATTTTGTAAAGAGAATTAATAAACAAAAAGCTTATGATGCCCTTTCCACAAGTTCTTTTACCTTTTTATATATTTCGTCCGGGTTCTCTATATCTACAACCTTTATACCACTTCTGGAACGGTTTCCGCCCTGTGTTCCCGTCGCTGGAGTCGAAAGCACAATCGTCCCCAAGCCATACATCTTTTGAAAAATGCCCTTTCTCAAATAAACTTCAGTAACATTTTTATATTTCATACTCTTTTCTTCAATATTGAAAAAACCTTCATAATATTCTATCTTATCGGAGAAAAACCTATACTCCGTCTTAGAATAACTCTTTTTCTGAACAAAATAAATTAGAATAGGAAAAAGAAAAAAGAATGCGCCCCCGGAAACAGCAAAAGTAAGCCACTCCGGAAAATCCATACCCACTACCTCGACGACAGCCAGCCCAATTCCTCCAAAAAATACTGTGGCCCATATCGTGAGGAATATATCAATCGGCAATATAACCAAAATAGAAAGCGTGGGTATAAATTTAGGCTTCATTTTAATAACCGGGGCGCCGCCGGAACCAACAACTGCAAACTCTTCAACTTTAGGCATACCACAAAACGGACAAAACTTGGAATCAGCCCCTACTTCCTTACCGCATTTTTGACAATACATATTATTCTCCCTATACATTCTTTAAAAGTATAATTATAGCAAAATTTACTTTTCTTTCTTGTCGCTCAACTCCGAGATTGCATCCTCAGCAGTCTTAGCCCCACTCTCTATATCCTTTAAAATATCTCCAATGGCCCTTTTATTCCCCTTTGATGATACCTTAGCGGAATGATTTGCGAGAGACACAGACTTCCCTACCGCAAGCAAACCGAAAGCTATCAATATAACCGGCCAATCCCGGGTAAAATTAAAAGAAAACGATAATAGTCCAAAATTATGCGCCCAAACAACAGATCCTATTGCAATTAAAATTATTCCCCATTTAAGTTTATTTGATTTTAAGTTAAACATATGGCTTTTTCTCCTTTCATGGTATTTTTCAGATTCTAAAAAAAGAACAAAAAAATCTTTAAATATCGGCTTTTCCGGATAAATTCTATTTTAACATAGTTTTCACGTGAAAACTCATTCAATATATATTTCTACCTTATCTCCGCCATCATCAATATCAATGATTTTTCCCACTTGAGCATTCTCCATCTCTTCCTTAACTTTATCCATATCAATATCAACGCCCTTTGCCTTCAGCTTAGTTTTTATCTTAGTTTCGACAAACGGCATAAGAAATTTTGACCAGCCGATAGGAATATTAAGGTTAACCTTTGGCTTAGAAGAATCATTCTCATAAACCTTTATTTTCAAGGTTTTCCCCGGTCTAGCCGGTTCACTGGCTCCCTCGCTTTTCTCTATGGCATCCATCAATTTTGCGGCATCTTCCGCGCCAATTTTTCCCTCTTCCAGCATCTTAAGAATTCTCGCTTTTTCCTCTATCATTTTACCCCTCCAACTCTTTTATTTTTTTTATAGCTTCATCCGAACTTAATTCTCCAGCTTCAAGTTTTACCAAAATATCCAATCTCTTTTTTTTAATATCTTCATCAAAAACTTTCAAACCAAGCTTTCTAATAAGTGCCTCAAGCCTGGACTTTACAGTAGGATAAGAAATCCCCAATCTTTTTTCAACTTCCTTAATACTTCCCCTTGCGGCCAAGAATACTTTAAGGAAATTTTCATCTTCGGAATTTAAATAGGCAGTCTGAGGCAATTCATATTGACCCTTTATAGTTGTCTCACATTCTGAGCAAGACAATTGAGTTACAAACAGTTTCCCCTCGCAGGAAGGGCATTTATTAGGAATATTCATAGTTAATCTCTTTATTAATTTTATTAAACTCAATGTTAAGATACTTAAAGCATAGCAGACTTTTCTTAAGCTGTCAAGTATTTATTTTAATAAAAAAACGGGGAACATGAAAATTCATGTTCCCCGTTTACTGATATTTATCAACAAGATGTTAGTTATTATAAGTAATTCTTATATATAAAGAATTTCCTTATTTACTTCCCCCCTAAAGGAATAAAAGGCACGCCATTGCCGCCAATATAGGTAGGCATAATGCCATTCCATTTTTCTATGGCTTTAAGTGTCGCCTCAACCTTTCTAAGCTCAATCAAATCCTTGGTTATGGACATCTTTTGCATTTTAAGAGCCTCAGCTTCACCCCTGGCTTTCGCTATAACCTGTTCGGCATCTTTTTTTGCTTTTACGACGAGCTTTTCAGACATTTTTGCCTGTTGTTCGGCTATCTGCTTATCTTCAACAGCTTTAAGAAACTGTTCGGTAAAATCAAGATTAACAAGAGATATATCGGTTACTATTATCTCATTCTTAGTCAATCTTTCCTTGGCCAATATATTAACCTCTTGAACTATGGTATTCCTATCGGAAATTATCTTCTCGGCAGAATATTTTGAAGCAACAGACTTAAAAATTTCTTGAACAGCCGGATCCACCACTCTGTCAACATAATTAGGGCCTAAATTACGAAAAACACTAACTACCGTAGCTTTCTGTATCCTATGATTTACAACTAATTCAGCTTCTATAGACTGCAAATCCCTTGAAAAAGCCTCTGTCTTTATATCAGCGCGCTGAATCTGTATAGAGAACTTAGTAATCGCCTCAAGAATAGGCATCTTAAAATGAACACCTTCCTCATAAGAATCAATAACCTTTCCCAACCTGGTCTTTATCGCGACTTCTCCGGGAGAAACCACAAAAAACGCCATCATGCCAAAGAAAACCACCGCAAATATAACAAACACAAAACTAAATCTTCCAATTGCTCCTTTTTCCATATTACTACCTCCATTTCCGTCAGTATCCCTCGATTCAAACATCCTTGGATATCTTCAAGAGAATATTTTTTTAGTACACACAATTTTAATATATTAAAAGAAAAGATACCAGCTATTTAAAATTGTCTAAAAAT
>CAZHQC010000092.1:0-9457 GCA_964534135.1 uncultured Elusimicrobiaceae bacterium | reverse complement strand
TTTTTACACCTTAAGTTAGCCTTAAAAGTGGTCTGAATTTCCTAATCCATTATATCCTTCCCAACCTTTAACTTTAATTATTTTATAAGGCTGACCATTGGGAGCGGTTTTATTTTTAAAAAATTCTATGGCCTTTTCAGCGTTAGACTTGAAAGGCTCCGTATCGGCTATGGAAACCAAAACCGTATTATCATTTAAAAGCTTTAAGAACATATCTATATGGCCTGTGCCATCAGCGGGATAATCGGGATAGCCGGCATAATCCAAAGCATATATATTCTTTACATTAAAATAGGATTTAAGCGAGGCATCAACTTGCTCTTTTGAAAGAGTTGAATTCCAAAGATATGTTCGTTTGGTCATAAAAAGATTGGATTTTGAATCCACCATAAGATTGCCGCCATCTAAAATTATGGGTATTCCAAAAACATCAATATACATAATTTCTCCAAGATTAACGGGCAAAGCATCATCGTTTCGTCTATATTGATAATGACGGTAAACGGAGTCCACTATGCCAACTTGAGAGCCTCCTGCGGAAATTCCAAACGGACCGTAGTCGCGCATCCAAACAGTGTCAATATCGGCATTAATCTTTGTATAGTTAGTCGGAGAAACGCCACTTATAGAAGTTGGCCCCTGAACCGCCCATATTTGAGCATTACCGGGACCTGTGACGGCTTTTGCAATATCACTAAGCATATCCGTATAACCCGCCCAACCCAATACAACGGCTGATACGGCTTCATATTCCGCAGGTATGCGGAAATCTTTCGGGGGGACGGTTCTATTGACATTAAGAACGGGAGGTTTGCCATTGGCTGTTTCTCTGGCCTGATCTATCCAATTTGGGAGAGGATTATTTAAATCCTGAGCTGAAAAAATATTTTGAGAATTTGCGCTTAATAGTAATAAGAGAATTAAATAAATGAATTTTTTCATGATGATTTTCCTTGTTTTGTCATTTTAATTTAAATAATTCTTAATTTTATATTCCTGCTATTGCCTCATTAACGGCTTTTATATATTCGGGAAATCCGTTTTGAATATCTTCAAGCTTAAGAACATAAGGGATATTGGGAGTAGCTCCAAGATTTTCAATGGGCTGACCGTTTTCCCGTCTGGCTATGGTCGAAGTAAGATGATATTTTTTTGTTCCAAGTAAGCTATTCTGATAAGAATATTCTTTTACCACGCCACCGGCTCCCGCGGTGCGCTCTCCAAACAAAAGAGCTCTATTGTTGTCTTTCATAATAGTGGGGAAAAAATCTCCTCCTGAAAAATCAAGTTCATTAATCAATACTATCAGAGGTTTTGTGTAACGCGCTCCATAAGCGGGCTCAATAGCATCTAAACCAAATATAGCCACAGGGTCGGTAAGAGTTTTGCCTTCCTCCCATTGTTTAATAATGCCTTTGTAAAAGTCTCTGAATTTAGAAAAAAAATCATATGTTACGGGATAACCCTGAATAGAATCTCCAAAAAAGTTTTTTGCGTCTTCATCGTTTTTTACCTCTACTGATTCTTGCAAAAACTCTATAGCGCCAAGAACATCTTCTTGAGTAAGGGAAATCTGATGTTTGGGAACCGTTAAAGGAGTATCAGTTAACATTGAGGCCAAGGCATAGAGATAAAAAAGACTGCCGCCGGGATTATTAAGCTGATCAATAACTAAGGCATCGGTTCTCTGATTAAATTCGGCAATTAGTTTGGAAAATTCTAAAACAAATTCTACGGGATTATTCACCATATAATGCGGCAAACGAAGATAGCCTATATTCTTACCGTCTATCGGTGATGTATAAACATAGGCTTTAAATAGGGATGCTTCCGGCGCTTCCCAAATTTTTTCACCATAATCAGGCATAAAACCATTTTTATCTCCCATAGTAAACATATTCGCATTTGCCATAACGGGATTTTCGATAAAGTCCGCTTTCATCATTGCCAACCATGACATGGGAAAATTCTGCTTTTCTGAATAATTAAAAGATTTATCGACAAAGGGCTGGGGAGAAATAAGTTCGGGGATATGAATCCAATTGAGCTGATGAGTTGTTTCACTTTGACTTCCGGCTGGTTTTACCGTTAAAGTTAGCTCTCCTTGCGGTATATTATCCGCTCTTGCGCCCACTTGAACCGTAAGCATTTGCATTGCGGCTTGCGCATTATCAGTATGAGGCGCATTATTTGAACCGGACTGCAGTTTAAGCTCATCTATTGCAGTCTGGATATCCTTTCCGCCAAAACCCGTAATTTCATCTCCAACCTGAAAGGGGAAATCTGCTTCCGGCAATTTTTTTCGATTTATAGCAGAAATAAAATAATGTCCGCCCGCTTCCGAAATTGCCAATGGCAAATAAGATGCTTCCGTTGAATAAAATTGAACCGAAACATGATAATCTTGCATGGAAGTAAAAACACCTCTTACTAATTTATGATAATCTTTTACACTTGTAGCATCCGCATCATTTATAGCATCTTTGGCTTTTTGAATTTCCGCATTTAAATCCCAGCCAATTTGCTCTTGCTTCCAATCGGCGGGAGCATATCTGGCGGTAATAATATTTTCAAGAGAGTCCAAATCATCAAGCATCATTTGCTTAAGCTTTTCTTGACTAATGGAAGATGAGAGGCGAGGCTCTCCGGTGGCAAGGTTATTATCAAAAACTTTATTATATTCCTCGGGAGAAGAGGAGGCTAAGGCTTCAACTTCATTTAGGGCATCGGCAAAAGCCGAGCTTGAGAACAATGTTAAACCAAGTGAAAACAAAAAAAACGCTTTTATATAATATTTCACAGTTAATCCTCCAGGATTTGGCATCAAAAATCTTAAAACGAAAGTAACACTATATATATATTATTATAGGGGAAATTCTTCCAATAGGACAGGCTAAAGGGCCTACTCTTTTATAGGTCCTAAGACTTGGAAAGTAAAATACTAAATTTCCATTATTGACGAACTTTACTATCTTTGTTAGGATTTTACTAATCAGAAGGAGGTCTTATATGTTAGAAAAAGATTTAAAAAAATACACTTCACTTTTCAAAGGGTATACTGAATTAAGATTGCAAGAAAATAAAAGCACACGGGTAGTTTTTTTAAACGGTAATTTGGTGGGCAATGAAAGAAGTTCGAGTAGCGGTATTTCCGCGCGAACTTATCAAAATGGTTCTTGGGGCTTTGCCTCAACTTGTGATAGGCAAGATGCCGCCATAGAATCTGTTATAAAAACCGCCTATGATAATTCTGTTTTTCTGGATTCAAAACTTAAAAAAGGCTTAGGCGCGCTTCCCTCTGTTTTGGGTGTTTCCAATAATACATTTTTTACTCAAAAGCCGCGCATGACTCAAAAAGAAATTGTAAATTTTGCAGGTGAAATAGACTCTCATATCCTTCAAACTTATAAAAACATTAAAAGTCGAAGTGTGGTTATAAGTGAACTTGATATGGAAAAGTCACTAATCACATCAGATGGCTCAATCTCTTATTCAATGATTCCCCGAACGATAGCTATGATTGCGCTTACAATTGAAAAAGATGGCCTTCCCATAGAGCTTTATGAGGTCTTTGGCTCTCGCGGACAATTTGAAGATGTCTTTGAAAAGCCCTCGGATTTATTTCCAAAAATAGAGCAGCTTTACAATCATCTTGTAAAAAAAACCGAAGGTGTATTTCCTGAAGCCGGAAATAAAGAATGTATATTTGATGCGGATTTAGCAGGGATATTAGCTCACGAAGCCATAGGCCATACAACGGAAGCCGATTTAGTTTTGGGCGGCTCAGTGGCGGCTAATCTTTTAAATCAAGAGGTGGCAAGTCCTTTGATAAGCCTTGTTGATTTTGCGAATACGGCAATGGGAAAAACTTGCCCGGTGCCGGTGTATATTGACGATGAAGGCACAAAAGCTGAGGATGCGGTTATAATTAAAGACGGCATTTTAAAATCTTTTATGCATAATAAAGAATCAGCCGCACATTTTAAAGTTAAGCCAACAGGAAATGCCAGGGCTTTTAATTTTTCTGATGAGCCGCTTGTTCGAATGCGAAATACCGCCATTCTTTCGGGAAAAAGTAAATTGGAAGATATGATTGCTTCAGTAGATGATGGCTATTATCTGATAAAATCCAGCAATGGACAGGCAGATGCCACCAGTGAATTTATGTTCGGTATTGTACTTGGTTATGAGATTAAAAAGGGAAAACTGGGTAGAGCGATAAAAGACACCACAATATCCGGAGTGGCTTTTGATATGCTCAAGACGGTTTCTATGGTTTCAAATGATATGAGTTGGTCATGCGCCGGAATGTGCGGCAAAAAACAATCAATTCCCGTCGGTATGGGCGGACCAGCCATAAAATGCAGAATAAATATCGGAGGCAAGTAATATGAAAAATAAAGAAACCGCCACATTTTGTATTGAAGCCCTAAAAAAAGCCGGCGCGGATAAAAGTCAATGTGTTTTATCAAAATCAAAAAAATACGAACTCAATGCAGAGGCGGGGGAAATTTCTCTACTTAGAACAACTTTTAATACCAATATACGACTTATGGCTATAAAAGATAAAAGACGGGGCTATGTAAGTCTTAACGGGGAAGATGAAACCGCTATAGAAGAGGCGGCAAAAAATGCCGTTAAATTTTCTGAGGCTTCACCGCAAGACGAGGCCTATGATATATCTGAAATTCAACCTGCGGAGACTTTTGATAATGGAATGGTGGAACCTGATTTGGACAGGATTTATAATCGCTTGAATAACTTTCTTATGGAAGCAAAAAAACGCTATCCAAAAGTAAATATGCGCACCTCCACTATTGATTTCACCCGAACAGACAGTTATTTACTTAATTCAAACGGTATTGATTTTCTTTCGTCTCAGGGCATATATGAAGTGGTGGCAATGTTCTCATCACAAGATGGTAAAAAAACTTCATCATTTAATTATTCGGTTTTTTCATCTAAAAATTTGGAAAAGGAAATCATTAATAGTTCTTCTTTTGACACTCTACTTAAACAATCATCCCAGCAAACAGAGACTAAAGCGCTTGAGGGAAAATTTACAGGGGAGATAATCATTACTCCCGATTGTCTTGGCGATTTTATGGGCTTCATTTCAGATGCGGCAATTCGCGATGGCAGTTTGATAGCGGGCACAAGTATTTATAAAGACAAACTTAATAAAACCATAGCTTCGGATAAATTTACCCTTCACTCCAAACCTGTTTCACCTGAAATAGCAGATGGTTATTTTATAACGCCCGACGGCTATAAGGCTGAAAACTTAACCATTATAGATAAAGGCGTGCTTAAAACATTTATTCTTAGTCTTTATGGAGCAAAAAAAACAGGCCTAAACAGAGTTTCAAATAGCGGAAGTTGTTATATGGTGGACCCCGGAGAAAAAAGTTTTGCCGATATCGTAAAATCAATTAAAAAAGGGTTATTGGTTGCCAGATTTTCAGGCGGACGGCCTAATGATAATGGCGATTTCTCGGGCATTGCCAAGAACAGCTATTATATTGAAGACGGCAAAATTCAATATCCCGTGTCGGAAACTATGATTGCGGGAAATATACCTCAAATGTTTTTGAGTATAAAAGATATATCAAAGGAGAGAGTTGATTTTGGAAGCAGTATCTTACCTTGGATATCTTTTGGCGGTATAACTGTTTCAGGTAAATAATTAAAAACAGAACTACAGTAAATTAACAATAAAAAAACGCTGATATTTAAAAAAAATATCAGCGTTTTTTTTTAAATAATAATTTGACGGATTAAAAATTACCTTTAAAAAGTTGCGATAATCCGCTGAAAACATTGCTTATAATTACAATAGGTATTAAAACTATACCAAGAACTAAACCGCCAATACCACCAATCACTCCACCCACTACTCCCGTAAATGTATTGCCCATCTCAGTTCCAACCAGAGCGCCTGCTAGTGTGCCGGCAACCGTCATAGCTATCGGTGTAACTATGGGGGAAAGTATAGCCCCGCCCATATGTGCAAAAAAACCGGGTTTGCTTTTGATGGTTTTGGTTTCAGACTTAGCAAGAGTGGGAACAGTGCCTTTAAGTATAAGTTTTTTAGATTCGCTTAATTTTAATTCTTCCTTTTTAGAAACTTGAATGTCCCCATCTATTTGAACAGGCCCAGCTTTTAACCCGAGCATCATACCATCGATTTGTTTTCCTGAAAGCTCTTTAGCTGTATTTAAATCTTGAGAAGAAGCCGCCGTTTTTGAATCTGCTGAAATCGTTTCAATCCCACTGTCTGCTTGCGCCGCGCTACAAACAAATACTAATGCTATTGCAAATAATATGTATTTTTTCATTTAAAATAATCCTCCGTAAGTTTTATTCTACCTACTTAGTTTAGCAAGGATACCTAAATCTCCACATCCTACAAAAGACCTACAAATCAATTGTTTTTTGCCGATTAAACATTAGGTCCTTTGCTGATAAACCCTAAATAAAAAAGCCCTCTTTAAAAGAGGGCTTTTTTATTATGAATTATTAATTTGTTTTTTACTTCAAAGGCTTTTGTTTTTCGTCGTAGAAATCCAAATCATTCAGTGGTAATATTACGGAAGTTGCAATATTGGCCAAGTGAGCCGCTATCCTTTTGTAATATCTGGCAATAAGCGTATAAGAGACGGCTTCATTTGTTGAAAGATCATCACTCTTAGATAATTTATCTATAACTTCATCACAAAATTTAACGATTTTATTTTCATATTTCCATGATTTGGCGGCTTTACCCTCATCATTATCCATAAATGCATTTTCGGTATCTTCAAAGAGCTTTATGATATCTTTATCTATATCTCCAAAATAGGAATAATATTTAGTTTTTTCTATTGGCTTAGCCAATATCTGGCTAACGCCGAAAAGATTCTTACCATAATCACCCAATCTTTCAGCATCCTTAATAACGCTCATAAGCAAAAGTGACATACCGGTATCTACTTCGGGGCGAACTGCTAAATGAGTTATTATTCTTGTTCTAATATCTTTTTCAAGCTGATTAACTTTTTTATCAATGGAAAAAACTTTATCTTCAAGACCCGGAGTCTCCTCATTTTCCACTAAAAACTTAAAAACCGAACTAAATATATTCTGAGAATCCAGCAGCATTTGTTGGAATTCACCCAAAACCGTCGAAAGAAAATCATCACCTTTCCAAAATTTAATCAAATTATCAAACATATTACACCCTCCAATTTAAGTTATTTAAAATAACTTAGAAATCAATATTAAAGTTATAGGTACTAGAAAAAAGATACACACCATATAAAATACCGCATACGCTCTTTTCCTATAAGCCAATTCTCCAAGCATTCTTGCCATCTTAAGCGGTATATTGCGTAAAAATTTTATGGGAAAGAATATAACAGCGCCTATAAAATTGAAAAGAAAATGAACAAAGGCTATGGCTATGGCAGACGGGTTGCCCGTTGCAAGCGAGGCCAAAATAGCGGTTGTCGTTGTGCCGATATTGGCGCCTATGGTTACAGGGTAAGCTGCCTCAAGCGATAATATGCCCGCGCCTATCATGGGAATTAAAAGTGAGGTTGTGATGGAACTGCTTTGAACTATGGTGGTAATAAACATTCCACCGAAAATAGCGAGCAAAGCGCTTTTTCCGATTATTTGATTAAATATACTTTCCGTTTTAGCCATAACCATGGATTTCATAAGTTTGACTATCATAAATAAAGTCAGGAAAGTCAGAATAGCCGCTAAAATAAGCATACCGGTATAAGCCATTGTAGAAGATATGTCCAAGCCATTTACAAAAAAATCCTTAATAAAATGAATTACGGGTTTTGTTATAGCCTTTAAGGGGCTGGTAAATGTTACACCGCCATAATTTAAGAATTGCCCGGATAAATATGTAGCTGATTTTTCAAGAAACCCGGTCATAAGTTCAAGAGGAAATAATATAGCTACAACCATAATATTAAAAAAATCATGAACGGCGGCTCCGGCTATAGCTCTTCTAAATTCTTCTTTCTGAGTTATATGCCCCAAAGAAACAATCGTATTAGTTACGGTTGTTCCAATATTGGCGCCCATGACTATTGGGATAGCTCCCGCAATGGGAATAATGCCGGAAGATACCATGCCGACGACCAATGAGGTTGTAGTGGATGAACTTTGAATTATGCTTGTAGCAAGAACACCTATAAAAAGAGCTATAAAAGGATTAGCTGTAGTTTTCAAGAGATTCTCGGCAAAACCTTTTCCGAAGCCTTTAAAGGCGGCGGAGATTAAACCTATGCTGACTAAAAATAAATATACTGCAAAAATAATAGCGAGAAATTTTAGAATGGTTTTTAAAGTGTCTTTATTGGCAGCCTTTTTAAGTCTTTGTATCATGCATCCCCTTAATTTTTAAAAGTGAACGAAATATAAGACACTTATATTTTACATAAAAAACAAACATCTTAAAATAGGCTATAAAAAAAACCCGCGTTATTTTGAATATACGCGGGTTTTAGTTTATATTAGATATTTCGATTAATATTGGCCAACAGGCTTTGCCTGCTGAAAAAGTTTCTCAAAAACTCTTTTAAAGGGGCCTACATAGTTTGTATCTATCGTTAAAATGGTGTTCTCAGCATTTACATTTTCAGCATTGGCCGACCAATTAAATGCTCCATTAATAAGGAGAGTATTATCAATGATAGTGAATTTATTATGCATTCTGCCTCTATAAACTCTGCCATCCATAAATTTAAGAGTCAGTTTGTTTTTAAGGGCTTCATGATAGAATGGAAAACTCATACCGGCTGAAAGCATCATTTTAATGTTAATGCCTCTGGCCTTGGCTCTGATTAAAGCATTCATGATAGGTTTTGAGGTCATAGAGAACATGGCGACATTTATCTCATAATAAGCGGAATCAATAGCTTTTACTATCACATCTGTAGTTCCACCTTTGGGGGAGAAAATATAATTTGGGAAAGTTTGTCCATTAAAATTTACTGAGGGATTTGGGTCATAAGGAATCGGTCCGGCCGGTGGTGGCATGGCATTTAAATCATAAGCCGATATGGCTTGATTCCACATCCATTCAAAATTGGTCTGATAGCCCCAGATGATTTGAGGGTTATAGACAAACATCATGTTTTCATAGTTTGATTTTTCAGCAGTAGAAGTCCAATTGGCCGAACCCATTTGTAAGGCGGTGCCGTCAAAAATTGCGTATTTATTATGCATGGAACCTGAACGCATTTTACCGCGCATCAATTTAATATTCATACCTTTATTTATTAGGATTTCCAAATCCCGTCCTATCTTAGGAACAACATGCTTATAATCAAATATTATTCTTACTTTAACTCCTCTGTCTTGAGCCTCCATAATTGCCTGCGTTACATCTTGAAGTTTTAGATTGTAAAGAGCAATATCAAGAGTATAATTGGTGCTCGCAATAGCATTAACTAGT